>NZ_AQGU01000025.1:319964-639928 GCF_014905615.1 Pseudoalteromonas aliena SW19
CCGTGCGCTAGGTGTAGGTGAAGTTAAATTTACTGGCCAAATTTTACCAACTAATAAAAAAGTAACTTACCGCCTTGTAATGAAACGCGTTATTAAACGTAAATTATTTATGGGTGTTGCTGATGGCACTGTAGAAGTCGATGGCCGAGTAATTTACGAAGCTAAAGATTTAAAAGTGGGCTTGTTCCAAGACACTAGCGCGTTTTAAATGACTCAACTTAAACTGTTTAGGTTGTAAATTTAGTGCACAAACAAAAAGGCCTCCAACGTGGAGGCCTTTTTGCTTAAATTCGACTATAGATTATTATGTTTTGTACATGTTGCGATTTTCTATCGCCTCACGCCAACCACCTAACCACTCCGATTTGGGATCTACTTGTTGATAAGGGCATAGCTCCTTTGAGCGACCTGCTAAGCCTGCTTTAAAACCTTGAGAATGAGCTCTTTCTAGACGATCTCTTTTCTGTCTCTTCATCGGTAATATCCTCACCTTTTTATTTATATATTGTGTAGCATTAGTGAAATCTACATTTAATGAATAGTTAATAAAAATGTAAAATTCAAATCATAAAAGCAATTAAAGTGTTTGACTTTAACTAAGCTGCTGATGCAAAAATGAATTAACATTTAAAAAAGTAAGTGGTCATACAACATTTAATTTGACCGGTTTTATGCGAAATAAAATACGACTTAATAATCGCTAAAATGTACTTAAGTACATAAATTACGACTCGTGTGTTTTGAGTAAGTTCCAAATAAAAATGTAATCGTGACACTTTTATTGCAATTATTTCTGATTATCGATTTATTGCAATGTGAACTTTTTTTAAACAATTTAACTTTATACTTGATTATTTAAAGTCGATCGGTCTAATATAAGTTCATGAATAAAAATACATCAATACCTGTACGCCGTGGTCGCCCACCTAAAATAGCCAGAGATAACGCCGATACTAAAGCGTTACTTATTCGCACGGGCCTAGAAACCCTAACCGAATTTGGTTTTAGCGCTACAGGGCTAGATACCATTTTAAAAAAAGCAGCGGTGCCGAAAGGCTCTTTTTATCACTACTTTAAAAGTAAAGAAGCCTACGGTATTGCATTGGTCGATGCATACGACAGTTATTTTATTGCCAAGCTTACCCATTATTTACAGCAAGAAGATGTCCCCCCACTTGAGCGAATTGTTAATTTTACCCAAAGTGCGATTAAAGGGATGAAAAAATACGATTACAAACGAGGCTGTTTAGTCGGCAATTTAAATCAAGAACTCAATCACTTGAGTGATGAGTTTAAAACCAGATTAATGCAAAGCTACACCACATGGCAAAATCATGTAGAAGAATGCTTAAATCAAGCGAAGCAACAAGGCACTATTGCAAACAGCGTAAATACACACCTAATGAGCGCATATTTTTGGATAGGCTGGGAAGGCGCAGTTATGCGTGCCAAGCTCACAAAATCAAATACCCCACTTACTTTATATACAGAAATGTTTTTACGCGCATTATTAACCTAATGCGTTTTTATTTGCCAGTTAAAAGACGATCGGTCTAAAAGGATATCCCATGAATAAGCCAATTAAAGCCATTGTTATTAATAAAGAAGATAATAACTACAGCGCCTTATTATCTACTATCGAACATAGTGATTTACCAAACGAAAACGTATCTATAAACGTTCTATACAGCACGCTTAATTATAAAGATGGTTTAGCGATTACAGGTAAAGGGCCGGTAGTACGAAGCTTCCCAATGGTGCCCGGTATCGACTTAGTGGGTATTGTTACAAATTCTACCAGCGATGAATTTAAAAACGGCGATAACGTAATTTTAAACGGTTTTGGCGTGGGTGAAAAACATTGGGGCGGACTTGCACAAAAAGCAGCACTTAATAGCGACTGGTTAATCCCCTTACCTGCCGGGATCTCCCCAAAACAAGCTATGCAAATAGGCACTGCAGGATATACCGCCATGCTAAGCGTGATAGCGCTCGAAAAACAAGGTATTACGCCAGAGTCTGGCGAAATACTGGTAACAGGTGCTAATGGTGGCGTAGGCAGCTTTGCTATTTATTTACTAAATCAACTTGGTTACAACGTAACCGCTGCAACAGGACGGTTAGATCAAAGCGAGTATTTAAAAGAGCTAGGTGCAACACAAATCATTAGCCGCGATGAGTTCTCGACCCCTAGTAAACCATTACAAAAAGAGCGTTTTGCTGCAGCGATAGATTCTGTCGGTAGCCACACACTTGCAAACATTTGTGCTTCATTAAAATATGGTGGTGTAGTTACAGCGTGCGGACTTGCACAAGGTATGGATTTACCTGCCTCAGTTGCACCTTTTATTTTACGTGGTGTATCACTTATTGGTATTGATAGCGTAATGCGCCCTAAAGCAGATAGAATCGAGGCATGGGATCATTTAGCTAAATTAGTAAACGCTGATTATTTAGATAAAATTTCGACTGAAATAACGCTAGAACAGGTAATTGATAACGCAGAGCGACTTATGGAAGGTAAAATTAGAGGTCGCGTTGTAGTTAATTGCCAAAGTTGAGCTATTTGCACTGTTAAAGCCTCCTTATTAAATTTATAATACAATTTATATTTTAATAACGAGGTAACACCTATGAGCAACCAAGAACTTTTCAGTAATAACCCACTGCAAGGCGTAAAATTAGAACAAGTGGTTGAAGAGCTGGTTGAACAATACGGGTGGGAACTCCTGCACGCTTATTTACAACTTAACTGTTTTAAAAATAACCCCGATATAAAATCTGCGGTGAAATTTTTACGTAAAACACAGTGGGCACAAGAGAAAGTAGATAATTTTTACCTATACCGTCTTAAAAATTTGCCTAAGCCTGACGATGTTCAATATGAACTCCCCCCACGTGACCGTGTTATCCCAGCGGATCATAAACCTAGTGAACCGTGTGAACTTAGTTTTGTTGATGCGAAGCGAATTATAGAAAAGAAAGAAACTAAACAACGTGCTCGCGATCGTAAACAACGCTCTAATTCTAGTAACCCTTGGGGTAACTAAAATAGTTTCAGCTTAATGTTATTAGAACTGCTGTAGTTTACAGCACTCTAATAACACTAAATTCATTCTCACTCTGTCTATTTATTATGATAATCATACTATTGCAAATAAAAGTTTAGAGTTTATGTTCAGCTAAAGGAAGTGAATAGAGAGCCCTATTTGCAGCCTCAAGTGTTTCTTTTATCCAGATGTTATATACAAACAGATTTCTCTTTGCTATCTGCGCTATTTCGTCGGCTGGGATCAGTTCTCTATCTGTTAAAACACGTATTGCTTCAAAATCACATTCATCGGAGCCTGTTGCTGATGCCCATTTTTTTAAATCGTTTACGCATTCATTCAATGTTTCATCGTCGTAGCAGGAAATTATTTGAATAATAAGGGAATATCTCCAGTCATTGTCGGCTTTATTTGCTGCAACAAGTACCCTTTCGACTTCATTTTTGCCAAGCTTTATAAAATATTGATATATTGGGCCAGCAATAGGCCAATTAGGATCGCATGTCCAAGATAATAACTCGTCTAGGTATTCCGTGTTTTGCGGATAACCTATAGTAATAATTTCATCTACTGCCGCTTGATCCCCTTTATCTAATATTTTATTAGTCATTTGTATTCCTTTTTATATGCTTGATTATTCAGCTGTATGACAAAATAGCATTTAGCTAAATAGTTATATGCGTTAATAGGGCAACTATTTAAGCTCTTCATCATAAATATATAGAAAATAACTACAAGCACGAACCACTAAATTAGCGTCAAATCAAAGAACCTAATATTTAAGAAAGATAGGAATAATAATTTCCTCTTCATCATACAAATGTTGAGTTAAAATTAGATCAACTGTTTCAGCTCTTTGATAAAGCTTACCAATGGTAGAATAGCTAAAACCCATTAATAAACTCTGATTAAGAGATATTTTGAGTTCAAATAATGCCGTTGACAAGCGTTTATGATCATTCTCTAATAAGTCTATACCTGCAGCTAACTTTGGCTCAATCTTTTTAAACCCAGGAAAATAAGAGTGATCTTCAATTAAGTGATGACGTTCAGCATTTTCAAATAATTGATAACATAGCGCTTCAATTTTCTTCAATTCAGATCTTATTGTAAACTGTGCTATCTGACTTTCTAACAATGATTTTAAAGCTTTTAATATTTGAGATGACGTGTACATCAACCCTTCGTGATAATGAATAAAAAACTGAGCTTTGCCATGGTATTTAGGGTGAAAATGCCATTTTCCTCTTTCAATATTAATGAGTGATTTTTTAATCAACAAAGGCAGTTCCCGACGTTTAGTGACATCAAAATCAGCCTGTGTAAAGTCAATTGACATCTTGCAAGTTCTATAATGTGGTATGGCAACCGTTAATGGCTAAAATAACCATCTACCAAATAATTTAACGAGTAGTGGCATAATAAAAAGTACCATTATAGGAACAATTAAAGTCAATGAGGTCAACGTTATTACAACAGAAGTATCAATGAATGAGGCAACTATACCTGGAATAAAATGTACTGGTAGCGAAAGACCCAATATGGTCATTAGTATCATTTTTAATGGTGACATTTTCTGCCCCGCTTCATTTTGACTGCTACCTAGTAAAATATCCATACCATGATGCTGATAGTGCTCATATTCTGGGACAATATCACTAAACTCTATGCACTTAGCAAGCCACTGTGCACGTTCATTTGATGCCATCCATTGCTCAAGATTTAAAAAATTATCGAATCGAAAAATACAAATATAGTGTAGTTTATTCTCATCTAGTGGTTTTATTACGTCGGTACCAATAAAACCACTAAACAATTGACAAGCTTTCTCTATTCCTTCGAGCCAGCACTGAAAAACAGCTTGTTTTTCTGGCCTAACATTGTGTCGAACAATAACAGTTACTTGTTTGTTATTATTGGTAATTGTCATATGATTTCCTTGATGAGAATGATCATAGTATCTTCTTTAATATCCAGCTGTAAGCTATCGCCTTTTACTAAATCCCCCTCAGTAATCATTTCACCATTCGCAGAGCCACTGCCTTTTGTTATATACATAAGAAAAGGTTGCTGAATATTAACTTTTTTACCCGCAGCTAAATAACCCACATCAATTAGCGTCCGGCTGCTAAATGTGTCATCGTTGCTCGAATCTCCTCCATAAACTCGCATCATGCCTTCATTAGGAAGCTCATAAAACTTATAGTCTGCACAAGCGCCTGCTTTTTCAGGTAATACCCATAGCTGTATCATCCTATTTTTAGTTTTATCCGGATTTATTTCATTATGAGAAAACCCTTGCCCGCCAGCACGCTGTACTTGTACTTGCCCTGCTTCTAATGATTGACCGTGCTCAAGCGACCCTTCATGACTAACACGCCCTTTAACCATAACAGAAATAACATCCACTTCTTTATGGCTATGCATAGTGGTATCACCTAAGGGATTAAACTGCGCATCTGCTAAATAAATGAAACGCCCAATTCCTTGCCAAGTTCCAGGATTAGATCGTCCTGAAAAGGCGCTATTATCCATTACTAATCGATGTTCTTTAAGACCTGCAAAGCCACCAAGTTTTAAATCATCACGATGTAAAATTTTCATTTTCGACCTCTTTATATTTAATTAAATTAGAAAGGCACAAAATAAGCTCTTTATATTTTATGCCTTAAAATAATAGCTTAATTTTCTTCAGCTATTGCAGCATATAGCTCACCTAACACTTCCATTACTGCTGGACCTGCTCCTGTTGACCAGTCTTCGACTAGCTCAGACAAGATCTGAATGGTACTTGCTACATAGGCCCCTGACTGTCTTATTCGATCTAAAGCAATATCATCACCTACTTTAGTACCTGACCCTGAAGCGTCTGCCACTACCTGAACTTCGTAACCTTCTTCAATTGCACTTAATGCTGGATACAGTACACAAACCTCGGTTAATAACCCTGACATGATCAAGTTTTTTCTACCTGTTTGTTTAACAGCATCATTGAAATCTGGATCTGCCATACAATCAACTGTTCCCAGTCTTTTAACACGCGCTGCAAAAGCGTCTGGAATAATACGCTCAAGCTCAGGAAATAAAGAACCCTGAGCATCGGCTTCCATGCTGCTTGTTAATACAACCGGCATACCTAGTGCTGCAGCTGCCTTAGCAAGTGCCAGTGTATTTCGCTTCATTACTTCTACAGGCCCAGAATTCATCCAACCCGCAGTCCCTACTTGATGATCAATTAAAAGCATTACCGCATTGTCTGAGTTATATCTTTTATGTGCCATTATTTCTCTCCATCTACTATCGTTATTGTTTACATTAGTAGCTAGATTAGACTGATTATATACAGAGATAAATAGCCTATAATGAGACTAATTGTTTCATTAATGGAACAATCAAAGCTCATTAATTTATTACGTACTGCAGTTAAAAAATAATGCCGGTTAAGTAAAATAAGGATTGGCATTACTAATATATTTATAACACGCTCTAAAGCAAAAAAATGATGGGTTATTGTGCATCAATAAAAATGGAGTAATATAGATGATAATCTCACTTATGAAACAATCGTATGACCAATTATAATGATATGTCACTATTTGCTCATGTAGTTGATGCTGGCAGCTTTACTGCGGCGGCTGAATTAACTCAAATACCTAAATCAACAATCAGTCGTCGCATAGCAGATCTTGAAACATCATTGAGTGCTCACTTATTAGAGCGAACCACAAGAAGGCTCAGACTCACAGAAGTAGGCAGCATATACTATCAATATTGTCGACGGATCATCGAAGAAGCCGAATCGGCTGAAATTTCTGTGAGTCAGTTTATAGGCGAGCCTAAAGGTACTTTACGAATAAATACATCTGTAACTATCGGTCAACATTTAGTTGGCCCATTACTCGCTGAGTTTTTGCAAGCTTACCCCGATATTAATATTCAGTTATTAACGACAAATAGGTTGGTTAATTTAATAGACGAGGGCTTTGATCTTGCTATACGCGTCGGCGAACTTGCTGACTCTTCCCTTATTTCTAAATATTTAGGTTCTACTCAACTTAAGTGTTACGCCAGTACTAAATATGTTAAAGATATGGGACAGCCTGAATCACCAGGAGATCTTATTAATTATAAGTGCATTACAATGAGTAACAATCTTCAATCAAACAATTGGATCTTGGAAGGCCATGAAAAAGAGACTGTAAATATACCTATAAACAATAAAGTTGTGGTCTATGATTTTACTATTGCCAGAGAGCTGGTCTTTAAAAATACTGGTATAGCAATGTTGCCCAATTATTTAGTAAAAGATGAGCCATACTCTTCAAGTATACAAACTGTTTTAAACTATTGGAGTAGTCCAAATATAGAGCTACATGCCATATATCCAAGTCGAAAAGGTATGACGCCAAAATTAAGGGTATTTTTAGATTTCATAGCGACGAAATTTAGAATGGAAAGCTTATTTAACAAAAATTCAGGTTAAAAGATCTACGAGTATTATAATACATTGATTAAATGTAGTGTTTTAACTGTTAGTAGTTGATGTTAATGTAACTCTCAAAACTTTTTTATTTAGTTTTAGTAAGCTAAACTTAGAAATAATGGCTAAGCGAAGATTATCCTTCTAATAAGTATAGGTATTTGTAACTAAAAGGAAATTTTTAATATGCAATCTAACTTGGTATCAGAACAGTTTAAACAGCAAGGCTTTGTATTAATTAAACAATTAATTGAACCTAGTACAATTGCTAAACTTAAAAATTATTGTCAATACTTAGATGATGAGGCAAAGTCACACTACTTTTTAGGACAATCACTCGATAATATTGCCATCACCCAAAATGCGGATACCCCATATATATCGCGTATCAATTCACTCTTTCTGTTTAAACCTCAATTCGCTTGCTTATTAGCACATACTAAACTCATGAATTACGTTGAAGCTTTAATTGGTGAACCCGCTTTACCGACCTATGAATCAATTGTAATTAAGCATTCACAAGATACGCACGGTTTTGATTGGCACCGTGATATGCCCGTAAGTACGCAAACACCAATTATAACTGTAGGTATATATTTAGATGACGCAAAAGCAGAACATGGGGCTTTAAAGGTGATCCCTCGCTCTCATTGTAGCCCATTAAGTGTGTGCGATATAAAACGCCAGTTAACAAATTCGGAGTTAAAGAGCTTAGATGTTACAGCCTGTGCAGGAGACGTAATAATACATCATGTAAATACAGTTCATTCATCAGCAAGGCAGGAAGCCCAAGCAATACGCAGAACTATATACTTTGAATTTAGGGCTTTATCGCACCTTACCAATAATCCGATATTTCCAAATGAATGGATTAAAAAGCGCCAAGCACTCATGAAGAACATACAAACACTCAGCGCAAAACACCTTCAACATGATATACAGCTACCCAGTGATTTTTATGAAACGCAAATACAAATGGAGGCGGCAGAATATTGTATCGAGTTTACCAAATGAGTACTCTGTTTATATTTGCGCATTTATGCTGCGTTATCGCCTATTTATGGGGAACAACACCATAGGCTCTGCCTTGCCTAAATACCAAACGTCTGCTGCAAATTAAACCACTAAAGTTATTGTCACTTGTTTTTATTAAACGTGATTAAATAACAGTTCAGCATAACGTGTCATTGGTACATTTATTATTCTTTGTAACGCGATTGCTTTATCAAATAATTCATCTTTACTCAATGAAGGTATATTATTGTTAAATGCAAAAATAATTTTATTACCACCTTCTATCATAAAACTAAGAATGTGTCCTTCAAACTCTTTATCAAGCAATTGGTCAAACTTCTCTCGTTGTCCAACTTTCGTATGGCAAATATTGAGTACGAGAACGCCATCAAAAGTAAGCGCATTTTTACAATCACGTAAGTATGTAGTGGTACAGTGATTTTGGCCACCCATTAAGAAAGAAATGTTATGCTAATAAGCATACAAATTTGGGTGAAAAAATGACGAAATTAAAACGCGCAACGTATTCAGCGGCAATCAAATTAGAAACAGCTCAGCTTGTAGTCGACCAAGGCTATACACAAGAAGAAGCGGCCAAAGCGATGGGGGTGGGTAAATCAACCGTCAGTAAGTGGGTTACTCAATTAAAGCTAGAACGCAATGGCCAGACACCCACAGCGTCACCAATGACGCCCGAACAAATTGAAATCCGCGAACTTAAAAAACAAATCCAACGCATTGAATTAGAAAAGGATATATTAAAAAAGGCTACCGCTCTCTTGATGTCCGACTCCCTGAACAATTCTCATTAATTGAGAAATTGAATCAACGAGAGCGTTATCCAATTAGTGTGCTATGCAGCGTATTCAATGTGCATCGCAGCAGCTATAAATACTGGGCCATACGCGATACAACGCCGACACCTGAGCAAGTAAGGTTAGAGGCTGAAGTAAAAGCAATACATGCGATGAGTGGTGGTTCAGCAGGTGCACGGACAATCGCAGCGATAGCAACGAACAATGATTTTGAATTGAGCCGTTATCGTGCAGCTAAGCTAATGGTTAAATTAAAGCTTGAAAGCTGCCAAGTACCTCAACATTCATATAAACGCGGTGGTAATGAACACCTTGAAATCCCAAATCTGCTTGATAGACAGTTTGATGTTGTTGAACCAGATACCGTGTGGTGCGGTGATGTGACGTATATTTGGACAGGCAATCGCTGGGCTTATTTAGCCGTCGTTATTGATTTATTTGCACGTAAAGTGGTTGGCTGGGCAATGTCGTTGTCGCCAGATACTAATTTAACGCTAAAAGCGCTTGAACTCACATATGAAAGCAGAGGGAAACCGACAGGACTCATGTTCCATTCAGACCAAGGTAGCCATTATACAAGTTTAAAATATCGCCAACGTTTATGGCGCTATAAAATGACACAAAGTATGAGTAGACGTGGAAATTGTTGGGATAATGCGCCAATGGAGCGATTTTTTAGAAGTTTTAAGACAGAATGGATGCCAAAGGTTGGATATGGAAACTTTATAGACTCTAAATATAGCGTGAGCGATTACATAAATGGATATTACAACAATGTTAGGCCGCATCATTATAATGCCGGTTTAGCGCCAAATGAATCTGAGGTTAGATATCAAGATTCTAAAACTGTGGCCAAAATTAGTTGACCACTACATATTGCGCTTTTTATTTAAAGGAAAGCAGGCTCAAAACAGTCGACTTCTTTAATCAACATAATTCCCGCTATCCACTCATTAATGAAAAGCGGATAAAAGAAATAAAGGATGCAGAAATACTCACCGATGATATGGCGGTGATCACGCCAAACTTATTGCTTATTGAATGCCTCGTTCCGCAACTTAAACAGCTGATGTTGGCAATAACACGATTTGATGATGAAATTAAAACACTTTATAAGCAACATGCAGATCGCGCTATTTTTGATAGTTTACCAGGTGCAGGCCCACAATTAGCACCTCGACTATTAGCCGCTATGGGGTCAAATCGTGACCGCTATAAGTGCGCCGCTGACATACAAAAATACGCAGGCATTGCCCCTGTTACCGAACGCAGTGGCAAAAAGGAATGGATACACTGGCGGTACTCATGCACTAAATTTTTAAGGCAAACATTTGTGGAATGGGCAGGATTATCTGTACGTTATTCATTTTGGGCTAAAGCATCGTTACTTGGCCACGATAGTTGGCAGCAAGAAGCCAAAGGAAAACCCCATAATACCATCATCAGATCATTGGCATTTAAGTGGATACGAATCCTATTTAGGTGCTGGAAAACACATACGCCCTACGATGAATCAACTTACTTTAACTGCATTGAAAAGTAAGGGCTGCATTGAAAAGTAAGGGATCACCGCTGTTAAAATTTGCGGTGGAAAGTGAGCTTTAGCACTTGCTGCCCACCTCAGGGCGTGTTGTTAGCTTTAATTTTTTATGGGAAATGAATAAACTTCAATCTGACTAAGTTCATTGTTGGGTACAATACTTAAATTGTTAGGAAAATCATAAACGCCAAATTGCGAATCTTTCTCTCTAAAAATAACTAAGCGTCCTTCTTTTAATTGCTCTTGAGAATCAATTCCTGGTATCACAAAGCCCCCATTAGAATTAATCTCAAACGATTCAGAGTTTTTAACAGAATGGAGAATATAAAGGCCTTCTTTTTGATCTAACATGTAAAAGGCAGATATGTAATTTAATGGATTTATATCCTTATTAAAAGAAACTGTTCCTTTAATTGCATACTTTTCACCAATTTTTTCAATTGTGATATTTTCGATATTATTTACAGCCCTAGCTGCTGAAAGGGGCAATAAGTATCTATTATTTGTTATGTCTCCAATAAATCCTTTTAGTGGAGACATAACAGATGCATATATTGCTATTAGTATTAAAAATGTGAAGGTATATACAATACCATCCCCTGTTGAAGTTTCACTGTTTAAGCGGTATAGCTTTATCCCATTCCAAAGCACTAAAAAAATTCCCACTAAAATCATTACAAAAATAGAATAAACAAGTATAGCCACTATAAATTCTGGGCCACTAAATCCAACCCCTGTAACTTCACTCAAAAAAGGTCCAGCCACAAATGTGGCAACAGAGACCCCCAAAATAGTTGCTATATCAGCAAAAGTAGCTAATTTTGAAAGTGGTGATGCCTCTTCAAACTCTTTTATTACATTTTTCAATTTTTGTCCTTAATTCTATTAAACATATGCCAAATTCTGATATTTAAAGCTAACGAGCCTGTAGATTAACTCGTTTTTTTATTTATTTTTATTGATAAACAAACCATAGCTGAGTTCCTATTTTGATTCAATCGATTACTGTATTTTATGCAGAATATAAAGTGGGAGTTTGGTATTGTTTTAACTGGCGTTTTGGAAGGATTTACGGGTGTTTCAGTGGCTTTATTTTGGCTTGAAAGGGGTTGCCTCTCTTTAATGCATTGTGTTTTGTAGCTTTTCTATATTATGAACAAGGCAATACAATTGCCATTGCGCATTCACTTTCGCTTGACCCCGTAAGGTCAATTTATTCATCCCTTTATTCACTGTAATGTTCCCGAACACCGGCTCAATACAGCCGAGCCGTTTGCTGTATTGTCGTCGTCCGATTGGGCTGTCTATTTTAACTTTCATTTTATCGATATAGCTTAGCTTTTTGCGTGATTCATTATTTATAAACTGCACCTGTCGCCCCGTTTTAATGGGTGGCTTTCGCATGCATTGTTGTTGTAGTGGGCAGGTTTTACAGTCTCTTAAATAACCACAGAATCGCGTGTATTGCTGGTTATGGCTGTTTACATTGACCCCGCTTCGCCACATGGTATTGCCAGCAGGGCAGCGGCATGTTTGCGTTGCCTCATCATAATGAAAATCGTCTGAGGTAAATAATCGTGGCTTGCCTTTACTGCGTTTTAGTCGACGCTTTTCTTGCTCTGTTTCGTATGTTTCGCTGTCTTTAAACAGCGGATTTCGTTTTCTAAATTGGTTATCCGCAATGTAGGTATCGAACCCACTTTTCGCCATATATTCAAGGTTCACTTCGCTGTTAAACCCACTGTCTGCGGTGAATTTAAAATTTAATCGTGTACTCGTCTTTGGGTTTGTCAGTGTTTAATTTATCGAGCTGTTGTTTTAATTGCTTAACAGCTGGCTGTAGAGTTTGTTGCTCACCCACTGAGCCCCACGCTTGTGCTTGCAGGATGATTTGGTGTTTATCGTCATTAATCGCGATGCCGTTGTAGCCTTGAATTGTCCCTTTTGACGTGGTCATTTTCGCACTATCTGGATCAGTGATATTACTTTTAACAGGCTTGCCTTTACTGCCTATTTTTTCTTTGTGAGTGGCTAAGAACTCGGTAATTTTACCTGCACTTTTATCTAGCTTTTCTTTTTGTTTTAAATCCTGAGTTATCAATTCTTCGCCCAGCCCATCTTGTGATTGGTGGCGTTCAATAATACGTTTGCTTGCGCGTTCTAGTTTTGCTTTTTTGCGACCTAACTCATCGAATGTGCCACTCCACTCTTTACTCGCATTGGACTTTAATTTACACCCATCAATGGCAAACATGTTACGGCCTATCAAGCCTTCTTCATCACATATCATCAGCACTTGCGTAAAAAGCGGCTCAATCTGTTCATGCATTTTAGCCACAAAACCCGCTATAGATGTGTAATGCGGCTGGATATCACCCGACACACTCATAAATAAAATATTATGCTCGCAAGCCTTTGCAATCCGACGGCTACTGATCAAACCATGTGCATAGCCCAGTAAAATAATCTTTAGCATTACCGAAGGTGGATACGCCGCCGCGCCCGTTTTGTCATTGTTGTACCACGCGTCAAATCCCGATAAATCGAGTTTATTTTCGACAATATAACAAAGGGCATACTCAAAAGTGCCAGGCAGAATTTGCTCAGCGAAATTGATAGGAATGAATTTATTTTGACAGGATAAGTCAGGCTTGTAGTTAGCCATAACAGTTTACCGTGGGTGAATAATATCTATTAGATCACAGCGAACAGATGGATTCAAGGTTAAAAAGCAATCAATTTGAAATAGTAGAATACGTTCCTAAAAAGAGTAATTCTACAGCCTCAACGCCCGCAGCAACAGTGAAAGAAAGTGGCGACCGCTTTGCGGCTCTTTGCAAAGCGGGTGACGCTTACTGGAATCTGCTGCCTGCGTTTGTTAGCGAATACTTTCATAGACACTTGGAGCCTCCCAGGCCAAAACATTAACGCAGTAATTACAACCAACAATAAAGAATTCGATTAAGTCAGAATTGCTAGACGAAAGGAACCCCTTTCGGTTCCTCTCTTGATCAAGCCAGCCACTACAAGATATTTTGTATAGCCAGCCATTATTTGTTGAGCATGACGGCCAGAACTCAAGCAAGTCACCCTCATCTAAAACACGGAAGCCAGCAGGGCTATCAAAAGAAAGGTCAATCCGCTGGCCGTCAATCTGTACGGTAACCACTAAAGTCTCAATATCAAAATCAATATTGATAATTTCAATACTCTCATCCTGATCTAGGGGAGACTCAAGCGCCACACACTCCATCAACTTCTCCAATATAATTTCGTATCGCTAACGCCAGCATAAAGCGCGTGAGGAACGAACGTCGATTTTTATGCTTTTGTTAAGCATTTATTACGCCCTCAGATAATTTAAGCAATTCAGCTTGATCCGCTATTATTTTCCTATTTTCAACAGCCTCACTATATAACTCAACAAGGTTTATTATATCATCAGCGCTCATTAATCCCTGTTCTTTTGCAGACAGTACTGTTTCAATAATTTTATTAACGAGCAATTTAGACCTAATATTACTAACCCTTTCTATAAGAAAAAAAGCTTGCGCGTTACTAGGACTGCATTCAACTTCGTCCCAGAAGTGTTCCATAGCTTCGATAACCCCAAACTGTCGACGTTCGAAGCGCACTGAGGAAATATAAATATCGAGAATTAGATCCTTGCTGAATACACTTGTAATCCAAGGAGCCAATGCTAGCTCAATAAATTTCCGCCGCTTTGTCTTACTTAAATTTGTAATGAAGAGCGTTCGAGTGAGCTGCTGGACAATAGTTGAACCTCCAGATCGAGGCTTTATTTTAATTACACCCAATAGGCTTCTCGCAAGCGACTTATAACTAATACCAGAGTGGCTATAGAAGTCTTTATCTTCTATAAAAATGAGAAATTTCTTTATGTTCTTAGTAGAAACTTTAAGTCTATCAGTCTCGTAAACTGCTAATTTTGCACGATAAACAATGTACTCAATGTTTTCAGTTAATGGCAACCCTATAATCCGAGATATAAACTTGTAAAATAAAAGTCTCGATGTTTCATGCGTATCAAGCAAGGATGAACGATAGATCATCATTGCAAGGGCAGACCAAGTAAATCCCATTAACAAAATAAAGATAGAGTTAAATTCAGATGAGAAAACACTGGGGTTTTGTTTTATAAAGTAGGCACTTAAAAACAACACTACAGAGCTGGAAATAATGGAAATAATCCAGAATGGGTACGCAGCATATGTCAGCCACCCGGGAAACAACCTTAAGGCAAGGGGTTGATCCGCTCCTTCGACTCTCCAGTTGGGCAAAAGAAGCTGGATATTTCCGTAGCTTAATCCTAACATCCGCCTCAAAATAATGACTTTTCTTCCTGAAAATATTATTGCCCGCTGCCGGTCAGAAAAATACTTTAGACTGATGAAAGAAAAGCTACTAATTATAGATAATAGAATTAATGAAATAATATATGGGGGGATAATTCCATTAAAAACAGTAATTAGTTGACTTGATGAACCAACCAATAACGAACCTAATGCTGCAGATGAGACAAGCGTTACATTTGATGCATTTAGGAAAACTCGTTCTTCTGACTCTAGATTTTTAGCTGCAACCTTATACTCTTCCAAAGCTATATCGCGATCATCAAAATGGTAAGTAGGAAAATGCTGCCGCCACCCTTTTTTATAGTCTTCTTCGATCAACGTTCGATTTCCATTATATTGCTTAACAATTTTATAGTGCGCTCATCGCGCATATATCTGCCAATGTCACGCTCATGTATTCAATAATTCTTTTTTAACAAATAACTTAACACATTGCTATATATAATTTTTTATTAGCACTCAAACTCTCAATAAAAGACAAAATGCGCTCGTCGCTCATTTTCTTGAATATGGGTGCAGCACAACTGTACTGTATATAAATACAGTATTATTAATGGTAATATGAAAACACGTTCTCCATTTTTAAATTATATAGCCGATTATATGTTGGTACGTCAGTATTCATTACGCACCGTAGATACTTACCTAAGATGGATTGCATCTTATATCCATTTTCATAATAAACGCCATCCCGCCTCAATGGGAGACATTATCGTATTCGCCTGAAAGCTTCTATGCACATTCAATATTTTTGCGACTGCACTCAATTCATTGTCATTTTTATACAAGCACATAATAAAAAACGAACTTTCATTAAATTTAAATTTTGCCCGTAGTAAAAAACAAGCAAAGCTCCCTGTCGTGATGACCCCAGAGGAAGTTAAAATGTTGATGGCTCATTTAAATAAGCGCTATTATTTAATTGCAGCCCTTATGTATGGAAGTGGTTTAAGAGTAATGGAAGCGGTGCAATTAAGGGTGAAAGATATTGATTTTGATTATAAATGTATTCAAGTATGGAATGGCAAAGGAAATAAACATCGTATTGTAACGCTCGCTACAGAGCTGATCTCTATGCTGAGAACTCAAATTTTAAACGTTGATGACTACCTAAAGCTTGATTTAAATAACACTAAATATGCCGGCGCGTGGATGCCATATGCCTTAACAAAAAAATATCCTTCAGCCGCAAAAACACTAGCATGGCAGTATTTATTTCCTTCTCATATGTTAAGTTCAGATCCTCAAAGTGGTGAAATAAGGCGACATCATTTTCATCACTCTTGTATTAGAAAAGAGGTTAAAAAAGCCGTCCAAAAATCAGGGTTAACAAAAATAATAACACCTCATACATTAAGGCACTCTTTTGCTACTCATCTACTGCAAAATGGCGCTGATATACGCACAGTACAAACACAACTAGGTCACAGCGACGTGCGTACCACACAAATATATACCCATGTACTACAACAAGGTGCTAATGGTGTTGTTAGCCCTTTTTCAAGATTATAAATATCTCAGTAACAAGGCAAAAATTTAGTTATATTGTTTGTCTATATGAGAAGTTTTTAACGCAGTTAATTAGAACGCTAAAATGTTCTACGCTTTAATTCAACGGGTATCCTACTCATGTTTTACAACAAAAATGCCAACGCCGTTATTAGTCCTTTTTCAAGATTATAAATCTCCTTATTTAAACAAAAAAGCACAGCCCACAACAGCCATGCTTTTTAAATCAACCTTAATCCCGCCTGTTTTACAAACGAATACCGCCGTCTATTTCAACCACGCGACCGGTAAAAAAATCGTTTTCGATTATGTATTGTGCAGTATGGGCAATTTCGTCGCTTTCGCCTAAGCGCCCTACGGGTGTTACTGCAAGCATACGCTGTTTCGCTTCGGGCTTCATGGCGTCGGTCATGGCGGTGCTTATAACACCTGGTGCAATAGCGCCTACACGTATACCAAATCGACCAAGTTCTTTAGCCCATGTGGTGGTAAGTGCCACCACGCCTGCTTTTGATGCTGCGTAGTTTGTTTGGCCTATGTTACCTGCTCGCGCTACGCTCGACATATTAACTATAACGCCGCCTTTGCCTGATTCAATCATGTGGCTTGCCGCTTCCCGCCCTGCTAAAAACACACCGGTCAGGTTTACATCAATCACTGATTGAAATTGCTCAAGAGACATTTTTTTAACGACTTTACCGTCTTTTGCCTTTATAAACATGCCGTCGCGTAAAATACCGGCGTTGTTTATAAGCACACCAATGTGGCCAAAATCGCTGTTAATAGTATTAAATACGTTTTCTACTTCGCTCTCATTTGTTACGTTTGCGGCATACCCTTTAATGCTGCCAGTGACACCCTCAAGTTGCGTTAACTGCTCGCATGCGGTGTTTAATAAGTCTTGTGCCATATCTATTAAAGCAATGTTTGCGCCCATAAGTGCAAACTTTTGCGCCATTGCAAAGCCTAAACCTTGTGCGCCACCGGTTATTACTACCGTGTTATTTTTAATTTCCACGCGTTGCTCCTACTTAGAAAACAGTTTAAAAATGGCACTAAAGTCATCACTACCCGCACCTTGGTGCTGTAGCATAGTGTATAAATTTTTAGCCATTGAACCCATTGGGGTTGATGAATTACTTTGCTGCGCGGCTTCCATGGCAAGGCCTAAATCTTTAGCCATTAAATCAACCATAAAGCCTGGTTTGTAATCGTTACTAGCCGGTGCGGTATCCATTACACCTGGGCAAGGATTGTAAAGCTCAAGCGTCCAGTTACGGCCCGAACTTGCGATCATAATGTCGCTAAGTACTTTAGGATCGAGGCCGTTGTTAATACCCATTTGCAGTGCTTCGCTGGTGCCTGCCATTAAAATGCTAAGTAGCATGTTATTACATATTTTTGCTACTTGTCCTGCGCCAATATCGCCTGCATGAAATATGTTTTTACCCATATCACTCAGCACTGTATGTGCTTTATCGAACGCGGCTTTTTCGCCGCCTACAATAAAAGTAAGTGTGCCTGCAGTTGCGCCTGCAACTCCGCCCGATACTGGTGCATCTACAAAGCTTATGCCTTGTTTACCAAGTGCGCTGCCTACAATACGTGCTGATTTTGCATCTATTGTTGAGCAATCAATTACTAATGTATTTTTGCTCAGCACGTTAATTAAACCGCTGTCGCCGTTATTACCCAAGTATAGGGATTTAACATGTTTGCCCGCAGGTAACATGCTAATAAGTACGTCAGCATTTGTTGCGCACTGCTTTGCATCAACTGCGGCTTTTGCGCCTTTGCTTGCAAGTTCATTTACGACCGACTGGTTTAAATCGAACACACTCACAGTATGTCCAGCTTTAATTAAGTTAGCCGCCATTGGGCCGCCCATATTGCCTAAGCCGATAAAACCGATATTGAGTTTAGTCATCGTCTTTCCTTTATTTGTGTATTGGCGTGTCTAAGCCATTGAGTGGTTGGTTTTCGCCAAAACGATTAACAAAAAAGCTGTCTATTATTGTTTGTGGTACATCACTTAATGTTTTGTATTGCCAATTAGGTGCGCCGTCTTTATCTATTAATAGCGCTCTTACACCTTCTTGAAATTCACCTACTTCGCCAGCGCGAACCGACATACCTAGCTCCATTTTAAAACACGCTAATAAGCTTTTGCCTTTACTTGTTTTTAATTGCTCACTAACGAGTGCACAACTTAGTGGGCATCCGTGTTTAAGTGATTTTTGAGCGCGCTGTAGCCACTTATCATCAGTGGTTAGCCCTAAAATATAATCAACTTGCTCCTGCAAGGTTGTAAATTCACCCAGCTTTTGAATCGTTTTTAAATTAGCTTTTATATTGCCTTTTGGCATACGCGCAGATTGGTTGTCTAAATCGGTTAATAACTTAGTTAAACGCTCATGATTTAAACTTGCGGTTTTGCCCCACTTTGCAGTTAAAATTTGCGTAAGCATGGAATCATATTTAGTGCTGTCGATAAAGTGATCGGCAAGTGATACAAAACGCGCGTCGTCGCAGTTAATTGATGCCGACGTTAACCCTAAAAATAGCCCCACGTTTTGTGGCATTTTATGTAAAAAGTAACTGCCGCCTACATCTGGGTATAAACCTATGGTTTGCTCTGGCATGGCAATGCGAGATGTTTCGGTTACAACGCGGTGGCTAGCACCGGCCATTAACCCTAAACCGCCGCCCATCACTATACCGTTACCCCAAACAAGGATTGGTTTATCAAAGGTATGAATAAGGTAATCAAGCTTGTACTCAAGCGTAAAAAACTCTTCAACTAAGCTTGTTGGTTTACCTTGCGCCATTGCATGATGAAGGCTTACAACATCGCCGCCTGCACAAAATGCTTTATCGCCTGCGCCTTTTAACAACACCATTGCAATAGCATCATCGTCTTGCCAAGCTCGCAATTGCGGCTCAAGTAATTTGATCATCTCAAAATTAAGTGCATTTAAGGCTTTTGGCGCATTGAGTGTAATAAGCCCAATTAAACTGCCGTTTTCTGCGGTTGCGGTTTCAAATACCACGGGCTCATCGGCGCTATTTAATAATGTTAAAGCACTCATTAGCCATTTACCCAGTTAGCGCGGCGTTTTTCTAAAAAGGCATTTACGCCCTCTTGTTGATCTTCGGTATCAAATAAACCAACAAATAACTCGCGCTCAAGAGGCAATACACTTGCCATTGGTTGATGGCGCCCTTTTTGAATCAATGTTTTACACGCTGCAACTGAGGTAGGGCTTTGATCGGCTACTTGGTTGGCCAGTTTTAATGCGGCCGCAAAGCTTTCACCCTGTGGTACTACTTCTTCTACTAAGCCAATTTGCAGAGCTTTATCAGCTTTTAGGCGCTCGCCGCATAAAATCATGCGTTTTGCCCAGCCTTCGCCAACTAGCCATGCTAAATTTTGTGTGCCACCCGCACACGGTAACAACCCTACTTTAGCTTCAGGGAGCGCCATTTGTGCTTGCTCTTCCGCTATACGTACGTCGCACGCAAGGGCAACTTCTAGCCCGCCACCCATTGCATAGCCGTTAATGGCTGCAACCGACACGCCTCTAAAATTAGTAAGCGCTTCAAACGCTTCACCAAATACACGCGACATATCGGCGGCTACGCCTTTATCGCCACCAGCAAATACGTTTAGGTCGGCACCTGCGCTAAAAAACTTCTCGCCTTCACCAGTCAGTACTAATGCATAAATATTTTTATTATTATTAAGCTCATTAACGGTATTTTTTAAATCAACTAGGGTGTCTTTTGTCCAGGTATTTGCTGGCGGGTTAGACATAGTTAAAATAGCAACATGACCTTCGGTTGTAAGTTCAATACTCGGATTAGATTTAGATTCTGACATACATTGCTCCTTATAAAACGTCGCTTGCAGACTCAGCCAAAATACGGCGCGCTATAATCACACGCATAATTTCGTTAGTGCCCTCTAAAATTTGATGAACGCGTACATCACGTACATGGCGCTCAAGCGGGTATTCTTTTATATAACCGTAACCACCATGAATTTGCAGTGCGTCGTTACACACAGTAAAGCCAACATCGGTAGCAAAACGTTTAGCCATGGCGCAGTAAGTGGTTTTTTCAACGTCGTTATTATCAAGTTTAAATGCAGCAAGCCTGACCATTTGGCGCGCAGCTACAAGCTCGGTGTTCATATCGGCAATTTTAAATTGCAATGCTTGAAACGCAGCCAATGGCTTACCAAATTGTGTGCGTTCTTTTAAATATTCGCGGGCGGTATTGAGTGCTGCCTGTGCTGTACCAATTGAACATGTTGCAATGTTTATCCTGCCGCCATCAAGACCTTGCATCGCAAATTTAAAGCCTTCGCCCTCAGCACCTAATAAGTTGTGCGCAGGAATGCGGACATCTTCAAAGCTAATTAGGCGTGTAGGTTGTGCGTTCCAACCCATTTTTTCCTCAGCTTTGCCGTATTCAACACCTTTTGCATCGGCAGGCACTACAAATGCAGAAATACCCGCTGCGCCTTCGCCGCCTGTACGTGCCATTACCACTAATACTTCGGTTTCGCCAGCGCCCGATATAAACATTTTTGAGCCGTTAATAACGTACTCATCGCCCTCAAGCACGGCTTTTGTTTTAAGTGACGCGGCATCTGAACCCGAGCCTGGCTCTGTTAAACAGTAGGAGGCAAGTAGCTCACCCATGACTAATTGCTCTACGTACTTGTCTTTAACTGCATCGGTACCAAAGCTTGCTACCATCCACGTGGCCATATTATGAATGGTTAACATGGCCGTAGTTGCTGTGCAGCCCATAGCAAGCTGTTCAAAAATGATACTCGAATCTAAACGTGATAAACCAAGGCCGCCGGCATCCTCTGGCGTGTATAAACCACAAAAGCCAAGCTCACCCGCTGCTTTAATCGTGTCTTTAGGGAAAATATGCTCGCGATCCCATTTTGCTGCATAGGGTGCAAGTTCCGACTCGGCAAATTGGCGTGCTGTTTGCGCAAAGGCTTGTTGATCTTCTGATAAGTTAAAGTCCATGTTAGACCTCTTTAATTGTGTAAGTTGTGTTGTTAGCGTTTCCCGTTACGGGAGTCGTTCGTGACGAGCGGCGAAGACTTATGTGTGTTGTGTGTGAAGTAGCCTTCGCGCCCATCTTTTTTATTATTAGTTATTCGTTTTAATCATGATTACTTTAAGTTAATGCTCATGTTTGGACCCGACGCAATATCGTCTTCAAACCAACGTGAGGTAATCGTTTTAGTTTCTGTGTAAAAACGAATACCTTGTTTACCGTAGGTGTGTGTATCGCCGTAAAACGAGCCTTTCCAACCAGTGAACGAAAAGAACGGCAGTGGCACCGGAATTGGCACATTAATACCGACTTGGCCTACTTCAATTTCGTGTTGGAATTTACGAGCCACTGCGCCGCTTGACGTAAATAACGAGGTACCATTACCGTAAGGACTGTCGTTAATAAGGGCGATTGCCTCATCAAGCGTGTCTACAAACATACACGCCAGTACGGGGCCAAATATTTCTTCTTTGTATAAATCCATCTCTTTGGTTACATCGGTAAATAACGTTGGGCCAACCCAGTTACCTTGCTCATACCCTTCAACCGTAAAGTCAGAACCATCAATTAAACAGGTAGCGCCTTGCTCTTTACCACCAGCAATGAGTGATAAAATACGTGCTTTTGCTGCTTTTGATGTTTGCGGCCCGTATGCCGCATTTGCATCATCCCACACGCCTGGGCGTACATTTTCAAAGCCTGCTTTAATTTCATCTACCCACTGACTTGCTTGGCCTACAAATACAGCAACCGAAATACCCATACAGCGCTGACCCGCAGCGCCGACTGATGCGCCTACTAGGTTGTTAACAACGTGCGATTTACTTGCATCAGGCATAATAACCATGTGGTTTTTAGCGCCAACACACGCTTGCACGCGTTTTAGGTTTTGTGTGCCTTTAGAATAAATATAAGCACCTACACCACACGAGCCAACAAACGAAATAGCACGTACGGCTTTATCTTCTAATAGGCGGTCTACTTGTGGTTTTGTACCGTGAACAACTTGTAATACGCCTTTTGGTGCGCCGGCTTCAATAAATAGCTCTGCTAAGCGCATCGGTGTAAGTGGATCTTGCTCAGACGGTTTTAAAATAAAGGTGTTACCACACACAATAGCCAGCGGGAACATCCAAAGGGGGATCATTGCAGGGAAGTTAAATGGTGTTACGCCCGCACATACACCAAGTGGCTGCATGTAAGAATACGTATCGATTTTGCGCGCTACGTTTTCCATTGTTTCACCCATCATTAATGATGGAGCATTCGCTGCTTGTTCTACTACTTCAATACCGCGCCACACATCGCCTTTTGCATCTTCAAATGTTTTACCCAATTCGTGGCAAATAATGGTAGCAAGCTCATCGTGGTGTTCTTTTAATAGCGCCGCGTACTTCATCATAATGCGAGCACGTTCAGTAATGGGTACGTCTTTCCATGCTTTAAACGTCTCAGAGGCTGAGGCAATTGCCGCGTCCATTTCTGACTCGGTGGTACATGGCACTTGTGCAAGTACTTCTTGAGTTGCAGGGTTTATCACATCGATAAGCTCTTTTGATACTGATTGAATAAATTCGCCGTCTATAAGTAGTGGAACTTGGTGCATGGTTAAATCCTATTGTGTCAGTGTGTTTGTTTTTATTTTAAAAAACGCAGCTTTATTATTGATTTTGGTGCTGCGTATTTTAGTGTTTAAATATTACTTAGTATGCCTCAACAGCCATTGCAACTGCTTCACCGCCACCAATACATAAAGAAGCAATGCCTTTTTTAAGGCCACGGTTTTTAAGGGCATGAATAAGTGTGACTAAAATGCGCGCGCCGCTTGCACCAATTGGGTGACCCAATGCACACGCGCCGCCATTGACGTTTACTTTGCTTGCATCAAGTTTTAACTCGTTAATAGCCAGCATAGTTACCATGGCAAATGCTTCGTTAATTTCCCAAAGGTCAACATCGTTTACAGCCCAACCTGCTTTTTCAAGCACGCTATTCATCGCCCCTACTGGCGCTACGGTAAACTCGCTTGGTTTTTGAGAATGCGTACTGTGCGCCACAATTTTACAAAGCGGTGTTAAGCCCTGCTCTTTTGCTTTTGATTCGCTCATTAATATAAGCGCTGCGCCACCGTCTGAAATTGACGATGAATTAGCCGCTGTAATGGTGCCGTCTTTTTTAAACGCTGCACGTAAGCTTGGTATTTTTTCAGGGCGGGCATTACCAGGTTGCTCATCAATCGATACTGTTACATCACCTTTGCGTGTTTGCATCGTATGCGGGGCAACTTCGTTATCAAAACTGCCGTTTTGTATTGCCGCTTTTGCTTTACTTAGTGAGCCTAACGCAAATGCATCCATTTGCTCACGACCAATGCCATATTCGTCGGCGGTGTCTTGTGCAAAACAACCCATTGCTTTGTTGTCGTAGGCGTCTTCAAGGCCATCGCTCATCATGTGATCTTTTATTTCACCGTGACCCATGCGCATTCCGCCACGCGCTTTTGGAATAAAGTACGGTGCGTTTGTCATGCTTTCCATGCCACCAGCAATAGCTGATTGTATAGAGCCCGCTTTAATTAAATCGTTTGCAAGCATGGCCGCTTTTAAACCAGAGCCACATACCTTGTTAATTGTTGTAGCACCTGTGCTAAGTGCAAGCCCTGCTTTTAACATTGCTTGGCGTGCAGGTGCTTGCCCAAGGCCTGCGGGTAATACACAGCCCATAATAACTTCGTCTATTGCATCATTAGCTAAACCAGTTTGTGCGAGTACACTTGCAATGGCGGTAGCGCCAAGCTCGGTAGACTGCGCATCACTTAACGCTCCCATAAATCCACCCATTGGGGTGCGTTTTGCTGCTACAATTACCACTGATTCTAAAGTCATAACTAACTCCGTTGTATTTATATGCAAATAGTTGTTAGTATATTTGCTCTATTCATTTATTATTCGATTACCCTACACAATACTAACGTTTACGCCAACGTCAACTAAAAACAGTTTAATTTTTAGTTTTAAAAGTGTAAACATTATTCTCCAGCAGTAAGAGCGCACCGAACAAATAAAAACAAGTCATTGAATATTAACAATATGACTTACCATTTAATACTCGAACTCCTTAATAAATAGTTTCAAATCACGCCAAGCTTTACCTTTACGTAAACTTCACTTATATTGGGGTTATTCGAATGAGGTAAATACAGCTATGAAATCAGATAATCAAACAAACTTTGCAAGTTCAGCCAACCTGCCAGCCAGTAATGAACAAACATTCAGCATTAGCGAACTTGCTAAAGAATTTGACATTACCACCCGTTCTATTCGTTTTTACGAAGATCAAGGGCTCGTTACACCTGAGCGAAACGGACAAACCCGTATTTATTCAAAGCGCGATAAAGTGCGTTTAAAACTAATATTACGCGGTAAACGCCTTGGCTTTACATTGGCCGAAACGGGCCGTTTGTTTGAACTGTACGACGCAGATAAATCAAGCGCAAAACAGTTAGTTACTATGCTCGACTTAATTGCAGAGAAAAAATCAGATCTATCACAACAAATGGACGACATTAAAGTTGTTCTGATGGAATTAGTAACAGCGGAGCGCCGCTGCAGAGACACACTTAACAAAATAGACGAGTAGCCTATTTTAAGAATAACAACACACTGACGACACACAGGAATGAATCATGAGCACTATTTCACTATATAAAGAAATGAACTTTGGCCTTGGCGAAACTGCCGATATGATCCGCGACCACGTAAATAGTTTTGCAAGTCAGGAGATTGCCCCGCTTGCTGAAAAAACGGATTTAGATAACGCTTTTCCAAATCAACTTTGGACACAAATGGGCGAAATGGGCGTACTGGGTATGACCGTATCTGAAGAACTTGGCGGCGCAGGGTTAGGTTACTTAGAACATGTTATTGCTATGGAAGAAATTAGCCGTGCCAGTGCCTCTATAGGTTTAAGCTATGGCGCGCATTCAAACCTGTGTGTTAATCAAATTAACCGTAACGGCACACAAGCTCAAAAAGAAAAATACTTACCTAAGCTTATTAGTGGTGAGCACATTGGTGCCCTTGCAATGAGCGAACCTAATGCGGGCTCTGACGTGGTATCGATGAAACTCAAAGCCGAGAAAAAAGGCGATAAGTACATTTTAAACGGTAATAAAATGTGGATCACCAATGGTCCTGACGCACACACGTTAGTAATTTACGCTAAAACAGATTTAAACGCCGGCGCTAAAGGCATTACCGCGTTTATTGTTGAGAGTGACTTCCCTGGTTTTTCAACGGCGCAAAAGCTCGATAAACTGGGCATGCGCGGCTCAAACACCTGTGAGCTGGTATTTGAAAACTGCGAAGTGCCCCAGGAGAATATTTTAGGTAACTTAAACGAAGGCGTTAAGGTACTTATGAGTGGCCTTGATTACGAGCGCGTAGTACTTGCAGCAGGCCCACTTGGTATAATGCAAGCGTGTATGGATATAGTTGTGCCGTATATTCATGAGCGTAAACAGTTTGATACCCCTATTGGTCAATTTCAGTTAATTCAGGGTAAAGTAGCCGACATGTATACACAAATGAATGCTGCGCGCTCATATGTATACACGGTAGCTAAAGCGTGTGACCGTGGTGAAACCACCCGTAAAGATGCCGCTGGTGCCATTTTATACGCCGCAGAGCTTGCAACTAAAATGGCGCTAGATGCAATTCAAATTTTAGGTGGCAATGGCTACATCAACGAATACGCCACAGGCCGCCTACTGCGTGATGCAAAACTATACGAAATAGGTGCAGGTACATCAGAAATACGCCGCATGCTTATTGGCCGCGAACTTTTCACTGAAAGCCGTTAAGGATTAAGCCATGACGATTTTAAAATCGAGCGTTAATCCTCACGATCCAACGTTTATACAAAACCATAAAAACATGTCAACGCTGGTGGATGATTTACGCGATAAAGTAGCCACAATTAGCCAAGGTGGTGGCGCTGCGTTAAAAGAGCGCCACGAAGGTCGGGGTAAATTATTTGTACGCGACCGCATAACTACGTTAATTGACGAAGGCTCACCATTTTTAGAAATTTCACAATTTGCTGCCTTTGGTGTGTACGAACAAGCAATACCGTGTGCTGGCGTTGTAGCCGGTATAGGCCGTGTTAAGGGTATTGAATGCATGATTATTGCAAACGATGCCACGGTTAAAGGCGGTACGTACTTTCCGCTGACCGTTAAAAAGCATTTACGTGCACAAGACATCGCAGAGCGCTGCCACTTACCGTGTATTTATCTTGTAGATTCGGGCGGTGCAAATCTGCCAGAGCAAGACGATGTATTTCCAGATAAGCTGCATTTTGGTCGTATTTTTTACAATCAAGCCCGCATGTCAGGTAAAGGTATCCCACAAATTGCCGTGGTAATGGGGTTATGTACCGCAGGTGGGGCGTACGTACCTGCAATGGCCGATGAAAGCATTATTGTAAAAGATCAAGGCACTATATTTTTAGCAGGCCCGCCGCTTGTAAAAGCAGCAACAGGCGAAGAAGTAACCGCCGAAGAACTTGGCGGCGCCGATGTGCACTGTAAAGTGTCGGGTGTTGCCGATCACTACGCTGAAAATGACACCCATGCGCTTTCTATTGCGCGCCAATGTATTGAGCGTATTAATTACACACGTCCGACCGCGCCGTTACTTAAACAAGAGTTAGATGATGTAAAACCACCACGTTACGATATTAACGAGCTTTACGGCATTGTCGGTACCGACCTTAAAAAGCCGTTTGATGTACGCGAAGTCATAGCGCGCACAGTAGACGACTCATCATTTGATGAATTTAAACGCTACTTTGGTGAAACGCTCGTCACCGGTTTTGCCAGTATTTATGGCAACCCGGTTGGCATAGTGGCTAATAACGGTATTTTATTTAGTGAGTCGGCGCAAAAAGGCGCGCACTTTATTCAGCTGTGTGCTCAGCGCAATATTCCTTTAGTGTTTTTACAAAATATTACTGGCTTTATGGTAGGTAAAAAATACGAAGCCGAAGGTATTGCTAAGCACGGCGCTAAAATGGTGATGGCTGTTTCGTGTGCGGATGTGCCTAAATTTACAGTACTTATTGGCGGCTCATACGGCGCAGGTAACTACGGTATGTGTGGTCGTGCATTTGAACCAACCATGATGTGGATGTGGCCAAATGCCCGTATTTCGGTAATGGGCGGCGAACAAGCTGCGGGTGTAATGGCACAAGTCAAACAAGATGGTTTAGCACGCAAAGGTCAAAGCATGAGCGAGCAAGAAATCACTGACTTTAAAAAGCCAATAATTGATCAGTACGAAGAGCAAGGTCATCCGTATTACGCAAGTGCACGCTTGTGGGATGATGGCATTATAGACCCTGCCGACACGCGTAATGTATTAGGGCTTGCGTTGACGGCTGCGAATAACGCACCACAACGTGATTCAAAATTTGGCGTATTTAGAATGTAACCGGAGCGCAAAATGTCAGTAACACTACAAATAACAAAATCTAATGTGGCTGTACTTGTGTTAAGCCGCCCAGAAAAAAGAAACGCATTTAATAGCGAAGTAATACACGAGCTTATTCAATGCATTGAACATGCTAATACGCTTGATATTCGTGCTTTGGTTTTAAAAACCGAAGGTAAGCATTTTTCAGCCGGTGCCGATTTAGCCTGGATGAAATCAATGGCAGATAACAACTACGCCGATAACCTAGCTGATTCAATGCAATTAGCTAAATTAATGCAGGTATTGGCAAGCTCGCCACACCCTACAATTTGCGCTGTACAAGGCGCTGCTTTTGGTGGTGCACTGGGCTTAATTGCTTGTTGCGACATAGCCCTTAGTAAAGACGATGCACAATTTTGCTTAAGCGAAGTAAAGTTGGGTCTTATTCCGGCTGTTATTAGTCCATACGTAATTAAAGCCATTGGTGAGCGCGCTGCTCGCAGATACTTTTTAACGGCTGAGGTGTTTGATGCCCATACTGCTAAACAATTGGGTTTAATTCATCAAGTAACCGGTAATTTAGAGTGCGCGCTCGATAACATGCTGCAAACACTGATTGATAACGGACCTATTGCAGTAAAGGCGGCAAAAGCATTAATTAACGATGTAGCAAATAAGCCAATTACCGATGAACTCATTGAGCTTACCGCAGAGCGTATTGCAAAAATTCGCGTATCTGAAGAAGGTCAAGAAGGGCTAACTGCTTTTTTTGATAAACGCCCACCCGCTTGGCAACTGTAGGATTAATTATGAACACACAACGATTACAAAAAATACTGATTGCCAATCGTGGAGAAATTGCGTGCCGAGTAATGCGCAGTGCAAAACAAATGGGCTTAATTACGGTCGCCGTTTATTCTGATGCAGACAAACATGCCCAGCACGTAAAAATGGCTGACGAGGCTTACCATATTGGTGCTGCACCAAGTAAAGATTCGTATTTAGTGGCAGACAAAATTTTACACGTTGCCAAAGATTGCGGCGCTGATTGCATTCACCCAGGATATGGTTTTTTATCTGAGAACAGCGAATTTGCTAAAGCCTGCGAAGCGAACAATATTGCTTTTGTAGGACCACCAGCAAGCAGCATTGAAGCAATGGGGTCTAAAACCCGCGCTAAAGAAATAATGGCTGCTGCTAACGTGCCGTTAGTACCTGGTTATTATGGCGATAAACAAGAGCCCGCTTTTTTACAAAGTGAAGCTGAAAAAATTGGCTACCCTGTACTAATTAAAGCGGCCTTTGGTGGCGGTGGTAAAGGCATGCGCGTAGTACAAAGCGCCAAGCAATTTATGAGCGCACTTGAGGGCGCACAACGAGAAGCGATTGCCGGTTTTGGTAACGACTTAGTGTTATTAGAGCGCTACGTAAACCAACCTCGCCATGTTGAAGTACAAGTATTTGCAGATAACCACGGTAACTGTGTTTATTTAGGCGACCGTGATTGCTCCCTGCAACGTCGTCATCAAAAAGTAATTGAAGAAGCCCCTGCTCCGGGTTTATCTGACGAGCTTCGCAAAGAAATGGGCGAAGCGGCTGTACGTTGTGCGCTGGCTATAAATTATAGAGGCGCAGGTACGGTTGAGTTTTTACTGTGTGGCGATGAATTTTTCTTTATGGAAATGAATACACGCCTTCAAGTAGAACACCCTGTAACCGAAATGGTAACCGGTGTAGATTTAGTCAATTGGCAAATTAATATTGCGGGTGGGCAAACACTGCCACTGACTCAAAGTGATATTCAATTGCAAGGTCATAGCTTTGAAGCGCGTATATACGCAGAAGATCCAGCCAACGACTTTATCCCTTGCTCGGGCACTATAAAAGCGCTACATACACCACTTAACAGTGAATTTGTACGTATTGATACAGGCATTGCACAAGGCGACGAAATCAGCCCGTTTTACGATCCTATGATCGCAAAACTTATTGTGCACGACGACAATCGCGAACAAGCCTTGAGCCGCTTACAGCAAGCCCTTGAGCAATTTCATTTAGCGGGTTTTAGCACTAACATTGGCTTTTTACATAATTTAGCAAGCCACCCTACGTTTAAACAAGGTGCGCCAAGTACACACTTTATTGCAGAGCAAGGCGACTCGTTAGTTGCGGTTAACGAATCGTTATTACAAGCAAGTCAGCTTATTGGTGCTTTTGCGTATTTAGAATCATTATCTAACACCAAAAATGCGCAAAACAGTGCAAGCCCGTGGCAACAACTAAGCGGTTTTACACTCAATGCACCGCAAGCAATCAAAGTCCCTTTTGCCGATTTACAGCTAAGCGCTATAAAAACGGCAGCGGGCTATAGTATTACGCATAACGAGCACGTATTTAACCTACAAGGCGCATTGAATAATGGTCTGTGTAGTGTATTTATTAACGGCGAAAAACACAGCGCACACGTAACTACGGTAGATAATAATACGGTAGGTAATAGTGTAACGGTGATGAATAAAGCACTGCAAACTAAATTTGAACTAGTTGATAAACATTATATTAGTTCGCACGAAAGTGAAGCTCTACCGCTTGCCGCCCCACTCAATGGCACGGTAGTTAAGCACTTAATCGACATTGGTAGCACAATTACCAAAGGTGATGCGGTTGTTATTATTGAAGCCATGAAAATGGAATACACGCTTAACGCACCACATGACGGCATTTTAAAAAGCTACTGTTTTGGTGAAGGCGAACTGGTAACGCATGGAGCCTTACTTGCTATCGTAGAAGATACGACTGAGGAAGGTGTATAATGAGTGCCTTTGTAAATAAAGTTCGTATTGTTGAAGTTGGCGCGCGAGACGGTCTACAAAACGAAAAAACAGTAAGCACTGCCGATAAAGTAGCGCTTATTAACGCCCTAAGTGCTGCAGGTTTGAAAGATATTGAAGCTGGCGCGTTTGTCTCCCCTAAGTGGGTGCCACAAATGGCAGACTCAGCGGATGTAATTTCAGCGCTAGATTTACCCGATGTAAATTTAAGCGCCCTTACCCCTAACTTAAAAGGCGCACATGCAGCGCACGCTGTCGGCATTAAAGAGTTTGCTATATTTACCGCTGCGAGTGAGTCGTTTTGTCAAAAAAATATAAACTGCTCAATTGATGAAAGTATTGAACGCTTTAGTGAAGTAATGGCGTTTGCTAAAGCTAATAATATTCGTGTACGTGGTTATGTAAGCTGTGTGCTAGGTTGCCCCTATGAGGGTGAGATCGACCCGCAAGCAGTATTAAGTGTATCGCAAAAGCTATTAGATTTAGGCTGTTACGAAGTAAGCCTTGGCGATACCATAGGTGTTGGCACCGCAAAAAAAGTAACGCAATTAATCGAGTTACTTTTAACGCACATTGATAAAGCCAAACTTGCCGTGCATTTTCATGATACATACGGCCAAGCGCTAACAAATATTTACGCAGCTTTAAGTCTAGGTATAGCAACGGTTGACGCGGCAGTTGCAGGCCTTGGTGGCTGTCCTTATGCTAAGGGGGCGTCAGGAAATGTTGCCACCGAAGATGTGGTTTACTTACTGCAAGGGCTTGGCATTGAGCATGGAATTGATTTACAAAGGTTAAGTGACGCTGGCTGGGAAATAACCAAAGTACTTGGTAAGCAACCTGTGAGCAAAGTATCTGTGGCACTACACACTAAATAGCTATCTCATAAAATGATGATTCAAGATAGTTAACAACAAATAGCACACAATGAGGAGAGACTCATGGCCGGTTTTGATAAGGTAGTTTCTAGTTACGAAGCTGCAATGGAAGGATTAAAAGACGGCGATACCATTATTGCCGGTGGTTTTGGTTTATGTGGTATTCCTGAGGGCTTAATTAAACAAATTAAGCAGATGCAAACAAAAGACTTAACCGTAGTATCTAATAACTGTGGTGTTGATGACTTTGGTTTAGGTATTTTATTACAGGACAAGCAAATTAAAAAAGTAGTTGCCTCATACGTTGGCGAAAACGCCCTATTCGAGCAGCAGTTATTAAGTGGCGAAATTGACGTTGAGCTTACGCCTCAAGGCACACTTGCTGAAAAAATGCGCGCTGGTGGCGCGGGTATACCCGCGTTTTACACTGCAACCGGTTACGGCACTCCAGTAGCTGAGGGTAAAGACGTAAAAGAGTTTAATGGTCGCCCGTATATTTTAGAAGAATCGATAACGGGTGAATTTGCCATTGTTAAAGCGTGGAAAGCCGATCGTTATGGCAATTTAGTGTTTAGACACACCGCCATGAACTTTAACCCAATGGCTGCAACGGCGGGTAAAATTACTGTTGCCGAAGTAGAAGAAATAGTAGAGCCGGGTGAGCTTGAGCCAAGCCAAATTCATACCCCTGGTATTTTTGTAAATCGCGTTATTAAAGGCAACTTTGAAAAACGTATTGAACGTGTAACTACACGAGATTAAGCGGGAGCATAATTATGGCATTATCACGTGAACAAGTTGCAATGCGCGTTGCACAAGAACTACAAGATGGTTACTACGTAAATTTGGGCATAGGAATTCCGACACTCGTCGCAAACTATGTACCGGATGATATTGAAGTTATGTTACAGTCCGAAAATGGCCTTTTAGGCATGGGTCCGTACCCGACTAAAGCAGAGCTAGACGCCGATATGATAAACGCGGGTAAAGAAACCGTGACAGCAGCCAAAGGGGCAGCCATATTTAATAGTGCAGATAGTTTTGCCATGATACGGGGTGGTCATGTAGACTTAACGGTTCTGGGTGCATTTGAAGTTGACCAGAACGGCAACATCGCATCGTGGATGATCCCTAAAAAGCTGATTAAAGGCATGGGTGGCGCGATGGATTTAGTCGCTGGCGCGAAAAATATTATTGTTACTATGACCCATGCAAGTAAGCATGGTGACTCGAAACTATTAGAGGCCTGCTCTTTACCGCTGACCGGCGTAAATTGCGTTAAAAAAATAGTAACAGATTTAGCCGTACTTGAAGTTAAAGACGGCGCATTTCATTTACTCGAACGTGCTCCGGGCGTGTCGGTTGATGAAATCATTAGTAAAACAGCAGGTAAATTACTTGTTGATGGTGAAGTACCAGAAATGGTTTTTTAGTAACTTTTAATAAGTTAACTTAAATAACGCTTTACCCTGTACCGACCTCATTCCCAGTGCCAATGGCGCTGAGTTACCCAAAATCCCTCGCAAGAGGGATTTTTTTTACCCTGTCATAGTATATTTAACCTGAACTCTGGTTAAGAGATTACTAACGTATTGAATCATGGTGATATTTAAATTTATTTTCTCTAGCCAGAGATTTTCAGTGAACACAAAGCGAATTTACGCGTCAATAGCGGGCCTATTGCAAGTAAATTCAACGCAGTTAGCGCTGAAAATAGCTGCTCGAGATAGATTTATTATCCAGAGTTCAGGTTATTTAGGCTAATTCATCCTACTGTAGTAAATTTTTATCTATAATAGTTGCATAAATAGGTAATCAACTAGTTAGAGCATTTGCACTAATTTATTGCTATGATGCACCAAAATTGTGAGGAACCTTAATTTAAAATCATAATTCATTGATATTATTGCAATTACTAACTGGTTCGATTTTTGCCTGCATTAGGCTACACCAATAATTAAATACTGGAAAACATGCAAACTCCTATTCGAGGCCTTCGCTCTTTTTGCTTTGCGGCAAAAAGTTTAAGCTTTAAGCACGCAGCCAATGAGCTGTATTTAACGCCGTCTGCGGTAAGCCATCAAATCAAACAGCTTGAAGAGCAACTTGGTATTGAGCTTTTTGTGCGTAAAACGCGTTCAATTAGCTTAACCACGGCTGGTAAAAACTTTTTTGATGCAGTGTCTCCTATTATTACTATGTTAGAGAGCACTATTAATGAATTTAGCCAGATGCAACAAAATACAAATTTAACAATTACTCTGCCAGAATTTTTTGCAAGCGAGCTACTCATGCCTAAATTAAGTGAGTGGACATCAGAGCATCCTAATATTAATTTACAAATGGATACGCTTAAAACACGCAAAGAGCTAACACGCCATAGTGATTTATCCATTGTTTTGTCCTCTAGTAAACCCACCGAAGGGTTAGCAACTGAGCTGTTTAATCTAGAATACATTCCTGCATGCAATAAGAAACTGCTCGATCAATGGAAAAATGATCATCGTCAAGCGCTTAACCAAGTACCGTTAATTTTACACAAAGCGCGTCCTTGGGCATGGCATCAATGGGCTGAAAAAGCGGGGATTGATGACTTTTCACCTACGCAAATTATTCAAATAGACAGTATGTTTGGTGTAGCGCGTGCGGCGCAGCAAGGTATGGGGATTGCGCTTATTCCACTGCCAATTAGCCAAAGCTGGTTAGATGAGCAATGGCTGTATAAATTATTTGAACAGCCTTTAACAACAAAAGATAAGTATTATTTAGTACAGCATGAATCGAATATGCCAAACCACCCTCTCGATTTATTTGCAAAGTGGGTTGTGAATACCTTTAGAAAAGTACAAGAATGATTTTGAGAGAGTAAAATCTTGCTGATAACAAGACAGAAATTGAGTTCTTTTATATCAGAATTTTTAATGCCGTGAGCGTCAGGTTTAATCCCTCAACTCATTAAGTATTATTGCTATAAACACCTTAAAAAATAAATTATATAAAAAAGCCTGATTTAAAATCAGGCTTAATTAACTGCTTAGTCTTTATCTCGCGGTACAAAGTCAAGCACCGTTGCATTAATACAATAGCGATCGCGTCCTCTTGGTCCTTCACCTGGGAATAAGTGCCCTAAGTGTATACCAGTGCTTTTTGAGCGAAGCTCAATCCGTGTCATCCCCCAACTGCTGTCGTCATGTTGGGTAACATTGCTTTTTACAGGATGAGTAAACGACAACCAACCAGTGCCTGAATTAAACCTATCTCTCGTATCAAAAAGTGGCTCACCACTTAATTTGTCTACAAAAATACCATCAGGTGTATTTTTAAACTCTTTGTACTCTTTACAATATGCTCTGTCTGTTCGCGCATCAAACGCGACCTTGTAAGCATCACTGTTACCTAATTTAAAAGCGCCCAGTGCTTTATAAAACTCTTCAGGTGTTGCATAACCTTGACGACCATATACTTCAACGCCATTTTCTAAAAACAAAATAGTCGGTGTTGCCCACGTGGCTGACTTAATAGTTAAATTATCAAGTTGATCAGCATGGCGGAATGTCATTGGGATAGACCCTTTATAGTCATTTGCGACTGCTTTTTTGAATTTTTCACAGTATGGGCAGTATTCACGTGAATCTAAGACTACGATTTGCTTTCCTGCTAATAAAGCCGTGTTATCTACTTTTTCTACGGGTGTTTTATTAAAAACAACACCCGTAGAATGTTCTGGGCAATAGCCGTTTGGATTTTTTTCTAAATAATTTTGATGGTATTCTTCTGCCGATACAAAACCTTGAAGCGGTTTAATAACCGTTTCAATGTTGCCGTAGCTCGCATCAGTTAAAAGCTGCTGATATTGCGATTTAACTTGCTCCGCTACTTTAGCTTGCGCATCGGTAGTCGTTAATACGATTGAACGATATTGCGTACCAATGTCGTTACCTTGACGATTCTTTTGTGTTGGATCGTGGCTTTCAAAATAGTTTTTTAATAAATCTTCTGCCGAAATTATATTGCTGTTATACATAACTTGCACAACTTCAGCGTAATTATTTTCGTCAAAGCGACGAGACTGATCAGTAATATTTCTGTATGTTGCTTTAAAACCATTACCGTCTGCATAACCCGATTCAGCATCAATAACACCATTTAGCGCTTCGTAGCGTTTTTCTGCCCCCCAAAAGCAACCAGCTCCAAGCACAATGGTTTCTACATGCATAGTGGCTTCTACATCGCTGTGTTTTACCTTTTCCATTGATAAAGCAAAGCTGCCTGCGCTAAATATAATAGCTGCGCCTGATAAATATAATAAATGCTGGTGTTTCATAAGTTACCTCTGTACATGTGCGTACTCATTAAGACCTCCTTATCTTAATTTTCATTTCATCCTGATTACTTATTTAGTACGAAGCGTATTAAGTTTTGGTCCTAAATAAGTTAAATTCGATTAATTGAATATAAAACGACTCTTAAAGTAAGTTGGGTAATAAACATAACCACTTAGTCGCAATGGTGTAAATAAATTAATAAAACTGTGTTACGTTTAAATTATGTTATACAAATAGGTTTATTTAATGAAGCCAACTCCTCATATTTATGCATTAACAAACAGTAGTTTACTGTTTGATGCATCGTATTTAGACGCTACAGATAGACTCTCTATTCAAAGGAAAATTTGGGCTTTAGCCAGCCACTGTAAAAGCACTGATGAATTTAGCGATTTGGTGCCAGCTATGAACTCGCTCACTCTCTATTTAAAATCAGATAAACACGCAAACAAGTGGTTACAAGTGCTACCTTCGTTGTGGAATGATATTAAAACGAGTACTTTTAAGGGGCAGCATCACTTAATCGAAACGACCTACAAGGGTGAGGATATTGATTACGTGGCTCGTTATCATAATTTAAGCGCTGATGAGGTTATTAATATTCATAGTAACACCAAGTACCACGTTTTATTTTTAGGCTTTCAGCCCGGTTTTGCTTACCTACATGGTTTAGAAGAGCAATTACATACACCAAGGCGTGATGAGCCACGTACTAGGGTTCCTAAAGGCTCTGTTGCGATAGGTGCTGCACAAACCGGAATTTACCCCGCAGATACCCCTGGTGGTTGGCACATAATAGGCCATACAGATACAGCCTTGTTTGATTCGACCTCTGAGCAACCTTGTTTAATTCAACCAGGCGATACGCTTGAATTTGTTCCGCTAGTTAATAAAGGAGCAACTCATGATTAAAGTACTCAAAAGTGGTGTATTACTTACAATTCAAGATTTTGGCCGTGAAGGCTACCGCCATTTAGGGGTAAGCAAAGCGGGCAGCTTAGACCCCTTTGCACAAATCATTGCTAATAGACTACTTAACAATAACGACAATGATGCCGTTTTAGAAATAACCGTTGGTTTGTGCGAGCTTGAATTTAGCTGCGACACAGTAATTGCGCTTCATGGTTCCGATTTGCAAGCAACCCTTGACGGACAAGCAATTTACCCTGGTTGGACATTCGCAGTAAAAAACAAACAAGTACTGAGCTTTGCTACTGGTAGAGCCGGCTTAAGAGCTTATTTAGCAGTGAAAGGCGGTATACAAAATACTGAGGTTATGGGCTCTAAATCCACAGATTTAAACGCGTGTTTTGGTGGTATTGAAGGTAGAGCTCTCACCACTGGTGATGAAATACCTATTACTCCTTATTATGGAGAGTTTATAAAGGTAGGCGCAATGGCTCCCGCCCAGCGCAAGCTTATACGCCTTCACCCAAGCCCCCATGCTAACTTATTAGGCGAGCCTTTACTAAGCAACTTTGTATCTACCGCATTTAAAGTCAGTAGTAACAGTAACCGAATGGGCGTAAGGCTTGAGCATAAAAGTAGTTTGGTGCATTCGCACTGTTTGCCATCACTCGGGGTAAGCCCTGGGAGCATTCAACTACCACCTAATGGTGAACCTATTGTGCTACTTAACGATGGCCAAACCACTGGGGGGTATCCTCTTTTAGGGACTGTTATTGAAGCCGACTTACATCAATTTGCACAATTTAGACCTTTAGACACGGTTGAGTTTAAATATGTAACGTTTGAAGAAGCTGCAAAGGCAAAACAGAAACTTGACGGGCACCTACATCAATTGAGCCTTGCACTTAAAAATAACCTATAAAAATATTCTAAAAATAAATAGGAAAACTATGTTCGATTTAAATTATTGGCCGCTTATTGGCATTCCTGTTGTAGTAATCGGTTTTGCACTGCGCTTTAATCCGTTACTAGTGGTTACCTTTGCAGGACTTGCGACCGGCTGGGCAGTCAATCTTGATTTTATAAGTTTGCTGCAAACCTTTGGCGAAAAATTTATGAACTCGCGCCAATTAGCGAGCTTCATTTTAATTTTACCTATTATTGCACTACTTGAACGTTATGGATTGCAACAACGTGCGCGCGACTGGATTTCACAAATTAAAACAGCCACCAGCGCACGTATACTTGCTCTTTATTTTATTGTTAGAGAATGCTCGGCTGCACTTGGTTTGCTCTCACTCGGCGGGCAAGCACAAACAGTTCGCCCTTTACTTGCACCTATGGCATTAGGGACGGCTACAAATAAATATGGCGAATTGCCTAAACCCGTAAAAGATATGATCAGCGCCCATGCGGCGGCGGTTGATAACATTGCGGTATTTTTTGGTGAAGACATATTTATAGCCTTTGGTGCTGTTTTACTTATGGATGCATTTTTAAAAGAAAACGGCATAACGGGTATTGAGCCGCTACATATTGGTTTGTGGGCAATCCCTACTGCGCTGTGCGCCTTAGTTATTCACTTATTTAGACTAGCTCGACTCGAAAGTAAAATTGCAAAAGCGGTTCAAAAGTACAATGCACCGGAGCCCATACTATGAGTAAAGTAGTTGATGCCGATGTATCGCACTCAAGCACAGCACTTGTGACAATTGAAAACATATACCTGCTTATTGGCATCATGGTGATGTTTTTAGTAGTACGTACCCTGCAAGACAAAAACCACCCAAAAAGACTGACAACTGCCCTATTTTGGTTTTTGTTTGGCAGTAGTTTTTTATTTGGTGATTTTGCTATTGCAACTCTTGGTGCACAAACAACGTACCTAATGGTAGGTATTAGCGTATTACTCATTGCTTTATTAGCCGGTTTAAATTTAGTTTCCATGGGGAACTACTCTATTCCCAGTGAGCAGGAACAAAACCAAAGCGCTAAAAATCTAGGCAATAAGTTATTTATTCCCGCTTTAATGATCCCAATTGTTACCGTAGTCTTTACTGTACTATTTGATAATGTGGCTATAAATAATGTTTACTTACTTGATCAACGCCACTTAACACTTGCATCTTTAACCATTGCTTGTATTTTTGCATTGCTTGTTGGCTGGAAAATAACCGGTGGTAGTCCTGTTCAAGCCGTAAGCGAATCACGTCGTTTGGTTGATTCTATTGGCTGGGCAGCCATTTTACCGCAAATGCTAGCCATGCTTGGTGGGGTATTCATTGTGGCGCAAACAGGTGATTCCATTAAAGAATTAGTTACTTTATTTATAGCCCCTGACAACCGTTTTATGCTGGTTGTTTTGTATTGTGTCGGTATGGCATTTTTTACCATGATTATGGGTAACGCGTTTGCTGCATTTCCGGTGATGACTGCGGGTATTGCGATGCCATTTTTAATTGAAGGTCATGGCGCAAGCCCTGCACCTTTAGTTGCGTTAGGTATGTATAGCGGCTATTGCGGTACGTTAATGACGCCTATGGCAGCCAATTTTAATATTATTCCTGCCGCTCTTTTAGACTTAAAAGATAAGTACCATGTAATAAAGGTGCAAATTCCGACGGCAGTTACCTTACTCGCCGTTAATATTATTTTAATGTATAGCTTGGTGTTTAATGACTAAATCAACTTCTACTATGGCGTGTGTATTAATAACCGGCTTTGCCCCTTTTGGTGGTGAAGCTATAAACCCTTCTTGGCAAGCAGTACAAAAACTTGATGAAACTATCATCATGAAACACAAAATATGCACGCTAGAACTTGCCTGTGAATTTAATACATCTATCAGCCAGCTTATAAACGCCATTGAATCGCACAATCCGGAGATTGTTTTGTGCATAGGTCAAGCTGGTGGGCGCAGCGAAATATCAATAGAGCGTATTGCAATAAACGTTGACGATGCACGTATTAAAGACAATGCAGGTAATCAACCTATAGATACACCAATAGAAAAAAATGGCCCTGATGCCTATTTTACAAACCTACCAATAAAGCGCATGTTACACGCATTGCACAACAACAATATACCAGCTACCATTTCGAATACGGCAGGCACGTATGTGTGTAATCACGTTATGTATGGTCTTATGCATTACATAAATGAGCACTGCGCTGTAATGAAAGGCGGCTTTGTGCATATTCCTTATTTACCCAGCCAAGCGGTGCACCACAGCGGTGCACCTAGTATGAATGAAGAAACCGTTATAGATGCGCTGAAAGTCATAGTAGATCAAGCTTTGAACAATGAAAGTGATATTAAAGTAGCCGCTGGAACCACCCACTAGTCATTATGGTGCAGCTAATTCTAACTTGGTGCATAAATTATTCTTAATTAATTGTAAAAGCTATGTGACTTGAGTAAATATTTCTGATAAAACAAAGGTTCGCAGTGCAGCAAATTGGCTGTACTACACACATAATAGGAATGAGGAGTTACTATGTGTTCAATTTTTGGGGTATTAGATATTAAATCTGATCCCACTCAGTTGCGTACTCAAGCAATTGAAATGTCAAAACTGCTTAGACACCGAGGCCCAGATTGGTCTGGTGTATATGCATCTGAAAAAGCTATTTTAGTGCATGAGCGTTTAGCTATTGTTGGAGTATCAAGCGGTGCACAGCCTTTATACAATCCAGAAAAAACACATATTTTAGCCGTTAATGGCGAGATTTATAATCATAAAGAACTTGCAGCAGAGCTAGATGTTGATTTTACTTTTCAAACTCAATCAGACTGTGAAGTTATTTTAGCCCTGTACAAACAAAAAGGGCCTGACTTTTTAGATGACCTAAATGGCATTTTTGCATTTTGTTTATACGACGAAGAAAATGACGCTTACTTAATTGGCCGTGATCATATTGGTATTATCCCGCTTTACACCGGTCACGACGAGCACGGTAACTTTTACGTTGCTTCTGAGCTAAAAGCACTTTCTCCAATTTGTAAGCATATTGAAGAATTTCCACCAGGGCATTACCTGTACAGCAAAGATGGTAAAATGACGCCTTATTACAAGCGTGATTGGGAAACGTTTGATGCAGTTAAAGATAACAGCGCAGAAGCCCAAGACGTTAAAGATGCATTAGAAGCGGCCGTTAAACGCCAGCTAATGTGTGACGTGCCTTACGGTGTATTACTTTCTGGTGGTTTAGACTCATCAGTTATCTCTGCTATTACTCAGCGCTTTGCTGCCAAACGTATTGAAGATAATGATGAAAGCGATGCATGGTGGCCTAAACTTCATTCTTTTTCAGTGGGCCTTAAAGGCTCACCTGATTTAGCCGCTGCACAAAAAGTAGCTGACATGATTGGGACTATTCACCACCCTATCATTTTTACTATTCAAGAAGGTATTGATGCACTGCGTGAAGTGATTTACCACATTGAAACGTACGATGTAACAACGATTCGTGCCTCTACACCTATGTACTTAATGGCTCGCCAAATTAAAGCGATGGGCATTAAAATGGTGTTGTCGGGCGAAGGTGCTGATGAGCTATTTGGTGGCTACTTATACTTCCATAAAGCCCCTAACGCACAAGAGTTTCATGAAGAGCTAAACCGTAAAGTATCAAAACTGCATATGTTTGACTGCTTACGTGCTAATAAATCAATGGCGGCATGGGGCGTAGAAGCACGTGTACCGTTTCTTGATAAAGAATTTGTTGATGTTGCTATGCGTATCAACCCTGAAGCTAAAATGTGTAAAGATGGCAAAATTGAAAAACACATTTTACGTGAAGGCTTTGAAGGCTACTTACCTGAAGAAGTGCTATGGCGTCAAAAAGAGCAGTTTTCAGATGGTGTTGGTTACAGCTGGATTGATACGTTAAAAGAGTTTGTAAATGAGCAAGTGAGCGATCAAGAGCTTGAAAATGCGAAATTTAAATACCCTATTAATACACCGGATTCAAAAGAAGCGTACTACTACCGTACTATTTTTGAATCGCATTTCCCTGGTGATGCATCCGCTAAATGTGTACCGCATGGTAAGTCGGTAGCGTGTTCGACTCCTGAAGCACTGGCATGGGACGCATCGTTTCAAAACAATGCCGATCCATCAGGTCGTGCTGCGGGCGTTCATAACGACGCATATGCAAGCAAAGGTTAATACTCTTTGCTTAGCGAAGCGTAAGCCTAAATGGCTTACGCTTCGCTTTATAGAGTTCACTTCCACCGAATCTATTTTTTATAGCTCTGCAAATAACTTAAAAGGCTCAAGCGCTTTAATTGTTATTTATAAAAACGGGTTAACGTCAAAAACAATGCAATATATTGCATCACAATCAATTCACCCTGCTACCGTATTTTTAAATCACAATGAGATAACTAAACTGCATTGTAAAATTCGCTGGTTTAACCAAACACATGAAATTAAACGCTGCGGACATGGTACTTTAGCAGCCGCTAATTTTTTGATAGATCATTTTGGTTATTGCCCTGACGTATTTACTTCAATGAGTCATGAGCGTTTTACTATAAGAGTAAAAAAACAACGCGCTCAGCTGTTACTAAAAAGCATAGAGCCTAAAAAAAGCGAATTTGCTGAAAGTGAGTTAAAAAGTGTGTTTTCATCAGCAATAAAAGTAGCCTACAGTACCGATGATAAAAACGGTTATACCGTCGTGCTATTTAATGAAGAATTTAATAAAGAATTTGAAAAAGACGATTTAAAAAGCTTACACGTTGATTTTAAAGCTTTGAGTAAACTCCACAAAAATGCAGTAATTGCCCTTAGTATAAAAAATAAAGACAAGAAAAATGCCATAGCGCATTTTAGATACTTTGCACCTCAGTTTGGTGTAAATGAAGACAGTGCTACAGGCTCTGCGGTATCTGTTATTGCCCCCCTGCTATTTAGACTACATGGTTTAAATAAAGCTAAGCTTATACAGCAATCAAATAATGGCGCATTGCTAAACTATGAGTTTAACAATGCCCAAGTTGTCATTTACTAGGGCGTGTTGATCTTTGCGAATTGAAATTTGTTCAATCTAGGGGCGATTAAATCGCGGCGCGAGGTTTGTAACCTAGTGGGCTAAGTAAAAATCGAGCAACAAAGAGTTTATCGCCCCTAGGCAGAACCCGAAGGGCAGCACATGTTTGGCATTTATGCTGCGTTATCGCCTATTTATGTGGAATAACCACACTTAATAGGCTCTGCCTTGCCTAAAAACCAAACATATTGCTGCAAATTCAACTATCAAAGATCAACACGCCCTAAACTTAAGTAACGTTTAAAGCGGTCTTAATAAGCACAAGGCAAAATAGTTACTATCGTCTTGCCATGTTTGCTCTAACGTTAAATTAGCTTGCGCTGCAAGCTGCTTAAACGATTCAAGCGTGTACTTGTGAGAGTTTTCTGTATGAATACTTTCATCTTCTATAAAGTCTATTTGCTGATCATTTATAATCACGCTTTGATTACAGTTACTTACTAAGTGCATTTCAATACGGCTATGTTGCTCGTTAAAGCGCGACTCGTGGCTAAAGTTATCTAAATTAAATGTGCCATTTAGCTCGTTATTAATACGTTGTAGTAAATTTTTATTAAATGCGGCGGTGACTCCCACTTTATCGTTATATGCATCCAGTAACACTTGGCGCTCTTTTACTAAATCAACCCCAATTAGTACATAACCGTTTACACCGCATAAGCGATGGAAATTATTCATAATTTCTATCGCTTTAACTGGCGCAAAGTTACCAAGAGTAGAGCCCGGAAAATAAACCAAATTAGTTTGACTATCTAAAGCGGTGTCTTTGGTTAGCTGCTTAACCATTTGGCTATGTGTAAAGTCTCCTAGCAAAGGTGAAATTATTAGCTCTGGAAATAACGGTGATAAATGCGCAAGTGAATAACTGAGCATCTCTTCAGAAATTTCAAACGGTACAAAGGTTTTTACGTTTGCCATATGCGCTAATAAATAGGCAACCTTTTTACCCGAGCCGCAGCCTGGCTCGATAATAGAAAGGTTTTCAGGTAACAGATCAGCAATTGCTTGCGAGTGTTGCTCTAAAATAGACAGCTCGGTACGTGTTACGTAATACTCTTGCAAGGTTGTTATTTGCTCGAATAATGCAGCGCCTTTATCATCGTAAAAATATTTACACGGAAGCGTTTTTTGCTGTTGAGTTAATCCGCTTATCACGTCGTTTAAAAACTCAGTGTCGGTGATGTTACTTTGCTTTATTGCTGTTATTTGATTCATACTTTATCCCTCGCCAGTCTTATCCCGCTGCACATCCACGCTTGATGCGGGTAATAAAAATTACGGTATGTTGTGCGCAAATGGTTTTTAGGGGTAAACACACACCCGCCACGTAACACCATTTGGTTATTCATAAACTTACCATTGTATTCCCCTGCAACGCCTTCTATAGGCTTAAAACCTGGGTACGGTAAATATGCGCTGTTCGTCCATTGCCAGCATGCATCTGTTAACTGAGTTATTTTTTCATCGCCTTCGCACTGTCCGGGCATTAGCTGGTTTTGGGAGGGCTTAATAACGTTATGTGCTTTGGCAACGTATTCCCACTCAAATTCTGTGGGTAATCGCGCATCGACAAAATTAGCATAGGCAGTGGCTTCAAAATAGCTGACATGACAAACGGGGGCATTAAAATTGAGTGGTTGTAAGCCGTAATGGGTAAACTCAAACCACTTGCCATCAATATAATGCCAATAAAGAGGCTTGCTTAAACCTTGATTTTTACTATGCGCCCAACCATCACTTAGCCAATATTGTGGATTGTTATAACCGCCCGCATTGATAAATGCTAAATACTCACCATTAGTAACCAATCGATTAGCAAAACGAAATGAATGTATTAGTACCTGATGTTTGGGTTGTTCGTTATCATAAGCAAACTGTGTTTGATCGCTAGTGCCTATATTGACTATAGCTTGGTCAAAATCAATAAAGTTAGCAGGCTTTATCAGATTGTTATTGTTAGAAATAGGGATATCAATGGCTTTATATTTAGGAAACGTCGGGTTAACCGAAAAGTTGTATTTAATATCCATAAGCATAAGCTCTTGATGCTGTTGCTCATGGTTGAGTCCTAGTGTGATTATTTGCTCAATAACATCGTCGTTATGAGTGCTTAATAATTGCAGTACTGCTTTATCAACATACGCTCTGTATGTAAGTACATCTTTTAGGCTTGGTCGTGACAAACTCCCTCTGTTGCTGCGCTTAAATTGCGCACCGATGCCATTGTAATAAGAATTAAATAGCACTTTAAATTGCGGATCAAACACCTGATAATTTTTACAATGAATACTTAATAAGAATGTTTCAAAAAACCAAGTGGTGTGCGCTAAATGCCATTTACATGGACTTACATCAGGCATGGCTTGTAATTGGCAATCTTCGACGCTTAATTGTGCAGTAATAGCTAAGCTGTAGCGTCGAACAGATTGATAACATTCAGCGAGTGCATCGCCGCCTTTATGATTTGTTTCAGGCTTGTTCATAATAACTTAGTCCTTTACCCATGCTCGTTATAAAATATAGCTTACTGTAGTGTTAAATCATATTTATGTTACAACTTAATAAACATCAGTTTTCATTACGTGATCGACATTATTTATACGCCTTAAGTATAAATTTTTACTTTAATAGCAAACTAATTTTTAACGCTACCTGAATGTTGGTTTTTAATACAAAAGTTAAAATAAATTGCTCGTATAGCCATAATATCAGCGTTTTAACTACAAAATCATTTACATTTAATATTTAACTCATACACTAGTGATTGTAAAATCACTCTTCAAATTAGTTAGTCTTCAAATAAATTACAGTATTTGTTTTACTTTGTATTTAAAGGCTAATGTAATTAGATATGACGCTGGTAACGCCAGTATATTAGGACAACTACAGAGGTATTGCATGAAGGAAAATCATGACAAATATAGTATTGACAATACGGACTACACCGTAGGTCAGGACAACGTACAAAAGTGGGGGTTTGATATACACAACCCTGTTTTTGGAACTAGTGCGGGCCTGATTGTCATCTTTTTAATCGCCATACTTGTTACCGACCCACTAACTGCAAAAACAGCGCTTGATAGTATCAAGACCGATATTATTAATAATTTTGATGCCCTTTTTATGTGGGCTGCCAACTTCTTTGTGCTCTTTTGTTTAGCACTTATTGTTTCTCCTTACGGAAATATTCGCCTTGGTGGTGATGATGCTAAACCTTCTCACTCTCGAATTTCATGGCTTGCAATGTTATTTGCTGCAGGTATGGGTATTGGCCTTATGTTTTGGGGCGTTGCTGAACCCGTTGCTTACTTTACTGGTTGGTACGAAACACCACTTAATGTGGCCGCAAATACACCTGAGGCTGCAAAATTAGCAATGGGCGCAACTATGTTCCATTGGGGACTTCACCCTTGGGCTATTTACGCTGTTGTTGGTTTATCTCTTGCCTTTTTTACCTATAACAAAGGGTTACCGCTTTCTATTCGTTCTATTTTTTATCCTATACTAGGCGACAGAGCTTGGGGTTGGCCTGGTCATATCATTGATATCTTAGCTGTACTTGCTACGTTATTTGGTCTTGCAACATCTTTAGGTTTAGGTGCTCAACAAGCCTCTGCTGGTATTAATCATGTATTTGGTACAGAAGGTGGTGTAGGGTCTCAAATTTTGGTTATTGCGGGTGTTACACTCCTAGCAATCGTTTCTGTAGTGCGTGGTATTGATGGTGGTGTGAAACTACTGAGTAATGTAAATATGCTCATCGCGTTTTCATTATTATTGTTTGTTTGTTTAGTTGGCTTTGCTGTAGCAATGGGCAACGTACCGACTACCGTGATGGGCTATGTAGAAAACATTATTCCATTGAGTAACCCACATGGCCGCGAAGACGAAACATGGATGCATGGTTGGACTGTGTTTTATTGGGCTTGGTGGATTTCCTGGTCTCCGTTTGTAGGTATGTTTATCGCGCGTGTATCTCGCGGTCGAACAATTCGTGAATTCTTAATTGCGGTATTACTTATCCCTACGCTAGTTACTGTTTTATGGATGTCTATTTATGGTGGTATTGCTATTGACCAAGTAGTTAACGGTGTTGGTGCGCTAGGCACTAATGGTTTAACTGAAGTACCTTTAGCTATGTTCCAAATGCTTGATGAATTACCTCTATCTAATATCTTATCGTTTATTGCGATTGTATTAGTGTTAGTATTTTTTATTACCTCATCTGACTCAGGCTCATTAGTCATTGATTCAATTACAGCTGGCGGTAAAATTGATGCACCGGTGCCACAACGTATATTTTGGGCAACGGTAGAGGGCGCCATTGCAGCTGCACTACTGTGGATTGGTGGTACACAAGCAATTGAAGCACTCCAAGCAGGTGCTGTTTCTACTGGCTTGCCATTTACTATTGTGTTGTTGTTTATGTGTGTAAGCTTAATTTTAGGTTTACGAACTGAGCCACGCCCAATTAAATAATACAATTAATTAGCAACACTTTTAATTCGTGATGAAACGCCGCAATTTTGCGGCGTTTTTTTGTTTACCTATTTAAGGCTATACCAATTGCATTAAATTAGTGATCTATTATAGCGATAAGAAAATAAATCAATAACAAGGCTAAAATTATGATACATATTTGTTCTATATAAATAATTTTTAACGTCGTTAGTGAGTTATTTAATACGCTAGAATGATCATGTTTTTAATAAAATTGGTATTATACCCACAACTCTGAAATGGGCGTGTCTACACGATAATGGTGACTCAGTTGCGCTTGTAAAAGCTCAGCTGTAGCAAGTGCATCCGTTAGCGCATTATGATTGTGATAAGCCGGTAGAGAATAACGCTCACGACAATCTGTCAATCTGAGCGAACCTAGCTTGGTATTAAACAGCCGGCCTAATAACCCTTGCCTTGCTTTTAGTGCTCTTTTTTCTATTTCCATCGTATCTACCAGTGCAAACTCAATCCCTTCTTTAAGTCTAAGTAATAACGCATTATTTAAAAAGTGGCGCTCTATTGCAGCGTAATGCACCACGACAACTTTCCCACTCAGCGCTTCAAGTAAAGGCTCAATAATTCGATTAAAGTCAGGGGCGTCGTCGACCTCAGAGTGCGTTATTCCATGGATTAAGATCGACTCTTCATGCAGGTTACGCCTAGGTTGAACAACCCAGTGCCGGCTATGTTTACAATAGATACGCTTTAAATTAAACGGCACGAGCCCAACACTTACTATATCGTCGTTTTGGCTATTTAAACCTGTGGTTTCAAAGTCCATTGCTACAAAAGGTACATCTTTTACAGCAGCTTTATCTTGATTATAAGCACCAGCATAAAAGTGTTTTAAAAGTTTATTTTCGGTACTATTGGCAAGATCGTTATATCTAGCTTGCCAATCAAATGCTTTATAATTACGCGGATTCATAGGCTACTTCACACCAGAGTTTGCTGTGTAGCTAAATTTTAAATAACTTTGTGCTTTTTCTAAAATTGCAAATGCCTCTTTTAGGTTTCGCTGTTCAAATGGAGAAAGTAAATGTGGATCTAAGTCATTGTCTGGCTCTTCATCCTTCTCTATTTGCCATGCTTGATGGCGTATTCGCATCATCGCAATATATTCAAGTGCATCACGTAAATCTTGCGCTTTACCCTGCGGTAAAAGTTTCGCTTCAATAATATCTTCTAATCGCTCAAACGAGTTTTGTTTTCGCGATCCAACAGCTAATGCGTGAACGCGTATAACATCAGAAAGTGGTGCAGTCCCCCTTCGCTTTAAGTTCATTGAACGCTTATGTTGGCCATTATGCTCCATAACAAAGCCTTTAAAAAAGCCAAGTGGAGGTGTTCTGTTGCGCGCATTTGCTGCCATATTTGCTAAAAACACACGATTTACTTTACTTTGTTTTGCTATAAATATTTTAAGCTCGTCGGCCCATTTAGTTTTGCCCCATACACCGCCTAAATCAAAAAATATTGAGCTATTTAGTAGTGCTTGTGGTTTTGGCTTCGCTATCCAATCTGCAAATTGATCAAACCACTGTGAGCGAGTTTTACGCCACTTTTTAAACGACGCCATAATTTCTCCATCACAGTAGGTGTAACCACACTGCGCTAAGCCATCACACACAAAATCGGCAATATTTTGAAAATACGCGTCATGTTTTTCATCGTCGTAACTGTCATCTAAAATAAGCGCGTTATCTTGATCAGTTACAATAAGTTGCTCGTCGCGAGCCATTGAGCCTAGAGCAATAAAACAATAAGGCACAGGAGGCGGGCCAAACTTTTCTTCAGCTAATACAAGTAATCTTTGTTTAAATGTACGTCCTATAACAGCCATGGCTGTACCAATCATGTGTGAATTTGCATCTTCATTAACCATACGTACAAATACATTGGGCAATTGACGTGCATAATGCGCCAAATCTTCGATTGTTTGTTGAGCAAGTATGCCACGTACAAGTAATAAGCTGCTTTGCGATTCGTAACGTAAAATATCAGAGAGGGAGATAACCCCTATTGGGCGTCTTTTTTGTACTACTGGTAAATGGTGTAAGTTGTCTCTTAGCATGGCCAGTACGGCTTCGAAAATATAGTCATTAGCATCTAAAAGCACTAAGTTAGTTGACATAATCTCTTTTGCTTGTGTGTTAAAAGCAAGTCCTTTAGCCACTACTTTGGAGCGTAAATCCCTATCGGTTATTATACCAACGACTTGTCCATCGTCTTCTTCTGGGTCATCATTTATTGGTTTATTTACATCGGTTACCAACACTGACGATACCGCCTCTTCGGTCATTAATTTAGCGATGTCTTGTACTGTTGAAGTTGCATCTACGGTGACTACATCTCTGTGAATTAATGATTTCACCTTCGCGGTTGTCAGGTCATTGCCATCGGCTTGCTCGACAATAGCTTGATGTAAACGCACGTTACCGTCAGTTTCAAAGTAATCAGCAAACGCATCAAACTCATCACAGTAGCGATTAAACAGCTCAACATTTATGCAGTAAACTAACGTATCTTCAAGAGCAGTTGCAGGAAAACGCACCTTACGGTTCATCAACAAACCCATTTGCCCAAATATACCCGCTGTAGCCAAACGATTGTAAAGCTCGCCATTTCGACGATACATTTCTACAGAGCCACTTCTAATTACGTACAAATCAGCTATGTCTTGGCCAAAACTCAAGATATCTGTTTTTGCTCTAAAATAAGCAACTTCTACTTGTTGAGCTAACTCATTAAGCGCTTTTTGAGGTAAGTCATCAAAAGGAGGATGTTGTGCTAAAAATTGTGCGATTTCAACTTGTTCGGCTTGCATAAATCCCTTCCTGTACGCGCATTAAAATGACTAAATCTATCTTGCAGATTAACATTATCATTAAGATGTTAAAACAATTACTGCACAATTTTAGGCACAAAAAAAGAGCCTAAATAGACTCTTTAAATGTAATGTTTATTGTAAAAAATTATTTACTGCGCTGAGCGTCTTTTTGGGCTTTTTTAGCTTCTTTACGTTGCTGTAAAACAGCTTGTGCCTCATTACCAATATGGCCTTCACCACGCGCTTGCGCTAATTCTATTTGCTTTTGGCGTTCAGCAAAACGTGCACGTTGCTCATCAGTTACTTCTTCAATACAATGATGACAAGAGACACCTTCCATGTATTCAGGCTTTAACTTTTCTTCTTCTGTAATTGGCATACGACACGCGTGGCATTGATCATAAGAGCCTTTTTGTAGGTCGTGATCAACCGCCACGCGATTATCAAATACAAAACATTCGCCTTCCCACATGGTTTCATCTTTTGGCACTTCTTCTAGGTATTTTAAAATACCGCCTTCAAGGTGATAAACTTCATCAAAGCCTTGCTCTTTCATGTAAGCCGTCGATTTTTCGCAGCGGATACCACCCGTACAAAACATCGCTACTTTTTTATGTTTTTGTGGATCTAAGTTTTCTTTAGCCCACTGTGGAAATTCGCGAAAAGTTTTAGTATTTGGATCGACTGCATTTTGAAATGTACCAATTTCAATTTCGTAATCATTGCGGGTATCAATCAAAATAACTTCAGGATCAGATATAAGTGCGTTCCACTCATTTGGCTTTACATAGCTACCCACAACTTTAAGCGGGTCTACGCCTTCAACGCCCATCGTAACAATTTCTTTTTTTAGCTTAACTTTGGTGCGATAAAACGGGCATTCATCATCGTAAGATTCTTTTGTCACGATGTTTTTTAAATTTGGTTGTTTATCCAGCCATATTAATAAATTGTCTATCCCTTCACGTTTTGCAGAAACAGTGCCGTTTATACCTTCGGCAGCGAGTAATAAAGTACCGCGTACTTCATTTGCTTCCATCACTTCAAGCAATGGCTTACGGATAGCTTCAAATTCAGGTAACCCAACGAATTTATACAGCGCGCACACAACAAAGTGATCGCCCGTTACATTATCTTTATGAACAACAGTCATTATATTTCCTATTTTGCCTTGTTAGCCAGTATTGGCGTTTACCGAATCGTAAATCCGGCGCATATGGGGCGCGTATTTTACGCTTTTTTGGATTAATTGCAAAAAATGCTGCTATAGAATGGTTTTTACTGTTAGCACGGCACCTCAGTAAGCTATAATACGCCAATAAATTTAAAGACTTAATTGCTCATTTTGGAGAAACACACATTGCAGTTTACTGATCTTGGGATTGATACACGCCTTGAAACACAATTAGCACATCAAGGGATCACCCAGCCCACCGATATTCAAGCGCATGCAGTGCCTACCGCACTTGCAGGGCATGACATTTTCGCTCAGTCTAAAACTGGGTCGGGCAAAACCTTAGCGTTTTTACTACCTGCAGTACAACGGGTGATGAAACAAAAGGCACTCAGTAAACGCGATCCTCGTGTACTTATTGTTGCGCCTACACGAGAGCTTGCAACACAAGTGTTCACACAACTTCGCTTATTAATTGCAGGCACAGCGATTAAAGCGGTGAAAATACTTGGCGGAGAAAACTTTAATGATCAAGTTAAAGCACTGCGTAACGATCCACAATTTGTAGTCGCAACCCCAGGTCGTTTAGCGGATCACATTACACAACGCTCATTACAATTAAGCGGACTTGAATTACTTATTTTCGATGAAGCCGATCGTATTTTAGATTTAGGCTTTACCGAACAGTTAAAAATGATTAACGAGCAAGCGAATCACCGTTTGCGTCAAACATTACTGTTTTCTGCAACGCTGGATCACGCACAGGTAGATGCTCTATCTCGTAATTTATTAAAAAAACCAAAGCAAATTACGCTAAGTGCAGCGAATGAGCAGCACAGTGATATCACACAAACACTCTATTTAGCGGATCATCTAGATCACAAAGAGGCATTATTAGAACATTTTTTAAATCAAGATGATGTTGGTCAATGTATTATCTTTACAGCAACGCGCGCTGATACAAGCCGTTTAAGTGAAGCACTTAATGCTAAAGGATTTAAGTCGGTAGCACTTGCTGGTGATTTAACACAAAATAAGCGCCTAGATATTATGGACTCGTTTAGTCGTGAGAATTTTAAAATATTGATCACAACGGATGTTGCCTCACGTGGTTTAGATTTGCTCAGCGTAACGCATGTAATTAACTTTGATTTACCAAAACATGCTGAAGAATATGTGCATCGCATTGGACGTACTGGGCGTGCAGGTTTTAAAGGAAGTGCGCTTTCGCTGGTAGGCCCTAAAGATTGGGCTAGCTATTTAGCCATAAAAGCATTTTTAAATGATGAGTTAAATTTTGCCAGCATTGATGGTTTAAAGGCAAAATTTAAAGGGATAAAAGAGAAAAAACCTGAATCTGTATTGAAAAAAGAAAAAACAGTTGTTGCTAAAAAGCCACTATTTAAACGAAAAGCAAAACCTAAAAAACCATCAGCCCCAATTAAAGCACCCATGAATATTGATGGCGATACACCGATGCGCCGTAAAAAAAAGCCTGAGCAGGAATAATTATGAGTTACCTAGGAACAACACAAACCTTATTTGTAAAAGAAGTAAGCAATGAAGGTGCTTACCTTGATGGCCATGATTTAGGTGAAGTATTTTTACCAAAACAAGAAATAAAACATGAGCTTGAAGCTGGCGATAGTATTAGTGTATTTATCTTTTTAGACAATGCTAACTTAGCCACAGCGACAATTAAAAAGCCTCATGCACAAGTAGGTGAATACGCCCTACTACGCGTTAAAGAAATAAACAGTATTGGGGCATTTTTAGATTGGGGGCTTGAAAAAGATGTACTAACCCCGTTTAACGAACAAAAGCCACGCATGCAAGAAGGTCATTCATATTTAGTTCGTTTGTACCTTGATAATGCAAGCCAACGTATTTGTGCATCAAACAATTTTAATCGTTTCCTATCTAAAGATGAGCCGCAATATACACACTTACAAGAAGTGGATTTAATTGTTGCTGGCAAAACAGATATTGGCTATAAGGTATTAATTGAAGAATCGCACTTCGGTGTTGTATTTTACAATATGGTATTTAAAAGCTTATTTGTGGGCCAAAAGCTTAAAGGTTTCATTCAAAAAGTACGTGACGACGGAAAAATTGATGTCGTACTAGAAAAGCCTGGTATGGGAAAAGTAAGCGATCTTGGTGAAACTATTATGCAAAAGCTTAAGAATGAAGGGGGTGTGATCCCACTCGGCGATAAGTCTGATCCTGAAGCAATAAAAAAGATGTTTTCTACCAGTAAGGCTAACTACAAAAAAGCAATTGGTGGACTATTCAAGCAAGAATTAATAGATATTGAAGCAAAGTCAATTCGTTTGAAGTAATTTTTTACTGATAGAAGTTGAGTGGCCAACCACTCAACTTCTATCTTCACTCAATAATAAACTGCCTATTATTAAATTATTCTTTTACTTAGCCCATAATATATTTATACGGTAAGGTGCATTGCGTATATTGCTTTGAATAATCAATAACCTCTTCTTTAGTTTTTAAGTTCAAAGGTGCTAGACGAAAAATCCTACTTTCACAATCAGGCTTCCTATCATCATGATTATTAACACATTCACGAGCACTAATGTCTTGATAACTAAGGACATCTTCGTTTTTATAGCACAAGTGGTGTGCATAATCTGCCATAGTCTGTTTGAAATCAAAAATATTAACGGGGTAGCTCACGATAACATCAGCAACTGTTAAAGCCTCAGAATCTATCTTCCCTGATAAATAATATTTGTTTACTGAGAAAGCCGCAACAGCAAAAATAACCACATAGAATAACAATTTCAAGACAAACCCTCACTACATATAAACAATATTTTGTAATATTAGAACCATATTTAGTAAGGATTTTAGCATCAATCAACTATTTTTGTTAATTTAATTAATCGAGCGATTAACATCATTAAGCACTTTTACAGGATCATTCGATTTTGTTATAGGTCGTCCAATAACAAGGTAATCACTTCCAGCATCAATCGCTTGTTTTGGTGTCATGATACGCTTTTGATCTCCTACATCACTACCTTCCGGACGAATACCTGGCGTAACCAATTTAAATTTATCACCAAGTTCAACTTTAAGCACTTTTGCCTCTTGTGCTGAACAAACTATGCCATCAAGCCCTGCTTCTTTTGCAAGCCGAGCTAAGTAAATGACTTGTTCCTGCGGGGATTTTTCAATACCTAAACGTTTGAGTTCTTTTTCATCCATGCTTGTTAAAACAGTCACAGCAATAAGCAAAGGCGCTTTATCACCAAACTGCTCTAAAGCAAGTTTAGCTTTATGCATCATTTCAAAACCACCTGATGCATGTACATTAACCATCCATACACCCATTTTTGCGGCTGCAGTGACAGCTTTAGCTACAGTATTAGGAATGTCATGAAATTTTAGATCTAGAAACACATCAAAACCTAAATCAATTAATTCTTTAACAAAAGCAGGACCGAAATAGGTAAACATCTCTTTACCGACTTTAAGACGGCAAGTATCAGGAGAAAGTTGTTTAACAAAATTTAGGGCAATTTGCTGATCATCGTAATCTAATGCAATGAGAATTTTTTTTGAATGTTCGAAAGACATAACTATCCTAATGTATGGCAATAAAGTAATTATATAAATAGATCTAATAAAATAGTTTTAGCGGGTAATTTTGGGTGTCGATAAAGTAAATTTATACAAGCTTACTTTATAAAAATTAAAATCAGTAAACACATGGCTTAATTTGCTAAAATACTCATCTTTTAAATCCGTTATTAAGGGGGGTTATTAAAATCCATCTAACCCTCTACTCGGTACAATGGTTTCCCAATGTTTACAAGAAGGGCAATTCCAATAAATTGTATAGCTAGTAAAGCCGCAATGCTGACATTGAAAGTCAGGTTTAGTCGCAATGTATGAAGTAACAAGTTTATCAATCTGCTCTAAAACTTCTTTCGTGTTTTTATTTTGATCAGCCATCAATTGCAGCAAAAAACTAAAACCGCGAATTGTTGGTTGTCGTTTTAAACTATCAGTTAAAAACTCAAATGCTTGCTCTGTGAAACCTTGTTCTAATAAAGCCTGACAATGTTTTATTTTTATTAATACGCCGCCTTTTTCTAATAAGTCATTTACTAGCTCATGAAATTGGTGCGTTAGATTTAGTTGTTTGTAACTGTGTGCGAGTCTATCAATAAATAGCGGGGCAAATAACGTAAATTGAGTCACGAGTTCTCGCCAATAATAAATGGCTTTAACGTAATCCTCATTTGTATAAGCAGATAAACCTAATTCGTAAAGAGGACGAACAGCTTTATAATTTAAACTAATCGCTTTTCTCATTAATTGTGGGGTATTATCAGCTAAGGCTGTTTCACAATAAAAATTTGCAATCGCTTTAAATTGTTGTTCTTTTGAAAATAATTCGCTGTGGGCCTCAAACATGTTGATGCCTTTTTCCCATTCACGGGTTTGTGAATATAAAGTAATAATAGGTTCGAGAGCTTCAACATGCCCTGCTTTTACTAACCAAACTAGATGCTCCTCTGCACTGTCAAGCAAGCCTGCCATAATATAATCTTCGGCGAGCTCTAATCTGCTTGTAGCTGCTTGTTGTTCATTTAAGCTTGGATGTTTTAGAAGAAGTTCATGAATTTTTATCGCTCGGTCTAACTCACCTCGACGACGAAACATGGTGGCAAGCGTAGAATAATGTTCAACTGAATCAGCAGAAACTTCGAGTAGATTAATTAGGTGCTCTAACCCTTGATCTTCTTCTCTATCAAGTAAAAATTTTAAACCTTTACTATACTCAGAAGTGATCTGACGGTTAAGTTGATGAGCTTGGTTTTTAGCGCTATTTTTACCCATCACCCAGCCGTAACCGGCTGCTACAGGTAATAATAAAAACAAAAGCTCAATCATGATTAGGTGTCTTTATTAGCAGCAAGCTTTTTTTTATCTTTTTCAGGCGCTAATTGTTTTTTTAACCGATAATTTTGCCATTTTAACTGTGAGAACAATTTAAAACTAATAAAACAACCGATTACAACACCTAACAAAAAGCAGATACTTATGATTACAGCTAAAGGTAATGTATTACTGGCAATTATATAATTAATTTGTACTAACTGTGGATTTTGAGAACCCAATACAAAAGCACTAATAAGGCATAGTGCAACCAGAATAATTTTTAATACCTTAAACAAGTAACTACTCCAATAAATTAGTTAACTAGGCAATACTTTCATTTACGCGGTCGCGTAATTCTTTACCTGGTTTAAAATGAGGAACATGCTTACCGTCTAACTCAACTGTATCGCCAGTCTTAGGATTACGACCTGTGCGAGGAGCGCGGAAATGCAAAGAGAAACTACCAAAACCTCTGATCTCTATACGATCTGAAGTAGATAATGAGCCGGCCATTTGTTCAAGAATTTCTTTTACAGCATTCTCAACATCTTTCACTGGAACGTGCGCGTGTTGTTCCGCAAGTGTTTCTATCAATTCTGACTTAGTCATAGCGTTTCCTTAAAAAGAGATATAGGAAGGGCAAAAAATGCCCTTCCAACTAAAAACTAATTATATATTAGTCTTTTTGTGCATTTGCGAAAGCAGCTGCCATTGCGTTTTCAAACACTGGCTCTTCTTTCTTAAGCTTCTCTATTACTTCTTTCTCTTCTGCTTCGAAAAGAGCTTTAACAGATAAACTTAAAGTGCGGTTCTTGCGATCAACACCAACATATTTCACTTCAATTTCGTCGCCAACAGAAACAACAGTAGTTGCATCTTCAACGCGCTCTTGAGCGATATCAGCTACACGAATGTAACCTTCAACGCCTTCGATAAGTTCAACAGTTGCGCCTTTAGCATCAACTTCAGTCACTTTACCCTTAACAATAGCACCTTTTTTGTTTGCATCAAGGTAGTTATTGAATGGGTCAGCTTCGATTTGTTTAACACCTAGAGAGATACGTTCACGCTCTGGGTCAACTTGTAATACGATAGCAGTGATTTCGTCGCCTTTCTTGAATTCACGTACAGCGTCTTCGCCAGGTGTATTCCAAGAAATGTCTGAAAGGTGTACAAGACCGTCAATACCACCGTCAAGACCGATAAAGATACCGAAGTCAGTGATTGATTTGATCTTACCAGTAACTTGATCGCCTTTGTTTTGTAGACGAGCAAATTCCTGCCAAGGATTAGCAATACATTGCTTAAGACCAAGAGAAATACGACGACGTTCTTCGTCAATTTCTAGAACCATAACTTCAACAGTATCACCTAGTGATACAACTTTTGAAGGATGGATGTTCTTGTTAGTCCAATCCATTTCAGAAACGTGTACTAGACCTTCAACGCCTTCTTCGATTTCCACGAAACAGCCGTAATCAGTAAGGTTAGTAACACGACCAGAAAGTTTAGAACCTTCTGGGTAACGACCAGCGATAGCTGCCCATGGATCTTCACCAAGCTGTTTAAGGCCTAGAGATACACGAGTTTTATCTTTGTCGAATTTAAGAACTTTAACTGCGATTTCGTCGCCAACATTAACGATCTCTGAAGGGTGCTTAACACGCTTCCACGCCATATCAGTAATGTGTAGTAGACCATCAACACCACCAAGATCAACGAATGCACCGTAGTCAGTAAGGTTCTTAACGATACCTTTAACTTCTTGACCTTCAACAAGGTTAGCAAGAAGCTCTTCACGTTCTTGTGAGTTTTCTGATTCGATAACTGCACGACGTGAAACAACAACGTTGTTACGTTTTTGATCAAGCTTGATTACTTTAAATTCAAGCTCTTTGCCTTCAAGGTGAGTTGTGTCACGTACTGGACGAACATCAACAAGTGAACCAGGTAGGAAAGCACGGATTGAATCAACTTCAACAGTGAAACCGCCTTTAACTTTACCGTTGATAACACCAGTAACAGTCTCTTGCTCTTCACATGCTTTCTCAAGACGGATCCACGCTTCGTGACGCTTCGCTTTCTCACGAGAAAGGATAGTTTCACCGAAACCGTCTTCAATTGCATCTAGTGCAACATCTACTTCGTCGCCTACAGCAACTTCAAGTTCACCAGCAGCATTTTTGAACTGCTCTGCAGGGATAGCACTTTCTGATTTAAGACCAGCATCTACAAGTACAATGTTATTCTCGATAGAGATTACTGTACCTTTAACGATAGAGCCTTGCTCTGCTTCAAAACCCTTTAAGCTTTCTTCAAATAACTGCGCAAAATTTTCTGACATACGAATATACGTCTCATATATTAATACCAATAAGCAACCATGCTGCATGGGGTTGTTAAAATAGCACTGGCATCCTGCTGGTGCATAAAATGTGTTTTAGCTTCGTTTAGGAAGCTTACCTTCAGAGATAGCAATATCTAATAAAGTTATAACTTTATCAAACACTTGCTGAGCATTGAGTTCGCTAGTATCGAGCTCTATGGCATCCTCTGCAGGTACAAGCGGCGCAACCGCACGATTCATATCGCGCTCATCACGATCTTGAATGTCTTGTAATAGACCACTCAGTGTAACATCAAGACCGCGCGTATTCAACTCAACAAAACGTCTGCGCGCACGCTCTTGTGCACTTGCTGTTAAATAAATTTTTAACGGTGCATCTTGAAAAACCACAGTGCCCATATCACGACCATCGGCAATTAAGCCATTTTCACTGCGAAATGCACGCTGGCGGCGCAATAATGCTTCACGAACACGAGGTAACGCAGCTACTTTTGACGCAGCTGACCCGACTTCTTCATTACGAATAGTGGTTGTTACATCTTCGCCTTCTAAAATAACTTTTCCAGCATTAGTTTGGCTATCCACCAAAAACTGTACATCTAAGTTTGCAGCGAGCGGCACAAGTGCCTCTTCATTGTCTAATGCTATTTGATGATGAAGTGCTGCAAGGGATAATACGCGATAAATTGCACCGCTATCCAATACATCCCATCCCAACTTTTCGGCTAACAAGCGACAAACAGTTCCTTTACCTGAACCACTTGGGCCATCAACGGTGATCACGGGCATTAATAACGCCTGCATTTAAACCTCCTGCAATGCACACCTAAATAAACCGCGATATTATACGTCAGTTATTAAAATATATCTGCTATTAGTGTGTAACTTTTTATAAATAGTTATAACAGTCCTATTCACTCACTGATGCTAATACATTGAAAAATGTAGGAAATGTTTTATAGGTACACTTCGGATCATTAATCGTTATAGGCTTTCCACCAACGGCTACCATAGCAAAACACATTGCAATGCGGTGATCATCGTAAGTGTCTATTGCTACATCGTTGAAGTGTTTAGGCGGTGTAATTTCTATAAAGTCGTGTCCCTCTACTACCTCAGCACCAACCTTTCTAAGCTCAGTTGCCATTGCGTGTAGCCTGTCTGTTTCTTTTACACGCCAGTTATAAATATTACGGATAGCAGTTGGACCTTTTGCAAAAAGCGCCACTGTTGCAAGAGTCATAGCAGCATCAGGAATTGCATTGGCGTCAATATCTACGCCTTTTAGCTCGCCTTTACGTACAACAAGTCGCTCATCATACCAATCGATTTTGGCACCGACTTGCTCCATGACTTTAGCAAAACCAATATCCCCTTGGACCGATTTAGCACCTACTCCTTTAATTTCAATTTCGCCACCAGCAATCGCTGCTGCTGCCACGAAATAAGAAGCAGAAGATGCATCGCCTTCAACCATAATACGTTCAAGCGATTGATACTGTTGACCACCTTTAACTTTAAACGTTGCATAATCACTGTGTTCAACATTCACACCAAAACGTGCCATTACATCAAGGGTAATATCAATATAAGGCTTAGAGACTAACGTCCCTTTAATTGTAATTTGTGTATCACCATTAAATAACGGTGCAGCCATTAACAAAGCGGTCAAAAACTGACTTGAAATACTGCCATCAATTTCAACATCACCACCTTTTATTTGACCACCTACAATTTTAAGTGGTGGGTAGTCTTTGTGTTTTGTATAAGTAACATCACCACCAAGCGCTTGTAGAGCATCAACCAAGTGCCCTATCGGACGCTCTTCCATACGTGGCTCGCCAATTAGCTCATACTCACCAGCAACGGCAGCAAGCACAGCCGTTAAAGGTCTGTAAGCAGTACCCGCATTACCTAAAAACAACGGCTCACTAGGCGTTTTAAATACACCACCAACGCCCTCAACCGTTGCAACTGTTCGCTCATTGTTTAAAGTAACATTTACACCTAATAACTTTAAAGCGCCCAACATATGACGAATATCATCACTATCGAGCAAATTTTCAACAACGGTTGTACCATTTGCAAGTGCTGCAAGTAACAAAATACGGTTAGATAAACTTTTTGAGCCTGGTAATGTCACGCTGCCGTTTACACGAGAAATAGGGTCTAAACGAAGTTGCTCCATTAACTGTGCTCCTTTGCAAATGCGTCCATAAAACTAACAAGTGCTTGAACACCTTCAATAGGCATTGCGTTATAAATACTTGCGCGCATACCGCCCACAATTCTGTGGCCTTCAAGAGCGAGTAACCCTGCATCTTTAGACTGAGCAACAAACTTATCATTTAAGCTTTCATCATTAAGCCAAAACGGAACATTCATACGTGAACGGCAATGTTTAGCTACTTTATTTGTATAAAAGCTCGATCCATCAATAAAATCATAAAGTAGCTGCGCTTTAGCTATGTTCTGAACTTCCATGGCTTTTACGCCACCATTTAGCTCTAACCATTCAAATACTTCAGCCGCTAAGTACCACGCAAAGGTGGGAGGTGTATTAAACATGCTGCCTTGTTTTGCTTCTAAGGCGTAATCTAAAATACCGGGTTTAGGAAGACCTTCACGCTCAAGTAATGTTTTACGAACAATAACAATCGAAATGCCCGATGGGCCTATGTTTTTTTGCGCGCCGGCATAAATTAAGTCAAATTTATTTACGTCTATTTCGCGCGATAAAATAGTCGATGACATATCAGCAACAATTGGCGCAGTTGGATGACTCGGCACATCAAAAATCTCTAGGCCATCTACCGTTTCGTTAGGGCAATAGTGAATGTAAGATGCATCTTCAGGTAACACCCAATTAGTAACCTGTTTAATCGAAAACTCACCATTTACATCGTTACGAACATCAATTGAAAGCGTTTTGGTAAATTTGTTAGCTTCATCCGTTGCACTTTTTGACCACACGCCATTTTCACAATAAACAGCAGTTTTACCATCTTGGTGTAAATTTAATGGCACGGCGCTAAACTGGCCACGACCGCCACCGTGCATAAATAGCACTTCGTATTCGTCACTAATGTTCATCAAGCGTCTAAGGCTTGCCTCACATTTTGCAGTTAATGCTAAAAACTCTTTGCTGCGATGACTCATTTCCATTACAGAAACACCTAGGTCTTGCCAATCTAGAAACTCTTTTTGCGCTTTTTTCATAACCGCTTGCGGTAGCATAGCCGGTCCCGCACAAAAATTATATTTACTCATTACCTTTGCCTCATTCCAGTAATTTAACGACTAAGCATGAACCTATAATATCCATCCACTCAATCTCACGATTTTAATGAATAAATATAATTTCATACACTATTAATTTTTTTCAACAACATTAAAAAAAGCGGCCAAGGCCGCTTTTTCAATCTCAATTATTCTGAAGGAGGATTATCATCCGCTACTTCATCAACAACTGTATCTACTGTTTCAACGTCTTCAATATCAACCAAGTCACTTTGAGTAACTTCAATCTCTTCTATACGTTGTAAACCAACTACTTGCTCTTCGTCAATAGTTCTGATCAAAATAACACCTTGGGTGTTACGTCCAACCGTAGAAACTTCATTAACGCGAGTACGTACTAAGGTACCACGATTTGAAATAATCATTATTTCATCGTTATCATCAACTTGTACAGCACCGACTACAGCACCGTTACGTTCACTCACCTTAATCGATACAACACCTTGTGTTGCACGGCTCTTAGATGGGTAATCTTCAAGTTGTGTACGCTTACCGTAACCATTTTCAGTAACCGTTAAAATAGCACCGTCAGTTTTTGGTACAATTAACGATACTACGCGTTGCTCGTCTGGCATTTTAATACCACGAACACCCGTAGCAGTACGACCCATTGGGCGAACACCTTTGAAGCGAATCTCAGGGTTACCTTCTTCGTCTAATACTGGGTTACCGTTTTCATCAACAACTGTTGTTTCTTCAGCTTCTTTAAAGCGCACAACTTTACCTGCATCAGTGAACAACATAATTTCGTTGCTACCATCGGTAATATCAACCCCAATCAGGCTATCGCCATCATTTAAGTTAACAGCAATAATACCGCTTGCACGTTGACGACTGTAAGCCGTTAATGGTGTTTTCTTAACTGTACCAAATGCTGTTGCCATAAAGATGTATTTATCTTCTGCGTACTCGCGTACTGGCAATATAGCAGTAATACGTTCATCAGCTTCAAGTGGTAACAAGTTAACAATTGGCTTACCGCGCGCTGCACGACTTGCCAGTGGTAACTGATACACTTTAAGCCAATATAAACGACCGGCCGTAGAGAAACATAAAATAGTATCGTGTGTATTTGCAACGAGCAGACGTTCAATGAAATCTTCATCTTTCATCTTGGTTGCTGACTTACCTTTACCACCACGACGTTGTGCTTCGTAATCAGACAATGCCTGATATTTCACATAACCTTCGTGAGAAAGTGTGACGACGACGTCTTCTTCCGTAATTAAGTCTTCAAGGCTGATATCGTGAGCTGCAGCATTAATTTCTGTACGACGTTCATCGCCGTATTGTGCTTTAATTTCAACTAACTCATCACGAATAACTTCCATTAAACGCTCTGGTGTTGCCAAAATATATAAAAGCTCAGCAATTAAATCTAATAACGTTTGGTATTCACTTATAATTTTTTCGTGTTCAAGACCTGTAAGCTTATGTAAGCGTAAATCTAAAATAGCTTGGGCTTGTTGCTCAGAAATAAAGTACTGACCATCACGAATACCTAAATCGGCAGCAAGCCAATCTGGGCGTGCAACATTATCTTCGCCTGTTTTTTCAAGCATAGATTTAACATTGCCTAATTCCCACGAACGTTCTGTTAGAGCAATTTTAGCTTCTGCAGGTGTAGGTGAGTTACGAATAAGTTCGATAATAGGGTCAATGTTTGCAAGTGCAATAGCTAAGCCTTCTAGCATGTGTGCACGGTCGCGCGCTTTGCGTAAATCAAAAACAGTACGGCGAGTTACTACTTCACGACGGTGAATAATAAACTCTTCAAGCATTTCTTTTAGATTAAAACACTTAGGTTGGTTATTAATTAAAGCAACCATGTTCATACCAAATACAGTTTGTAACTGAGTTTGTGCATATAAGTTATTTAAAATAACTTCGCCTACGTCACCACGTTTGATCTCAATAACGATACGCATACCGTCTTTATCGGATTCATCACGAAGTGCACTAATGCCCTCAATTTTTTTATCTTTAACAAGCTCGGCAATTTTTTCAATTAGACGTGCTTTATTAACTTGATACGGAATTTCGTGCACTATAATTGTTTCACGACCGGTTTTTTCGTCTGTTTCAATCTCTGCACGTGCACGCATGTACACTTTACCACGGCCAGTTTGGTAGGCTTGCTCTATGCCTTTTTTACCGTTGATAATCGCAGCTGTAGGGAAATCAGGACCCGGAATGTAATCCATTAACTCAGTAATCGTTAAATCAGGATTCAAAATAAGTGCTAAACACCCATTCACAACTTCAGTTAGATTGTGAGGTGGTATGTTTGTTGCCATACCTACCGCTATACCCGATGAACCGTTTACTAATAAGTTAGGAACTTTTGTCGGTAAAACGTCTGGGATTTGCTCTGTGCCATCGTAGTTAGGAACGAAATCAACCGTTTCTTTGTCAAGATCGGCTAATAATTCATGCGACATTTTTGCCATACGTACTTCTGTATAACGCATTGCTGCTGCTGAATCACCATCAACCGAACCGAAGTTACCTTGTCCATCGACTAACATGTAACGAAGCGAAAATGGCTGTGCCATACGAACTATCGTGTCGTAAACTGCACTATCGCCGTGTGGATGGTACTTACCGATTACGTCACCGACGACACGTGCCGATTTTTTGTAAGGCTTGTTCCAATCATTACTAAGCTCGTTCATTGCAAACAAAACGCGGCGGTGAACAGGTTTTAAACCATCACGTACGTCTGGTAATGCACGTCCTACAATTACGCTCATCGCGTAATCTAAGTAGGAGTTTTTTAACTCGTCTTCAATATTGACCGGCTGAATGCCATGGGCGAAATCAGTCATTGATATCACATTCCTTCAGTATTTGCTCTCAACAACCCAGTATTAGGCACCAAGAGTATTTGTTATTATTACTAACAGCTATGCTATCACAATTAATTTTAATTTACAGGCGCAAAACTTTGCGATTTATCAATTTTGCCCTATATAATGGCCTCAGATTGACGAGGAAGTATTTTATGACCGAACATCAAAATGTAGATCACGCAGAAATAGCAAAATTTGAAGCCATCGCAGAGCGTTGGTGGGATTTAGAGGGAGAGTTTAAACCTCTTCACGAAATTAACCCGTTACGTTTAGACTTTATAGCGCATAAAACCCAAGGTCTATTTGATAAAGACACACTCGATGTTGGCTGTGGTGGCGGTATTTTAAGCCAAAGCATGGCGCGCATGGGCGCAAAAGTAACTGGCATCGACATGGGTCAAGAGCCCTTAACTGTTGCTAAATTGCATAGTCTAGAAACCGGTGTAAATGTAGAATACATTAAAGTGCCTGCAGAAGAGTTTGCAACACAGCACCCAGAGCGCTTTGATGTGATCACCTGCATGGAAATGCTAGAGCACGTTCCCGACCCAGCATCTATCATTCATGCCGTAGCAGCACTTGCAAAACCTGGCGCAGATGTGTTTTTTTCAACTTTGAACAAAACACCTAAGGCCTACTTATATGCGATTGTTGGCGCCGAAAAACTGCTGAAAATGGTGCCTGAGGGTACACATGACCATAAAAAGTTTATAAAACCTGCGCAACTGATTGCATGGGCTGAGCAAGCGGGTTTAAAAGTACGTGCAAGTGCGGGGTTATCATATAATCCATTATCAAAACAATATACGCTTAACACAGATGTAAGCGTAAATTACATTCTGCATTTTGAGAAGTTAGCCTAATGGCGAACTCTCATTCACCTCATATAGAGTACGACGCATTTTTATTTGATTTGGATGGCACCCTACTCGATACCGCCGACGACTTAGGTGCCGCGCTAAATGCGGTACTTCGCGCACAACAAATGGATGAAGTAACAAGCGATGTATACCGTCTCGCAGCCTCTAATGGAGCGGGTGCACTGTTAGCTGCCGGCTTTAAAGATAGATGGCCTGAGCAGCCACAGGCCGAACTTATAAAACAATTGCTTGATGAATACGCGACTAACATAGCAAAACACACCACATGTTTTAAAGGCGTAGAATCTTTACTTATCGCGCTTGATCAAAAAAAGATCAAATGGGGGATCATGACCAACAAACCAGGATTTTTAACCGATCCTTTGGTGGCAGCAATCCCCGCTTTAAAAAACTCCTGCGTAGTCATAAGTGGCGATACCTTGGCTGAGGCCAAACCATCACCACTACCACTACTACATTGTGCAAAGCTTATGGCAGTAAAACCAAACCGTTGCTTGTACATTGGTGATGCACAGCGTGATATACAAGCAGGTAAAGCTGCAGGTATGCACACCGCCACGGCACTTTGGGGTTACATACCCAACAATGAAGAAGCATTAAGCTGGAAAGCTGATTTTAACTGGCAAAGTCCAATTGATGGTTTTAACCATATATAGTGTCATGTTAATTTATAAACACTATATATTGTGATTTAGTCAGTTTTTAGTCAAAGTCTGCTGATAAAAAACTCAGTTACAATTTATTTTTTAAAAGCGCAAATTTAGTAGATCATTAGTTGATTTTTAGAAATTTCAACTTCACCTAATGATCAAAGGTTAATGCTTACTAACACAAGTGTGTTATCCCAAAGTTATCCACAAATAGGGGCAATTATGTCCCTTGCAAAACGACTCAGACCACACTATCTTGTGATCTCTAAATTGAACAACACCAGATATTGTGGCCAAATGTTATTCAATTAAATTCATCAATTTGGTGAAACTTATAATAAATGAGTGCTCCTGCTGTAATTTAAGGAGTACAACATTGGTCAAAATACTAAATCCCCAAGGAATACAGGCAAAGCTATGAACCAACTGTTATCTGTAAGCAAACGTGACGGCCGTAAAGAGCCACTTGATCTTGATAAGATCCATCGCGTTATTGAATGGGCCGCCGAAGGTTTAAATAACGTCTCGGTTTCACAAGTTGAATTAAAATCTCACATTCAATTTTACGATGGTATCCGCACTAAAGACATCCACGAAACCATTATTAAAGCTGCCGCAGATCAGATTTCAAAAGAATCGCCAGATTATCAGTACCTATCAGCGCGTTTAGCTGTATTTCATTTACGTAAAAAAGCGTATGGCCAATTTGAGCCACCGCGTTTATTTGATCACGTCACTAAAATGGTTGGCGATAAGCGCTACGATGCACATTTACTTGCTGATTACACAGAGCAAGAATTTGATGAACTAGATGAATACCTTGATCACTCACGCGATCTAAACTTTAGTTACGCGGCTGTTAAGCAACTTGAAGGTAAATACCTCGTTCAAAACCGTGTAACGGGCGAGATATACGAAAGCGCGCAGTTTTTATATATTTTAGTCGCCGCAAGTCTATTTGCAGACTACCCACGTGAAACACGCGTTTCGTACATTAAGCGTTTTTACGATGCCGTATCGTTGTTCAAAATTTCATTACCTACACCTATTATGGCAGGTGTACGTACGCCTACTCGTCAGTTTAGCTCATGTGTATTAATAGAGTGCGGTGATAGCCTTGATTCAATTAACGCTACATCGTCTGCAATCGTTAAATACGTATCACAGCGTGCGGGCATTGGTATAAATGCAGGTCGAATTCGTGCGCTAGGTAGTCACATCCGTAACGGTGAAGCGTACCACACAGGTTGTATTCCTTTTTATAAGCACTTTCAAACAGCTGTTAAAAGTTGTTCGCAAGGTGGCGTACGTGGCGGCGCTGCAACATTATTCTACCCGCTTTGGCACTTAGAAGTAGAAAACCTACTTGTACTTAAAAATAACCGTGGCGTAGATGACAATCGTGTTCGTCACCTAGATTACGGCGTACAGTTTAATAAACTAATGTACTCTCGTTTAATTAAAGATGACTACATTACGTTATTTAGCCCATCAGATGTGCCTGGCCTTTACGATGCATTTTTTGAAGACCAAGCTGAGTTTGACGCGCTTTACGTAAAATACGAACAAGACGAGTCTATTCGTAAAAAACGCATTAAAGCCATTGAGCTTTTCTCTATGTTTGCGCAAGAGCGTGCAAGTACAGGCCGTATTTATTTACAAAATGTGGACCACTGTAATACGCACAGCCCGTTCATTGCTAAAGTTGCGCCTATTCGCCAATCTAACTTATGTTTAGAAATTGCATTGCCAACCAAGCCACTTAATAACGTAAATGACGAAGAAGGCGAAATTGCCCTTTGTACACTGTCTGCGTTTAACTTAGGTGCAATAGAATCACTTGATGAGCTTGAAGAGCTAGCTGAACTTGCGGTGCGTGCCCTTGATAACTTACTTGATTTCCAAGACTACCCAGTACCGGCTGCTAAAAATGCAACTATGGGTCGTCGTACACTAGGAATAGGCGTCATTAACTACGCATACTACCTAGCTAAAAACGGTAAACGTTATTCTGATGGCAGTGCTAATGCATTAACACATAAAACCTTTGAAGCTATTCAATATTACTTAATGAAGGCATCTAACGAGCTTGCTAAAGAGCGTGGCGCATGCCCTAAATTTAACGAAACAACGTATTCACAAGGTATAATGCCAACCGATACGTATAAACGTGATTTAGATAAAATTTGTGATGAGCCACTTCATCTTGATTGGGATACACTACGTGCAAGTATTAAAGAGCACGGTATGCGTAACTCAACACTAAGTGCGTTAATGCCATCAGAAACATCGTCGCAAATCTCTAATGCAACAAATGGCATTGAGCCACCACGTGGCCATATTAGCGTTAAAGCAAGTAAAGACGGCATTTTAAAACAAGTGGTACCTGAGTACGAGCGTTTAAAAGATAACTACGAATTACTGTGGGATATCCCATCAAACGATGGTTACTTACAACTTGTGGGCATAATGCAAAAATTTGTTGACCAAACAATATCAGCAAACACAAATTATGATCCAAATAAATTCGAAGGCGGTAAAGTACCTATGCAAGTCTTGTTAAAAGACTTACTGAGCGCGTACAAACTAGGTGTTAAAACCTTGTATTACCACAATACACGCGATGGTGCCTCAGATTCACAAGAAGATACTCCTGACGTGGAAGATGACGATTGTGAAGGCGGCGCGTGTAAAATATAACTGCTGATTTTAATTTTAAGCGGGCATCTAGCCCGCTTTTTCTGATAGTTTTTTGAGTGATAAACATGTCTTATACTACTTTTAGCCGAAACCATAATAATCAAATGCAAGAGCCAATGTTTTTTGGCCAAACTGTAAACGTATCTCGTTATGATCAACAAAAATACCCTATTTTTGAAAAATTAATTGAGAAGCAACTATCTTTCTTTTGGCGTCCTGAGGAAGTAGATGTAAGTAAAGACCGTTTAGACTTTCAAGCTTTACCTGATCACGAAAAGCACATATTTTTAAGTAACTTAAAATATCAAACGTTACTTGATAGCGTGCAAGGGCGTTCGCCAAACGTAGCCCTACTACCTATCGTATCGCTACCAGAACTTGAAACGTGGATAGAAACATGGGCGTTTAGTGAAACAATTCATAGCCGCTCGTACACGCATATTATTCGTAACGTAACGCAAGCGCCTGAACTTATTTTTGATGACATTGTTAGCAACGATAAAATTAGCGAACGTGCTGATGCGGTAACTAAATACTACGACGACTTAATCAACTCTGTATCGCTTTATAATTTATACGGTGAAGGCAAACACGAGATTAATGGTAAAACTGTTCTCGTGAATTTGTTTGAGCTTAAAAAGAAACTTTACCTCGCTATGATGTCGGTAAACATTCTTGAAGCGATTCGCTTTTACGTAAGCTTTGCATGTTCGTTTGCGTTTGCTGAGCGTGAGCTGATGGAAGGTAACGCTAAAATCATCAAGCTTATTGCGCGCGATGAAGCACTACACCTTTCGGGCACTCAGCATATTCTAAACATTATGCAAGACGGTAAAGACGACCCAGAAATGGCGATTGTTGCTGCCCAATGCCGCGACGAAGCAATCAAAATGTTTGTAGAAGCCGCAGAGCAAGAGAAAGAATGGGCAGAATACCTATTCAAAGACGGCTCAATGATTGGTTTAAATAAACATATTCTATGTCAGTACGTTGAATACATCACCAATGCGCGTATGACTGCGATTGGTTTACCAGCACAATTTGAAAACAACAGTAACCCTATTCCATGGATAAACTCATGGCTTGTTTCTGATAACGTTCAGGTTGCACCGCAAGAAGCCGAAATAAGCTCATACCTTGTTGGTCAAATAGACTCTCAAGTTGATGCCTCAGAATTTGGTGACTTTGATTTATAATGAGTGACAGTACAACTGCAAGTATAACTCTTGCACAAAGCAGCCAGCGTATAGAATTTAATACTGGCTGCCCTTCTCTTTTACACTGCTTAGAATCTAAAAAAATAGACGTTGCATTTCAATGCCGTGAAGGCTATTGCGGTGCGTGCAGGGCTATTTTGGTATCCGGTAACGTTGAATATAATGAAGAGCCACTAGCGTTTGTCCGCGAAGGCGAGATCCTCCTATGCTGCTGTAAACCCAACGGTAATATAAGCATTAACTTAAAGTAATACCAATTCGCTTGATTCAGTGGTCTACTTTGAGGTAAGAAAGTCATGTCAACAACAAGGCTGAAATTTTAACGCCGTTAGCGTCAGGCTTTATTTCTCTAATTGATTACGTAACCTGAGCTCTGGTTAAGAAATTTACTAACATATTGAACCATAATGATATTTAAATTTATTTTTCTCTAGGGCCTGTTGACCTTTCAGGATTAAAATTTGTTCAATCTAGGGGCTATTTAATCGCGGAGCGAAGTTTGTAATCGAGTGGGCTAAGTAAAAACCGAGCAACAAAGAGTAAATAGTCCCTGGGCAGAACCCTTCGGGCAGCGCATGTTTGGCATTTATGCTGCGTTATCGCCTATTTATGGGGAATAACCACACTACATAGGCTCTGCCTTGCTTAAATACCAAACAGTCTGCTGCAAATTTAACCTCGAAAGATAAACAGGCCCTAGCCAGAGATTCTCAGTGAAAACATGGCGAATTTATGCGTCAATAGCGGACCTATTGCAAGTAAATTCAACGCAGTTAGCGCTAAAAATAGCTGCTCGAGATAGATTTATTATCCAGAGTTCAGGTTACGTATATTTAAAGCATTAAAAAAGGCGCTTAAAAAGCGCCTTGCTAACAAGTATGTGTGCTTAAAACATATCTTGATAGGAGTTTGTTGTACTAAACGTAATTGCTTTTTCAAAGCCTGGTAACTGAATACTTTGCTCGTCTATTACAATATCGTTGTCGTCAATAAGTCCATCGCCAAAACGATAAATAAGTTCGTACTGGCCTAAATCTGCTTGTGTTTGATACGTTTTCTGCGAAGCTCTAACCACACTATTTTTCTGAGTGTAGCTAGTCATAACATCATCACCATGGCGCTTAGCGAGCATTTTCATTGTTACTTTTGGAGAAAGTACGGTCGCTGTTGCATTGTTACCGCCAAAGCCTTTTGAATTTATAAAAGCAATATCCATATCAGCGCATTCGTAATGGCTATTACGAATATCAAGATGATCGCTATAAACGTCGTCTGCTACTTTATCTATTGTGGTAATACCTGGCATAATATTGTGGCTAAATACACCCAAAGCAATCGCTAACTGATCGCCACTTGCAGGGGCAATAGTATGGCCAACGTATGCTTTTGGTGCTGTCACTTTCCAATTATCAATAGCGAACGTTTGTGCCACTTTATGATATATAAGTGACTCTGTTACACGATTTTGCGGAGTACTCGAACCATGCGCTAAAATAAAGCTACGTTCTTGCAGTGCTTCTTTACCTAATAAGCTGCTAGCAAGTGCGGCTGATTTTGCCATTGTAATATAGTTACCAGGTCCAGGTGATGTAATCGACTTCTTAACGCCATCTGCATTTACAAACACATCCGGTACACAGCCCATAATATCAGCGCCCAACTCAAGGGCTAACGCATCATCCATTAAAATTGCAACTTGCGCGCCTTCACCTAATGTAAAGCCGCAGTTATCACCAAATGGTCGGCTACTATTACGGTAATCTGGTTCTTCATCATTTGATAAGTTATCTAAACGACGTAGCCCTTCAACATTTGCAAGTGCACTCATATTACCAAAGCCTTCAACCACTTCGGGTGTAATAGCACACTCAACGCTTGCAACAACTGCAACCCGTGTACGCCCTGCTTGTATGTCGTTAACCGCCGCACGTAAGTTATATAAAAACGTTGCACATGCACCCGAGGTCGAAAACGTAGTACCTACATTACCGGTGACATAGGCGTTAATAAAATCAGTCGACATTGTATTTAAACCCAGTGCCAGCTGTTTAGTGCTAACACGGTCGCCTTGTTGGCGCGCTTTTACTAAACCGCCTAGGCCTTTATCGTCCATTTGACCAATTACCGATGCTGAATAAGTACCAATTTTATCTGGCTCGACGCTATTCATAATATGCTGCCAATCAAGCCCTGTTGATTTAATCGCATCGGTGGCTGCAAAAATAGTCGCCTGCAAACCACGAGGCTGGTAGCGGCTGTTATACATAACAGACGGATCAAACCCAGTCGGAAATTGCCCAGCAGATTTAATTGGGTTATCACGCGTTGAGTTATGCTTAACATCAAAATCGGCTGCAATAGTTACTTTAACCTTTTTTCCTTCAAGTTCTTCAACTTGCCAACTAGCTGGAACAGGTACCGGTAAGTCGCGAGCACGCGTTTCAAACACAATTGCGTTTTCACTTGATGCGGTCAGTGTCATCTTTTGCTGCCACGGCGTGGCATCGGCATCAAAATGTTCTTTTTCAATTTTACGAATAAGTGTACCGGCAATAATTTGCTCACCAAAGCGTGCTTCTATGTCGCTTTGCTCAACATTATTACCTTGTGTGTCTTGTAATTGGCCGTTTACAACGCTGACTAGATTCATCAGTGTGGCGAGGCCTAAAAATGTTTCACTGCGATCTTGATCATTTAAACTATCTAACACGATACGGCGATAACCTTGATGAAAAGAAGTACGGCCAGCGGCGTTAATGCCACCCATGCCTACTATAACGGGTAATGCTGTCATAATTTACCTTTAAAAAACGTGTTATAAGGAGAACAGACAGTTTAAATGGATTATGCACCGCACATTGTGCTTTAATAGCCAAATATTCAGCACAAAAGGCCAAAGAGCACTGGTCGGAGCATTTATATGACTGATAAACACACGAATCCACCTATAAATATTGCTATAGCGGTATATCCGCATTTATTAGTGACTAGTTTAACGCTACCAATTGAAATGCTAAGAGCCGGCGAGGCCTTTGCTAAAGGGCACCTTGATAAGCAAAGCTTTAGACCACTTGCTATAAATTTAGTGGCTAAAAGTGCTGGATCTATACCCACCCGCGCAGGCCTTGCTATAAATCCTAATTGCATAACAACTAACGCGCCCTACAGTGATTTAATTATAGTGCCGGGTATTTGGCGAAACCCACGCCCTGTTGTACGTACAAATCAACACGTAGTTGATTGGCTAAGCCAAAGCTTTAGCGCAGGCAGTCATATAATTGGTGTAGGCACTGGCAACTGCTTATTAGCTGAGGCGGGGTTACTTGACGGTCACCCTGCTACCACCCATTGGCATTACGCCAAGCAATTTAGCCATGACTACCCGCAGGTGCGCTTAAAGCCTGACTTTTTTATAACCCAGTCAGAGCGAATGTATACGGTAGCGAGTCTTAATGCGCTTGCAGATGTGATCGTGCATATTATTAGCCAGTACTATACAAAAGCCGCCGCTCAACATGTAGAGCGTAATTTTTCACACGAAATACGCAAACCCTACGAAGATCAACGCTATTTAGAAGGTGCAGTTGACCGCCACCCCGATGAGCTAATTGCGCAAATTCAGTTTTGGCTAAAAACCAATTTAGCCACCGAGCTAAACTTGCAAGAAGTAGCGGCCCAATTTAGCTTAAGCTATCGTACTTTTACCCGCCGTTTTAGAGCAGCAACGAATCAAAGCCCTATTGAGTATTGGCAGCAATTACGCGTAGAAGGTGCGAAGGAGTTATTAGCATCATCAAATTTATCAATTCAAGAAGTAGCTTTAGAAGTGGGGTATAACGACCAAGGGCATTTAACACGCGTGTTCAAAAAAGTATTAAGCCAAACGCCCAGTGGTTATAGAAAAGTAGTCAGGCGAAAGCTCTTTGGTTAATTAACCTGAGCTCTGGTTAAGAGATTTACTAACGTATTGAATCATGGTGATATTTAAATTTATTTTCTCTAGCCAGAGATTTTCAGTGAAAACAAGGCGAATTTATGCGTCAATAGCTGGCCTATTGCAAGTAAATTCAACGCAGTTAGCGCTGAAAATAGCTGCTCTAGATAGATTTATTATCCAGAGTTCAGGTTAATTATAGTGCTTGTTCGAATTGTACTTATTTCAATAACACTAAAAAACGCCACTTTTAGTGGCGCTCCGTGTCATCAAACTCTTTTCGATAGTAACGTTTTTGATAGTTTTTTACTTTAGTGTGCACGCCTTTGCTTAAGCTTTTAAATTTAGCCTCAAGTACGTCTACACCATATAAAATGCCAACCACCAGCACCGAAAGCTTTATAGCAGCCCCTAAGTTTTCAGTCGCTATCATAACGCCTATTGATGCAAGCACCCAGATGGTTGCAGCGGATGTAACACCAACTACCGCACCATCTTTTGCGAGCATAACACCTGCCCCTAAAAAGCCAATACCTGTAATTATTTGCCCAACTACACGAGAATGATCTATTACATCCCCTTGTAAATTAAACGCAGTGGATAAAAACAAATACGTACCCAAGGTTATTAACGCTGATGTACGAATACCTACAGGCTTGCCGCGCAATTGGCGTTCTATTCCAATAATAGCACCGCAAAAAGCCGCAGTACCAATAGCTGCCCACGAATACGGGGCTACATCAATTAAATCTAAAAAAGTCACTGTTAACCTTATATTTTATTAGCTATAGCCACCGCCGTTCTTAAACGTTGGCTACCAAACGCTGACATTTTACTAAAATCACTTCGTGCAATAGGCACATATTGGCAATCTATTGCGAGCTGTTTATCGTTACCGAGCTCACAAAATGGGTCGTGAACATATACGCAGTGCTCATCAAGGTGCGTAACACACACCCAGTGTGGCGATTTTTTACCATCAAAACTGTATGTACTAATTAATAACAGCACACTAAAGCCTTTACTCAGCCACTGCTCAATATGCTCAAGCTCTACATCTTTATGCGTAAGCGGTATATTTGCCTGTGCAATACTATCTACAAATTGTTGATGCACTGTGGCAAGTACCACTTTTTTGTTTTCGTTGCGTACGCCATCTAAAAACAAAGGCTCGGTGGTATTAACCATTACCTCGCTTTTAAAACCACGCTTATTAGCGGCAAGTGCCAAACCAAACGGATGGCAACCACCATGACCCGATGTCATAAAAATGGTGGTACCTTCACGCCAGAGTGCTAACTCATGTGATTGGCTAAGCTCAGTTGTTGGCTCAAGTGCGCCCATTGCCATTAATAGGGCAGCAGGTCCGCACGTAAACTCGGTAGTTTGCTGATACCACGGCGTTAAACGCGCCACTTTTAACTCACTTGTTTGTCGAATGTTTTTTTGCATTCGTAGTGCATCACTGTGGTCATCGTAATAATCGCTATATTGACCAAACACCCTGTAACCTAAGCTTTTATAAAGCCCTATCGCACCTTCGTTATTTACAGCCACTTCTAAACGAAGGTAAATACGCCCGCGCTTACACGTTTCTTTTTCAAGGCTAGTAAGCAATGCCTTTGCAATTCCCTTTCCTTGCATTGTGGGTTTTACAGCAAGCGAATATAAACGCCCTAAACGCGTGCCTTTATGGCACCACACTAGCCCGTAACCACATAGTTGCTCGCCATTTTCTGCAACGAGTAAAATACCGTGCTTAGCATTTAGCCAGCGCTTTAGACTGCGCGGGCTCAATTTATCGTTATTAAAGCAGGCGTTTTCAACGTCAATCAGTGCATTTAAATCACTGCCAAGCGCCTTTCGAATAACAAGCTTGCTCATGTTATTAACCACGACCTCGTGCTTCTAAGCGTTGTTTAAACTCATCCATAATGATCATGTATAGCTCGTCGCCTAAATAGCCGTCTTCTACTTTGTGATCAATACTTGGATTGTCGTTTACTTCAAGCACATATGCTTTGCCTAGATGCTCTTTAACATCAACGCCATATAAACCCCTACCCACTGTTTTACATGCTTTTAATGCTGCATCTAATACCGATTTTGGTAACTCAAAGGTTGGCAATGTTTCAAAGCCACCAGAGAAAAACCGTTTAGCATCGTGGTTATAAATTTGCCAATGGTTACGCGCCATTAAATAGCGGCATGCATAAATTGCACGACCATTTAACACACCCACTCGCCAATCGTATTCGGTATACATGTATTCTTGTGCAAGCACTAATGCGCTAAATTCAAACAGCTCTGTAAGCTTAGCTTCAAGCTCATCACGGTTTGATACTTTATAAACACCTTTTGAGAAAGACCCTTCAGGCATTTTTAAAACAAGCGGATACGTAAACGCTTCTTCTAGCTGCTCAAGCGTTTCACTTGATTGATCAGCCACTACAACCGTTTTTAAACTTGGCACTTTTTGATAATTAAACGCATCGTGTAAATACACTTTATTACAACAACGTAAAATAGACTCAGCATCGTCAATAACCACTAAACCAATGCTTTGCGCTTTGCTTGCAAGGCGATACGTTGGATGGTCAATCGCTGTAGTTTGGCGAATAAATAACGCATCAAACTGGGCTATGTTATCAATTTCGTCAAAGCTTAATGCTTGTGCATTAATGCCGTGTTTAGCGGCGGCTTTAATAAAGCGTGCAATGGCGTCTTTATCGCTCGGCGGTACTTTTTCGTTATGATCAACAAGTATTGCCATGTCCCATCTAAAACGACGTTGCACTGAGCCAATACGCCACTGCGTTTTAGTAAAGTTATCTAGTTTAGCTACAAATTCGCTGTACTGCTGCTCGCTTAAAGACGATAAAGACCCTTGTTGCAATAATCCCTTTTCATCAACAAATAAAATAGGCGTTGGGTATTGTTTAAATACCGACTTAGCCGCTTTTGATTGTAAATCGTTTTGTGTATTACCAAAGTAAAGTGTGCCATCTATTTGGCCCACATTTAACATAGGGGCTTGACCACTACGCAATGCGTTTATTGTTTTTACACTTGGCAAAACTTGGTGCTTGCGCGCCTCTGCAAGTAACGAGCAATAGTAACCTTTGCTCAAGTATTGGCTTGAGTCGCACAGATTAATAATGCGTGTTTTTGGCTCATTTTGTTTTGGGTAATCACGTAAATAAGTATTAAACGTAATTACATTTTCGAACGATTGAGCAAGCGTTTGCTCGTTGTTATCAACCACAATTAAGGTTTTAAACACGACTTTTCCTAGTTAAGTCAAAATATAAAAAACATGCTTAGTAAAATACTCAGCATTATAAATAGAAACACCCATCGTACTAAGTGGGCATTGCGCGTATCACTTAATATGATGGGTGCTTTAACAGGTACCTACTGTACGAGTTAGCGCTTAAATTGCTTAAGCGACATGTGCTTTATATGCCCTTTTTTTAAAACGCACAAACGAGATATTTTTAGCGTGAAGATGAAAAATATTGATTAACTATATTTTCTAACTAATGCAGATTAAAATACGCAAAACAATACCTTAAGAGAGTTAAAAATGTCGCTGCCTGCTTGCCCAAAATGCCACTGTGAATATGTTTACGAAGACCAACAACTGCTTGTTTGCCCCGAATGCGCTCATGAGTGGAACCCAGATAACACACACGATGAAGCCGTTATTTTAGTTAAAGATGCCAATGGCACTGTGCTAAGTGATGGCGACAAAGTGACAGTAGCCAAAGATTTAAAAATTAAAGGCAGCTCGCAAGTAATTAAAATTGGCACCAAAGCGGTCGTTAGAAGAGTGCTTGATAAAAAAGATCACGAACTTGATTGTAAAGTAGAAGGCATTGGCGAAATGATGGTAACAGCCAAGTTTGTGAAAAAGGCGAACTAAAATAGGATAACCTGAACTCTGAATAATAAATCTATCTCAAGCAGCTATTTTAAGCGCTAACTACGTTGAATTTACTGAAAATCTCTGGCTAGAGAAAACAAGAAGGTGAATTTTTTCGTATCACCTTCACACAACTTGTATACTAGGTATCTGTTTTATCTAAACCATTTCTATAAATAAAGCTAAATACATGCCCGAGTATTTCTTTGTGTATTTTTTTGCGATCAACACCGTCTCGATCCTTGCACAAATATACGCCTTTTACTTTACGTTCTGAGTCACATTTATCAATGTATACAAAATGACCTGCGTTTTGTTCAATACCGACTAAATTCGCACCTTGAATATGCTCCGCATAATATTTGGAATGTGTGCTGTACGGTAGAAAGTCATTCTCTATGGAGCCTAAAATTAGGGTAGGAACATTTATGTTAGCTAGGCTCTGTTCGCTAACGGCATGTCCCAAGGCCGGATCTAAGGCAATAACAGCTGCAACTCGCTCGTCTTGCATTTTTTCTTGTAGCAAACCAATCTTTTTTAACATATCTTTATTCATTGGCTTACGCTTATTTTGCTGTCCATAGTCACAGCCTCTATCATCTTTTGCCTTCTCTAACGAACAATAAGCTTGCGACTTACCTTCCTCTAAAATAGCTCCCGCCATTGCTAAAGAGGTAAAACCGCCCGAAGAATGACCAAACATTATTACATTGTCCGTTTTAAGCGAGGTATTAAATAGCCCGCCTTCAGATAAACTATCAATTGCAAAACTTACATCTTCAGGTCGCTGCCAGAAGCGCATAGCCGAACTCGGATCAATGTTTTGAGCTCCATAAACCCATGACTCACCAAAATGTGCAACTCCAGCAACAACCCAACCTTGTGATGCCAATGCATAGCCCAGCCAGTTCATTTCACGGGGAGAGCCAAATGCTCCGTGAGAAATAATCGCAACCCGCTGATTTTTTTGCTTGGGTGATAAGCAAACCTTTGCTTCGCAAAGCTCTACACCACCTTGATACCAAAACTTGATTTTAACGGGTCGATTAACTTTGTGGTTAAAAAAATCTACTTCTGCTGTCTTAAGCTCCATAGCACTGCCAGAAATGGCTTGAGCACTGAAAAAAAGAATAAATAACATAATGCAGGCACAACAAAGTCTAGTTATATTTAGGTTCATAGTTCTCTCTATTTATTTTTAATTGTACATTCTATACCTAAAATATACGTGCATTATTAAGACTGAGCTGTGCAGAAAGTGCGGTTTTTTTTAAGAAAAGTCACTTTTAGCCTAATGTTAACTTTTCTTTTTTTCAGCAGAGTTTTCTACTGCAAAATACAGCTCCGTTTTAAGTGCTTCAGGCTTAGTTTCCATTGGGTTATTCAGATATAACTGCACAATTTGTTGATCTTTAAGCTTGATGCTATTAGGTAGTACCCATTGGGCATAAATCTGCGAAATAGTTTGCCACATGCAATCGTGTGGGCCTGTATGTGTAAAACAGGCCCATCGGCCTGCCTGCCACTTAAAAGTTTCTAATTTCGCATGGTGAGTAGAGAGTCCCTCAACAAAGCCAGCAAAAAAACGGCTTTGTGTCTGCTCGCCTACCCACGGATTATCAACAGAAACACCTATAGGCTGTAACTCTGTATAACTTAAAAGCTCAGCCATAGTACCTAGACGCCCAAATAGTTCTCCAGCCACTGTTGAGAAAGATTGCTCATTAAAACCTTTACCATAAAAACCGAATACTTTTCGCTCAGGTAATGTTTTCCAGACGGGTAACAATTTTTGATCAGTTTTTAGTTTCCTAGGCTTTAGGCTACCAGCACGGTCATTGTTCGGTAAATTCCCTTGAATTATATCGCTTGGCGTAACAGAGAAGTTCTTTTTAAACACCCTTGAAAAGGATGAAGGAGAATCATAGCCGACGCTAAGAGCAACATCGATAATATTGTGGTTTCCTTGTTTAATTAAATGTAAGGCTTTTTCGAGTTTATGCCGCTGAATAAACTCACCCAACGGGTAACCCGTCGCCGCAAAAAATATGCGATTAAAGTGATACTTAGAGAAGCCTGTATAATTTGCCAAACTATCCAAGCTAATAGCCTGATCGCTATGATCATAAATATACTGTCCGACTTGGCTAATGATTTTTGCGTTTTTGTTGTTTGAAGTATCTACCACGGTATTGACCCAACTTCCACAGTGTAAAATCTAACAGTCATATCACTTAACTGTATGCAAACGAGCCAGTTGATTAACTCGCTTAAATTTATTTTTATTAATGTCTCAACCATAGACGAGTTCCTCTTTTGATTCAATCGGATACGACGTGAAATATTAAAAGAGGATTGGGTGTTGTTTTAATATGGGGTTTAGGTGGTGTTACAGGTATTAAAGTACTTATTTGAAGTGATATTTATAGGTGTTATCCTAATTAGTTTCGTACTTTATCTAAAGGAAAGCAGGCTCACTACCCCAGACTTTATCTTTATTATAAAAAGTTGTTACGGACTATCTATTCAAATTTGATTTTATCTGTAAACCCTCATTTTCATGTGATCCTTGTTTATAAAACAGACTAAACACCCTGTTCTAATTGGCGATTTCTGTAATAATTATAATGAGTGTCATCCTAACTTCTTATACTAACTTCTTATACTTTCTTGGTCGAAAGTTCGGATCTCGGAACAAACATTTAGTTCAATTTCTTAAATGAGATTCAGATTAGTTATTAGCGAAATAAAAAACCATCAAGCTTTGATGGTTTTTTTGTGGCTTTCATACCGTATTTAAAGCATAAAAATTACTTTTTGATAATCCTCCTGTCAAAAGTCAATTTTGCTGCTAATAAAACATGATCAGCTCCCAAACGGAAAGTAACATACAGGTATTTCTCAACAAGTTCTTTTTATTTCTATAAAGATGCTTTTCGTAAAATAGCGCTATAGTTAAAATTGCCATTTGCAACAGGCTGTGCCCCGCAATATGCATTGCAATCATAATATGCGCACAGGTTTGAACACATTTTACACCCTCATCAAAACCTATTCTCAGAATATCTATATCGGCTTTTAGACCAGTTATCCTAGGAGCCCAAATACTACCGCAAGCTGTGAGCAATCGAATCCTAAACTTTGCATTGCACAAAAAACCAGCCAGTGCGTATGCAATCGCAGCAACAGGAAAGCCTTCAAACATCATTGTCAAAGATGAATCAGCCAACAACGCTGTTAAATACAGCAGCACTAAACCAAATATAAACCAAATAAGAGAGTAGCCAAAAATGAACACAACTAAACTTCTTGATTGTCTTGTCAATGGTATTCGATTTACTATCGAGCGGATTGTACCGCTAGTCATTGGAAGCATCATTGCATAAACCATAACCATCCAATCGAATGCCAGTTTCAACAAAGAAGACTCTGTATTTGCATGCATACCATGGTGCATATGTTGATGATGAGGTGCATTCCCTATACTCAATTGCTGCCATACATAATAAACCCAAAGCAAAGCAGCAAATACAAGTACAAACCAATGTGGGTTAGCTACTTTTAAGTAGCTAACCCTTCTTCTAGACGGGGTAAGCATAGCGTATTATCAAACCTCAGCTTTAATACTTACTCGACCTACTATTACATTGGCCTCACCAAGCTCCCTATTCGGCTCAATTTCAATTCGTAAGTCTTCAATTTTCCAACCCGATTGCTTACGAAGTTGTTCAAGCGCTTCGGTAGCATCAAGCTCGACATTAAGACCAGTTCCCGCATGACGTACACTTGCTGTAGAAGCCTGTGTTAAACCAAACAACCCTATTTTACCTACGAAAACACGCTCGGAACTTGCAAACGTTTTCACAAACACGTTAACAGGCCCAACTACACCCGAACCTGTAATGTTATCTAGAGCGATAATAACTTGACTCGACCTTTGAGTAGTTAAAGTGGCCAATGCAGATACTTTAGCAACCTGTTGCTTTTCTGGTAGGAACTCAAGTTTTGCAGACGTCGATTTCGAACTCAACGAGAAAGACTTTGTTGTTGCAGCAATAGTGTCAAACATTTCATTTCCTTCCAATGAAATCAATGCAGATACCTTATTACCATCATGCGACTTCACATCAGGATAATTCTCACTATAGGTGTACCCAAGCGCCTCTGTAGACAATACATCCTTAACTTTAACACTTACAGGGTTAGCTTTAGCATCATGAAAATCAAATGCTTGATCAAGCCAACTAGAGTCGCTAGTGTTCTCTCGACCTTGGTCAATCCAGCTCTGCCATAAGCGGTCAATGTTTGCGTGATGTAACCAAAAAATAGGATCTAAAGCAGCTGTATTTGGATCACCCATCGCTCCGCCAATATCAACATGGATTAAGTTGTGCGGGTTATTTTCTAATTTACCAAAAGTGCCTGAATCGTGACTAAACCCAGTTTTAACACCTCCAAAACTTTGTGAAGGTTGCACAGTTGTGAAGTGCTCTAGTGCAAGAGCCGCTTCACAACTCGCATCCTGTTTAGAGCTGAGCGTATATTGCGCTCTTTCTTCCATCCATAATCCTGTAAAGTCAGGGGTTGGCTGCTTTGTGCCAAATTCTGTAGGTAAATTTAACGCTTGCAGTTGCTGATCATCATTGAGCGCAGGGTTATTTGCATCACAGTAGTTCCAGTAAGGTAAAGTCCAATTTTCAGGTCCACCTAACTCTATAACCGTTTTTGCCACAATCGCTTCAAAAAATTGCAGATACATTCTATGCCAAGGTAAAAAATACCATGTACCATGCTGACATTGTTGCCAAAATTGGCTGTGAACAAGCGAATTAGGTGGTGGGAAGCCTTGGGCTTGCTGCCAAATACTAAACTGGCTCCAACTTTCGCCTAGAGCTAAGTTAGCACTTTTATCTAATCCATAACCATGAATAGCACCTTGATACCACCAACTTGTTGGGTCAGTAATATCTTTTTTCTTCATTGCTTCTACTGCTCTTGAATACCAAAGTAGTGTATCGTCAGTTATTTCACTGGCATTTTTCCTTACACGCATCGAAGTCACTCCGTCTAGTAAATTAAAAATATATTAAATGTAAGCTAAATTATTTCTAGCCAGCTTAAAATATAGCAGCTTATTCGCAATTGATATTACAATGCATTACACGTACTTTGGTTAACACGACTAAACTAGACAGCCAATCTAATTGAAAAACAAAACTGTTCCATTCAATCTACTTTTTAGGTTAATAATTTATCTTTTATCGCTAGGTTATTTTCATCCACAAAATAAGTCATTAACTCCATTAGACCTGAATTATGAGCATGAAAATAACTGCACCTTTGCAGTTTTAATTTTTACTGAGTAGTTAAGGTTTTATGCGAGTAGCTTTTCGCAGTTACTGCTATTCACCCGCCGTTCTCGATTTAGATTTAGATTTAGATTTAGATTTAGATTTAGATTTAGATTTTCACAATAACTTACTTGTAATGACGGTCTGCCTACTGCACCGTGAAATACGCGTGTAAATTGTGTGGTGAGTTTTAACCAGTTTTCAGGGGAAATATTGACTCTTTCGAGTAAGTGTAAGTGTAAGTGTGTACTTTCAATATGCCCTCGCTTGCCTTCTTTTGCATATGTCAAGCGTAGTTGAGCGCTGGTATGGCAATAACACGATTTGATGACGAAATTAAAACGCTTTATAAGTAACATAAAGATCGCGCTATTTTTGATAGCTTACCTGGTGCGGTGCCACAATTAGCGCCTCGATTATTAGCTGCAATGAGGTCAAATCGTGACCGTTATAAGTGCGCCGATGACATACACAAATACGCAGACATTGCTCCAGTAACCGAGCGCAGTGACAAGAAGGAATGGATATACTGGCGATACTCTTGACTAAATTTTTAAGGCAAACATTTGTGGGATGGGCAGGATTATCTGTGTGTTATTCATTTTGGGCTAAAGCATCGTTACTTGGCCACGATAGTTGGCCACGATAGTTGGCAGCAAGAAGCCAAAGGAAAACCCACGCTTATAAATTAAGAACTACCACCATTAGATCATTGGTATTTAAGTGGATACGAATCCTATTTAGGTGCTGGAAAACACATACGCCCTACGATGAATCAACTTACTTAACTGCATTGAAAAGTAAGGGGTTCACCGCTGTTAAAATTTGCGGTGGAAAGTGAGCTTTAGCGCTTACTGTACTCCTCAGGGCGTTTTGTTAGTTTATTTTTTGACTCCGATTAAAACTGTTCTTGTTTCTCCTGATGAGTCCTTTGGCTTCCTATCAATAGTTACATCAAACCCTGCTTTTTCCATCGATGTTTTATAAACATTTGCACCAAATAAGCCTAAAGTCATACTATCAAAATCAAAATTTGTCCCTTCCTCATTATCTAATATATACGATGTGGTTGTTTGTAATATATTGGTGTTTGATGATGATTTATTAATATAGTCAATTATGGTGAGTAAACCAAACGGTGTTTTCCGAGTGACATGATATATCATCGGTTTAGTAAATTCATCTGCATCAAATTCTGGCGATAACATAAATAATCCACCTTGAACTAAATGAGCGGATGCTGTAACACAGACATCATTAATTCCATCGACAGTGTCGATATGTCCGATTCCATCATGCACTAATACAGCATCATATTTATTTTCCAAGCGAATGTTTCTCATGTCGCCTTTATGGCATTTCACTCTAGGATTCAAAGAACCACACTGACACAGCATTTCTTCAGATAAATCAACCACTTCAGCATCAACGCACTCTGATAAGTAAGAAATCAAATAACCAGGTCCTGAAGCCATCTCTAATAATTTCACTTTTCGAGCTGGGAAATAATATTTTAATATTGAATGCCAATAGCTTGCTTCTGGTTCGTAATCTTCTCTCACTATCACATAGGGATAAAAGTGGCTTAATTCACCATATAATCGGTTCTGCTCTATTTTATTAATGTTAAATTTCATTGTTTCTAGATACCCGTTTAAACCAACGCCCAAATAATGGACAAATATCAGTTGGTTAAAATAAGCGACGCAGGAGCAAAAACCAACTGTTATTTGTCCTGATTAATTTGCTTGTTATGTGATTTTATAAATGACTACCTGCGTAATGGATAATTGCATCACCTAAATAATTAACCATTTCTGGGTGATACGAATTATGAAAAATTTTCATATCGTCATTTTCTTTATAAAATATTCCCATGCCTATATATGCTTCTTTGGTTGGGGTATAGAAACGACAAGCTATTTCAAAGTGCTCTTTCATTAATGCTTGAACACTGTGATTATCAACGGCTGTTTCATCAACGTACTCTGCTAATTTTTTATACAGAATATCCCAGTCTTGATGGACAAGTTCTCTATTAACATGCGCCCAATTATCTGTTGTTGATAAGCTGTGAGCTTACTCCATATTAAGAGCATTTTTACATTCAGCTAAATATTCTTTACTCAATTTATTCATTTATAGATATTCCATTAATTATATATTTATTTGCGACAAACTATCCGAATCACATAACGCTTAACATATGGGGGTTTTAAATTCCCACTATAATGTTTTTGTTAGTAGCACACTCACTGCTCCTTAAAATATGTACACGTATAATAAAATTCCGAAACTCCCTTTAAAAAAATCATGAATGGAGCTGAACAGGTAAATAATAAAAAGCTAACTAATGATTCTGAGTTTTTCGCATCATAAAACCATGCAACTACACATAGAACAATAGGTATTATTAGTGCAATTAAGGTTGCTTTTAGTCTTTTCTGTTCACTTTCTCTTATGACACTAAAAGGCACATCTTTATAAATATTTTTTTCTGCATCGTAACGTTCATCACTACTAAAAAAAGATTTAAAAGGAATCTTGAAAGGTAATTCTGCTTCATAAACATAGTAAAACCAATATACGAAGCACGGTGAAAACATTATTAGAAATTTCAAAACTGAACAAGCTCCCAGTGCTACTAACGAGCCTGTAGTTTTACTCGTTTTTTTATTTGTTTTTATTGATAAGCAAACCATAGCTGAGTTCCTATTTTGATTCAATCAATTACTGTATTGTCGTCGCCCTATTGGGCTGTCTATTTTTACTTTCATCTTATCAACATAGCTCAGCTTTTTGCGTGATTCATTATTTATAGACTGTACTTGCTGCCCTGTTTTTATAGGTGGCTTTCGCATACATTGCTGTTGTAGTGGGCATACTTTGCAATCTTTTAAGTAACCGCAGAATCGCGTGTATTGTTGGTTATGACTTTTTACATTAACCCCACTTCGCCACATATCATTGCCTGCGGGGCAGCGGCATGCTTGGGTTGCTTCATCATAATGAAAATCGTCTGAGGTAAATAATCGTGGCTTGCCTTTACTGCGTTTTAGTCGACGCTTTTCTTGCTCTGTTTCGTATGTTTCGCTGTCTTTAAACAGCGGATTTCGTTTTCTAAATTGGTTATCCGCAATGTAGCTATCAAACCCACTTTTCGCCATATATTCAAGGTTCACTTCGCTGTTAAACCCACTGTCTGCGGTGAATTTAATCGTGTGCTCGTCTTTGGGTTTGTCAGTGTTTAATTTATCGAGCTGTTGTTTTAATTGCTTAACAGCTGGCTGTAGAGTTTGTTGCTCACCCACTGAGCCCCACGCTTGTGCTTGTAGGATGATTTGGTGTTTATCGTCATTAATCGCGATGCCGTTGTAGCCTTGAATTGTCCCTTTTGACGTGGTCATTTTCGCACTATCTGGATCAGTGATATTACTTTTAACAGGCTTGCCTTTACTGCCTATTTTTTCTTTGTGAGTGGCTAAGAACTCGGTAATTTTACCTGCACTTTTATCTAGCTTTTCTTTTTGTTTTAAATCCTGAGTTATCAATTCTTCGCCCAGCCCATCTTGTGATTGGTGGCGTTCAATAATACGTTTGCTTGCGCGTTCTAGTTTTGCTTTTTTGCGACCTAACTCATCGAATGTGCCACTCCACTCTTTACTCGCATTGGACTTTAATTTACACCCATCAATGGCAAACATGTTACGGCCTATCAAGCCTTCTTCATCACATATCATCAGCACTTGCGTAAAAAGCGGCTCAATCTGTTCATGCATTTTAGCCACAAAACCCGCTATAGATGTGTAATGCGGCTGGATATCACCCGACACACTCATAAATAAAATATTATGCTCGCAAGCCTTTGCAATCCGACGGCTACTGATCAAACCATGTGCATAGCCCAGTAAAATAATCTTTAGCATTACCGAAGGTGGATACGCCGCCGCGCCCGTTTTGTCATTGTTGTACCACGCGTCAAATCCCGATAAATCGAGTTTATTTTCGACAATATAACAAAGGGCATACTCAAAAGTGCCAGGCAGAATTTGCTCAGCGAAATTGATAGGAATGAATTTATTTTGACAGGATAAGTCAGGCTTGTAGTTAGCCATAACAGTTTACCGTGGGTGAATAATATCTATTAGATCACAGCGAACAGATGGACTCAAGGTTAAAAAGCAATCAATTTGAAATAGTAGAATACGTTCCTAAAAAGAGTAATTCTACAGCCTCAACGCCTGCATAACACGTTTGCTACGATACAGACTTAGCTGAATTTTACTGCCTTAATCACTGAAACTAAAGGCAAACTGACAACGCCGAATGTAGCAAATCGTGTTGATGCAATTGTTAGGTGTTTTTTCCAAAAGTAAATGAATCATCTTCAAAATTTATAATTGACAAATGGTCAGGTATCCCTTTAATGCGTAAAATTTCTTGAAAGTCTTTCGCTGATACATCACAAAATGTCATGGGTTCCATTAATGCACTCTGCTCTCTTGAGTAAATCATGCCAAAGTTCCCGTGCGGAAAATAAATAGGCAGCCTATAGATTACTGAGCTTCCTACACTTACAGCAAAAGAGCCTTCACGATTACTACCTACAGGGATAGTTGATACCCCCTTTAATAGAGATTTAGTTCTACCAAAACCTATTGGATAGCATTCAAAATAACCACAATACTTAAAACTATAACCGTTAAATACTGAAGATATAACAAATCCACCTACATCTTCGATTTTTTCACCCCAAACCACATCACGCATAGCAAAATGGGAACGAGTATAAATTTCGTTCAACTCTTTATCTTGCGTTGGCATTGCAGCAGTAAATATCAGTGTAGAAGAATCTTTACTCATGTGATCATTCAATTTATTTTGACCTGATAACTTAATGAAAGTTTCTTGATATATTCTAAAAGCATCATATGAACCAATCCAGGCGACATTAACGTCAGAAACACTTCCATCCTTAATGGAAAATATTTTACTGTGACTCTCTTCAGGAGAGCCAATAGACAATATAAAATCAGTTTCTTGGTTAGATTCAATATGTAGATAATGAAGGTGACCAATAAGATTATTTATATTGAACTCAACTCTTTCACCAATTTTACCCGGAAAATAAGAAAGCACCCTTTCTGCAATCGAAACATTCCCCGCAAACGATAGGTTGACGTCAGGTGTTAGGTTGATAGTCTTTATTGTTCCTTCACTAGGCCTATGATGTTGAATTCTTTTAGGATCCGGATCATATTGATCGACTTTAGGATAAGTAAGACGGGTGTCACTATTTATGATTATTTTATTTCCTATTTTTCTAGCCACTATTAAAGTCATTTGAACCCACTATATCTAAATTAACACCTAACGTCTTAGTATTTATACGTTACGTTGTTTGTATCGTATAAATACCTTGTTGAACGAAGCATACTCCTCACTCAACATTTTTATTGGTATGCTTAATGCTATAGGAATTCTCTTTTTTAGGGAAGTCGTTGATTGCAGTTTTATTGGACACCCTTTTACTACTAGACGGGTTAGTTACTGTTCATTAATTTTATTTCTACGCTTTTTTATAGCGTTTCTGCCTGCTGTTATCTTTTTTGCTTATTTTAGGCAGCACCACATCTAAGCTGATCCTCTGTTACACCAACTTAGTTAACGAGTTATTGTTAACGGTTCGACTTACTATTAACCACTATTCATTATGATGCTTCCCGTCGCTAGGCCGTCTATTTTTGCATCCTTTATACAAAGGCTTTTCAGTATCAGCCGCCCTTGCTTACATGATGGACACGGCCAATTAACGCTAACCGGCACTGGTGTCTCTGACTTTCCTTGATTTACAGCCTCATACTTACCTATTTGTGCGCTGATAATATCCCGCTTTTTGGCTCTACACGCACTGGCTAAAAAACCGTAGTGTCGTATTCGCATAAATCCACTTGGGAGCACATGCAGTAAATAGCGCCTGATAAATTCTATGCCCGTTAATGTCATTCGCTTTATTTTGCTGTCTCGGTAGTCTTTATAGCTAAACGTGACACTTTCTTTTGTTACCTGCTTGAGTCGTCCTTCATGCAACATGCCTTTACGTGTGTAGCGCCCAAGGTATTTCAACACCGTTTTCGGCTCGGTCAAATTCACCTTGCTGTGTACGCACCATGATTTTTTCATGAGCAATTCGTTTTGAGGTATCGTTAGTTTATGGCCCTAATGGCTGCTAGCATTTAAGACTGTATATATAAACAGTTTAATTTAACTAGTATAGAGAATAAATATCATCCAATAATTAAATGGTTGATAGGGAAAGTTTTAATAATTGCCTTGTGCTTTATTCAATGGCGCTTCGCTTAAAAAACCAAACCTTATAAAATCTCTACCACCATATATTCGTGGGCTACGTCTGCAATTGTTAACGTAATTTCATCATCAATTTGTTTATTTAATAACTGCTTACCCATTGGTGCGCCGGGTGTTACAACAGCAATTGCATGTTGTTTAACATTTACTGTTAAACCACCTGCTGCGGGGCCTAAATAAAACCATTTTTGCGCTGCGTTATCATCTTCTAAACATACCAGCGAACCGATAGCTATTTTGTCGGTTGGTTTTTCGTTAAAGACAGGCTCAAACAATTCTATGTTTTTATAGCAATCGTTTACACGCTGGGCTTGGCCTTGTGCTAAATAAGCGGCTTCGAGCCCTAGAGTATCGTATTTGTTTTCGGCTATGTTTTCTTCATGTGTGGCGGTATCGTGCGCGGTTTTTGCCGCTACTTTTGCTGTTGTAAGCTGCGCTTCTAGTGCAAAACGAAGATGTTCGATAACGTGGGCTTTATTCATGGGGATTAATACAATACAGGCTGTAAAAATAAGGCAACTAGTTTAACATTTTTGCGGGGTTTAAAACCATTATTTTAAACCCCGCAAGTTTGATTGGGATAGTTACCTTTAAAAATACTCTTTTCGTTTATTAAAAAACCTATGGCATATCTAATAATGTTTGCGTGTGGACATCTACTTTAACTTCGTAGTTTTTAGCGCTTAAGCCCAATAGCTCCGGCAAGGTTGCCGCTATACAAATAGACGAGAACGTACCCACTACAATGCCGGTAAATAATGCAATAGCAAAGCCTTGCAGTGGTGCGCCTGCAAGTAACCAAACGCTGGCAACCGTTGCAAGTGTGGTACCCGACGTTATTAAGGTACGTGTTAGCGTACTTTTAATCGCATTATTAATAATAGTCGCTGGGCTAAGTACATTGTTCGATTGAACACGTAAAAGCTCGCGCACTCTATCCCCTACTATTATTGAGTCGTTAAGTGAGTAACCAATAATAGCCAGTAAGCTGGCCAGCACGGTTAGGTTAAACTCAATTTGTAATAGTGAAAATAACCCAAGTACAAGTATTAAATCGTGCACTAGTGCTACCACAGAGCCGAGTGCTAAGCGCCACTCAAAACGCACTGCAAGGTAAATCATTACCGCAATCATTGCAGCAAACATGGCTAAACAGCCTTGATCAAATAACTCATCGCCCACTTGTGAGCCAATATAGGCCGAGGATAAAACCTGTGCGTTTATATCATCATTTTGTGTAACGGCGCTTTGCCAATCAAGGTTATTAGCTGTTGTTGATGCACTTGGCGCTTCTCTTAATTGAAAATGGCTATTACCTTGCGCGGTTAGCTCAAACTCACCGTTGTGATTTTTAGCAATAAACGATTGAAGCTCTTTTAGTTCAACGCTTTGGCTGGTTGTAAACTCTGTTAAATAGCCACCAGTAAAGTCTAGGCCAAAATTTAAACCTTTTTGCGCAAGCGTAACTACTGATAGCAGTACTAACATGGCGCTTAAAAGCATGCCCATAAAGCGTAAACGTGTGCCCGCCTCGCCTTTCAAAAAATAATTAAGCATGTGCTTTTACTCCTGCTTTTTTACCCATTTTTAAATACAACGTTTGGCTTAATATTTTTGATACGTACACACCTGTAAATACAGACGTTAAAAGCCCCAGTGCGAGTGTAATGGCAAAACCTTTAACGGGCCCGTAGCCTATGCCGTATAAAATAAGTGCGGTGATCATGGTGGTTATATTGGCATCAAATATTGTATTTGCGGCTTGTTTATAACCCTCTTGAATAGCCTGATATGGTGCACGGCCTTGGCGACGTTCTTCTTTAATGCGTTCAAATATTATTACGTTAGTGTCTACCGCCATACCTATGGTTAGTACTAGGCCTGCGATACCTGGTAGCGTTAACACAACCCCTGGTAATAATGACATTAAGCCTACAAGCGACGTTAAATTTAATATAAGTGCCACGTTTGCAATAAGACCCAAACGGCGATACCAAAGCGCCATAAATGCAAGAGTAATACCCATCCCTAACATAAGCGCGGCGAAGCCATTACTAATGTTTTCTTGACCGAGGCTTGGCCCTATTGTTTGTTCGTGCACAATTGTAACGGGTGCTGTAAGTGAGCCTGCACGTAGTAACAATGCTAGATCGGCTGCAGCTTGTTGGCTTTTCATATTGGTGATACTAAAACGCGAACTTAAATGCTGAGCAATATTGGCAACGTTAATAACGTCGCTTTTTTTAACTACTTCGCCTTTAGCATTTTGAGAATATTCAGAGTAAACCGTCGCCATTGGCTTACCAATATTGGCTTTTGAAAACGCCGACATCGCATCGCCGCCTTGGCCATCTAAACTTAGTTGTACCAATGGTTTACCCCAATCGTCGCGGCCTATATTGGCATTATTAATATGATCCCCCGTAAAGATTGGTACAGGATCGAGCTTTATAGTCCCACCCGATTGCATATTAAATGTTTGTCCGCCAATTTCTTTTAATTGATAAAAGCCAAGCGATGCGGTTGCACCGATAATACGCTTGGCTTCGCTAGGATCTTGCACGCCTGGTAGTTCTATACGAATACGGTGCTTACCTTGTCGCTGTGTTACGGCTTCGGTAATACCTAATTCTTCAATACGTGAGCGAAGGGTTGTAAGTGTTTGCCCCATGACTTCTTTGTCAAAGCTACTGCGCCCTTGCTCTGAATAACTAAATCTGGCGGTTTTAACGCTGCCATTATAGCTTGTTACCACGGCTAAATTAGCAAAGCGGCTTTGCAACTCTTCAATAACGGGGGCTAACTTGTCGGCTGCATTAGGCAATGCGTTTATTTCAAACCCGTGCTGAGTTTGCTGCGCTTTTACGCCATGTGCTTTTTGCTTAATGATGATCGATTTAGCTTGTAGATACGCACTGACTAATTGCTCATCAACGGCTTTATCTAAATCTACGTCTAGTACAAATAGCACACCGCCATTTAAATCAAGGCCAAGCTTTATTGGTGATAAACCAAAGTCTTGTAACCATGTAGGGCTGGTTGCATGCTCAACAATTTTAACTTGCGTGTTTGGGTAGTGTGCTTTTATAGCCGCTTGCGCCTGAGCGCTTTTGGTTGGCTCGTTTAAAAGTAGATTAATAGTTGAGTGCTTATCTAAGCCCTGCTCAACCTCTAGCCCTTGATTATTTAAAAAGGTAACTAGGGTTTTAGTGCTCGGTAAAAATTGTGTTTCGCTGTGCGGGGTAGCACTGATGTGCAACCACGATTTATTTGGATATAGGTTTGGTAATGCGCTGATAGCTAATAACACCAATACTATTAGCATGGCTATATAGCTTAATTTAAACTTAGCCGTAGACGGCTTTTTATCTTTTTTAAAACTTAACATGTTTTTTCCTTACTATCAGCCATTAACTGATAACGTACTTTCTAAAAGCACAATTAATCTGCAGGCTAAAACGTTAAACGTTGTAACCTAATAAAATTAAATAAGGAAAATTAAACGTGGTAAGTCGTTACAGCCCGATACAGTAAATTTGCATCTTTCCAGCCACTCAAGCGTGACTTATTACTATTAGTGACAAGCGTATACCAAGGCTGTATAGGATTCACCGCCCTTGGTCGTAAAAATATATGCCTAACAAGGTTTTGAGAAAAAAATTCAAAAACCACATCGTATTCTGGCTCTGCTTGCACATTAAGTAAAAAAAACGACGAATTATGTGCCGTCAACCGTGGTTGATGCACATCAAAATCGGTTTGATGTGTTTTTTTATGTTGTGGAGTATCTACAGACTCAGTAGCAAGCTGTATTTTAGTTAAATCGCCAATATGAGTAAGCGAAGCCTGCGTACTAACATTTATATTTAAATTTTGTGAGACGCCCATTGCATTGCTCTGCACACTAAAAAGTGCAGCAAGTAGCAAAAAGGCAGTTAAAAACACTCTAAATTTAAACATTCACGTTTTAAAACTAAAATAAGGGATGCGTAGTATATAAGGGCTAGTATTTGAAATACAATAGCCCTTAGCTATTTACTATATAATTTTACTGAGACTTTTAATGCGCCCCAGACAAAGCAGTGAAAAACGACCAGACGCCATGAATTTACGCCAAAGTGTAAAAACACTGTGGCCCTACCTTACAAAATTTAAAGGCCGTGTTTTTATTGCACTTATGGCGCTTATAGGCGCAAAAGGTGCCACGCTGTTAATGCCTTGGGCGCTTAAAGAAATAATAGACTCGGTTGATAAGTCAATTAACCCACTGTTAGTTATTCCTGCTTTATTATTGTTGATGTACGGTGCGCTACGTTTTGCTAGCGTATTTTTAGGTGAAATAAGAGATGCTGTATTTTCGCGCGTAACCGAGCACGCCATACGCGATATTGGTTTAAAGGTATTTAAGCATTTGCATTCACTTGAGCTAGCCTTTCATTTAGACAGGCAAACCGGCGGTATTAGCCGTGATATAGAGCGCGGTACTAGCGGTTTAAGCTTTTTAATGCGTTTTTTAATGTTTAACATTGTGCCTACTTTGTTTGAAATACTGACCGTTGCGATTATTTTTGGCACGTTGTTTTCTGTTTGGTTTGCGCTTATTACATTACCTTTACTGTGGTGGTTACCCAGTGGAGAAACCGCTTTATTAGAGAAGCAAATGCTGCCGACAATCAAAGTAATACCCGTGCTATAGACAGCTTACTTAATTATGAAACTGTAAAGTATTTTAATAATGAGCAGTTTGAAGCAAAAACGTACGACACCTTTTTAGCAAACTGGGAAAAAGCCCGTTTAAAAAATAGAATGTCGTTGCTCGCTCTCAACTCAGGCCAAGCACTCATTATTGCTTGTGCTATTACCGCGTTAATGTGGTTGGGCTCAACCGAAGTAGTCGCAGGTACGCTCTCTATTGGTGAACTTGTGATGATTAACGCATACATGATTCAGCTATTTTTACCGCTTAACTTTTTAGGTTTTGTGTACCGCGAAATAAGACGCGCGCTAACCGACCTTGAAAATATGCTTGGACTACTTAATAAAAAACCACAAATAACCGATGCACTTAATGCTCAAGAGCTCAATATTAGCCATGGTGAAATAACATTTAATAATGTAAGTTTTAGTTACGATACGCATCGGCCTATTCTTAATAACCTTAGTTTTAGTGTTAAAGCTGGCAGCAAAGTAGCCATTGTTGGTGCCAGTGGTGCAGGTAAAAGCTCATTGGCCCGACTGCTTTATCGTTTTTATGATGTAAGCGCTGGTGAAATTAGTATCGATAATCAAGCAATAAACTCAGTAACACTTAATAGTTTACGAAAAGCCATTGCTATTGTGCCGCAAGACACCGTGCTGTTTAACACTACTATTCGTGAAAATATTGCTTACGGCAGGCCATCAGCAAGCGATGCTGAAATTGACGAAGCCATTGCAATGGCGCACTTAAAAGACTTTATAGCGACACTTGATAAAGGCGATAAAACACTGGTTGGCGAACGTGGTTTAAAAGTATCCGGCGGCGAAAAACAGCGTATTGCCATTGCACGCGCTATTTTGAAAAAGTCCCCTATTTTAATTTTTGATGAAGCAACATCGGCACTCGACTCTCATTCTGAGCAAGCAATACTCGCGGCAATGCGTGAAGTTGCACAAAATCATACAAGTGTCGTTATAGCCCATAGGTTATCTACTATTACCGATGCCGATAACATACTGGTATTTAGCAAAGGCGAATTAGTTGAACAAGGTACTCACGCAGAGCTATTAATACACAAAGGCCAATACTCACAAATGTGGTTATTACAGCAACAAGAAGATTAATAAAATTACGTTTTTAAAAGCCTCAAAAAATCAAAAGCGAAGCCGTTACCTTAAAAATATACAGCATATAAATTAGGTAACTGCTTTGAGGTAAATTTTCCGCACTCGTTTTTTAATATACGAAGATCCTAGGGTCTGTTGACCTTTCAGGATTAAAATTTGTTCAATCTAGGGGCGATTTAATCGCGGCGCGAGGTTTGTAATCGAGTGGGCTAAGTAAAAACCGAGCAACAAAGAGTAAATTGCCCCTAGAAAGAACCCAAAGGACAGCGCATGTTTGTCATTTATGCTGCTTTATTGCCTATTTATGGGGAATAACCACACACCATAGGCTCTGCCTTGCCTAAATACCAAACAGTATGCTGCAAAATCAATAGTTCCTTACCGCTCATAATCCAATCAATCCTAATAGCTTTTTATAAAAAACTGAACAACAGCGAACACACCAACAGTAAATAATCAAAGACCCAATTGATAACAAAAAAATAACATATTGCAAATATAGTTAACAAGATGTAAATTAATATACACAAAATAGAAACATAGACTCTATTAATAATAACTTTTCAATTTTGGGATAAAATATGAAAAAAAAAATTAATAAAAACTTTAAGCGTTCTTTATCTGCATTAGCTATATCGACTGCAATGGCGATAACAGCGCCTACAGTATTAGCCGCCTCAAACACATCAGGTTCAATATATGGTCAAGCAAAAACTGGTGCGACTGTCACATTTAAAAACCAAGCTACAGGGCTAAGTCGTAAAGTTATTGTTGGCGCTGATGGCCGTTTTAACTTTAAAGATGTGCCTACAGGTAGGTATACAGTAACAAGCAGTAATGGAATTTCCCGTGAAATTTTAGTAACACTCGGCACTGGTAGTTCAGTTCTTTTTGATCAGAGCACTGAGATTATTCAAGTCTTCGCTTCAAAAATACGTGCTATAGATACAAGCTCTGTTGAATCAACGATGGTTTTTAGTCAAGAGCAGATTGAGTTATTACCTATAGGCCGAGATTCAACCGCCATCGCACTTTTGACACCAGGTACAGTCCCCGGCGATGATGATTTTGGTAACCTACCCTCTTTTGGTGGCTCATCTGTTGGTGAAAATGGTTTTTACATTAATGGCTTTGATGTAACAAGTTTACGTACTTTACTAAGCTTTGCTGAGTTACCTTTCGATGCTATCGGACAAACACAAGTTAAAACAGGTGGTTATGGAGCAGAGTTTGGCCGTTCGCTTGGTGGTATAACAAATGTAATTACTAAAAAAGGAACTAACGAATGGCAATTTGGTGGAGCTGTTTATTACACTCCAGATAGCCTGAGAGAATCAGGAATAGACACCGTTGATCGTACTCCTAGTGATGAAATAGTATATGCAGGATATAACTCTGATAATTATAGAAATAGTTTAAATTATAACTTTTCGGCTGGCGGCCCATTAATCGAAGATGCGCTTTTTATATACGCCAATGTCGAGTTTCAGGATGACGAACGAGATTACTATAAGCGTGATACGAGTAATAACCGCTCTATTACAAACCCAAATGGTATTGTGACCCTAGATTGGTATATTACTGATAACCACATCCTTTCAGGTACTTACATACAAAATGAAACTAAAATAGACAGAACATATTATGCTAACCCTGCTGATCAATTTTACACAGGTCAGCATGGCAATGAAACGTCTAGTTATACTGAAGAAAATGGCGGTGATATATTCATCATAAATTATAATGGTCACATAACAGATAATCTATCATTGAGTTTGATGTATGGCGAACTTGAAAATAAAGAAGAAAATAAAAACCCACGTAATCCTGATCCAGAAGCGGCTCTATGTGCTTTAGCCTATGATACCTTTGGCGTTTCATTTTCAGCACGTAAAAATATTGGTTGTTTTAATCCATCACAAACTGAAATAGGTGCTCTTGATGCCGATTCAGACCGTGACGAGCGTAAAAGTTATAAAATTGATTTAGATTATACTTTAGGCGATCATAATATTAGGGCTGGTTATAATAATGAAGAATATACTTCATTTACAATAGGCTCTTCTTATACTGGTAGTAATTACTATCGCTACATTGATGTTAGTGAAGGGGGTTATTCATCTACAGGTATAAATGGCGTTGACCTTCCACTTGGTACTAAGGCAGTTCGTGTACGTACTAACGATAGCAAATCTGGCAACTTTAAAGTAGAAAATACGGCCTTTTATATTGAAGATAATTGGCAAGTAACCGACGAGCTACTTCTGTATTTTGGTATCCGTAATGAAACTTTCACTAACTATGCCGCTAATGGTGAAGTATTCGTAGAAGCTGATGACTTAATCGCACCAAGAACTGGTTTCTCTTGGGATATAGACGGTGATTCATCTAAAAAACTTTACGGTACTCTAGGTCGCTATTATATCCCTATCGCTGGTAATACAAATATTAGAGCAACACGTTTAGAATCCTCATCAGAGCATTTTTATTATGTTGACGGTTTTAATCCTGCCACTGGAGAACCAATAAACCTAGGTACAGAAATTGGTACCGGCTATAACGATTTACAAGTCCCCGACCCTAGAACAATCGCTGTCGCTGATTTAGATCCTATGCATCAAGATGAATTTATTCTAGGTTATCAACAGCAAGTTTCTGATAATTGGACCGCTGGTGTGAAGTTTATGTACCGTAAAGTTCAAAATGGTATGGATGACATGTGTTCTCATGATGGTTTTTTCAAATGGGCTGAAGCAGAAGATATTCCAGTTGCAAACGAAGCAAATGGCTGGGCAACGCCCAAAGGTGGCTTTGATGTGAAGTCGACAGCAGGTTGTTTACTGGTAAATCCTGGTAAAGATCTGAAGGTGTTTATGGATATCAATGGGGATGGGAAAGTAACAGAGCAAACAGTTTCAAATAAATACTTTGATCTTCCTAAGTACAAAAGAAGTTATAAAGGCCTAGAATTTACATTAGAGAGAGCATTTTCAGATGGTTGGTACACAAATATTTCTTACGTATATTCAAAAAGTGATGGGAATATAGAAGGCTATGTAAATTCAACTCTTGGACAAGAAGATGCTGGCGCAACTCAAGATTTTGATCATAAAAAGTTTCAAGATGGCTCTGATGGATACTTACCAAATGATCGCCGCCACCAGTTTAAAGCTTATGGTGCTTATAAAGTAACTGAAGAAATTACTTTAACAGCAAATATGAATATGATGTCAGGTACTCCTCTTAGCTGTACTGGTTATATTCCAACTGATGATATGAATAAAGGTGATGGTAACACTATTTATGATGAGCCTAACTTTAAACGTTACGGTGCTTCTAGTTTCTATTGCGGTGGTGAACTAACTAACCGTGGTGACTATGGAACAACAGACTGGATCTATATGCTCGATGCGGGTGTAACGTATGTTCCTGATTGGGCAGATAATAAACTCACTTTAAAAATGGATGTATTTAACTTACTTAATGTAGATAAAGTGACTGAATATAATCAAACAAAAGATAAGTCTCAAGGAAGTACAGACGTAAATCCAAACTTCCTTGCACCAACAGCCTACCAAGCTCCAAGAAGCGTTCGCTTTACCGCTAGGTATAACTTTTAAATCCATTTAATATTATTCTCCCTTAGAGCACTGACTTAGTTGGTGCTCTTTTTATTTGTATATAATACTTAACCTGAACTCTGGTTAAGAGATTTACTAACGTATTGAATCATAGTGATATTTAAATTTATTTTTCTCTAGCCAGAGATTTTCAGTGAAAACAAAGCGAATTTACGCGTCAATAGCGGGCCTATTGCAAGTAAATTCAACGTAGTTAGCGCTGAAAATAGCTGCTCGAGATAGATTTATTATCCAGAGTTCAGGTTACTTACTAGCCCTTGAATGCATTTACCTTTAGAATACGCACTATAATTTTATTCTATTATTTACATATATTAAGGCGAAACGCAGATGGGAAGAGCTTACCAAAACAAAAAAGATTCAATGGCTAAGACTGCGGGTGCTAAAACTAAAGTTTATTCTAAGTACGGCAAAGAAATTTATATTTGTGCTAAAAACGGCGGTGTAGACCCTGATGGTAACTTATCATTACGTCGTTTAATTGAACGTGCTAAAAAAGACCAAGTACCAGCACACGTTATTGACCGCGCAATCGATAAAGCAAAAGGCGGTGGTGGTGAAGACTACGCAGCAACCCGTTACGAAGGTTATGGCCCAGGTAACTGTATGATTATTGTTGACTGTTTGACAGACAACAACAAGCGTACCTTTGCTGATGTACGTGTTTGTTTTACCAAAGCAAATGCTAAAATTGGCGCTCAAAACTCTGTTTCACATTTATTTGATCATCTTGCTATTTTTGTATTTGACGGTGATGACGACGAAGCCGTACTTGAAGCACTTATGATGGCTGATGTTGATGTAACTGATGTAGAAGTAGATGACGGTAAAGTCACTGTTTTTGCTCCTCACACAGAGTACAACAATACGCGTACAGCGCTTGAAGAAATGGGCGTGTCTGAATTTGACGAAGACCTAATTAGCTTTGTGCCACAAATTGAAACGCCGATTGAAGGTGAAGACATTGAAATTATGGAACGCTTTTTAGGCATGTTAGAAGATTGCGACGACGTACAAAACGTTTACCATAACGCGCAATTCTAAACGCCAAATAATTATAAAAAAGGGAGCAACGTGTAACACGTTGCTCCCTTTTTAGTTTATGATTTTTCAATTAACTGAAGTTATTTAGTGCGCTTAAACGGGTAAATCTGTTGTTTAAGCATACCTACTGGCATGTAATCCCCGACTACACCATACGCTTGTGGCCACTCTTTTTGGCCTTTAACAGCCGTGCCAAACACATAATCTAAAAACGAAAAATGCGCAGCGTAATTTCGGTCAATCGCGACTTTGTCTGACGCATGATGCCAATGATGAAACTGCGGTGTAACCATAACATATTTTAGCCAACCAAATTTGACACGTACATTTGCATGGTTAAATACCGCCTGTAAACCCACAATAATTACGTACAAACTAATTATTTGCTGTGAAAACCCCAGTACAAATATGGGTGTGAGCACTAAGCTGCGCGTAACCAGTATTTCAAGAATATGTTGGCGAGAGCCCGCTAACCAATCCATTTCTTTAGCGCTGTGATGTACGCCATGAAAGCGCCATAATAAAGGGATTTCATGATAAGCACGGTGCACCCAATATTGCATTAAATCGGCCACGAGTATAATTAAAAACAGCTGTACCACAAAGGGTGTTTGCTCTATATAACCTTGTATTGTCGACGATACAGCCCACCCAAAGCCATAATGCACAAAGTGATTAGTAACGAGTAATACAAAGCCAATAATTAAATGATTTACAAAAAAGTGATTTAAGTCTCCTCGCCATTCACTACGTAATATTTTTTGATCTTTACGATGAGGAAATAACTTTTCAATCACAATAAATATGAGTGTTGAGCCGAGTAAATCTAAAATAAACCAATCGAGCCCTATATAAGGTGTATCAGAAGCAAATTCGTTTACTTCAACGTTTGGTCCGCCAAACATAATGGCGAGTAAAATAAAAAACCATGCCGTAGCCCCTAAGCGCTTATTGGTATTACGTACAAAGTTAAGTAACCCTAAACTGCCCGAAAGCAATAATGCTGCAAACATAAGCTGACGTAAAAAATCGACGCTGTAGCTCTTACGTAGCTCTGGCGTGGTTAAATATTCAGGAAAGTGAAACGCTAATACGCCTAAGCAACTCAATACTGCTAAAAAGCAGGCTACGTAACCGCTTATATTACCTTCACCTATTTGCAGATGATTAGTGCGAAATATCTTTCGTGATAAAGCTTTGATCATTGTTGTTATTCCTTGCGTCGTTGAGTTGATTAAGTACAACGAAATTTCCATTGGTTTACACGTCGCTATATTAACAAAATTTGGAGTATAAAAAATACAATTAGATCACCCCCTACCTCTCTGCTAGCAAGTATTCGTATAATCCAAGTACAAAAAAGCCACGCAATACGTGGCTTGGTTGGATAAAGCAAAAACTTTTACACGGTCAATTATAAGTACTGACCTAATGCTTTAACTTGATCTAACATGCGGTTTGAGAAACCCCATTCATTGTCGTACCAAGCCATGACTTTAACTAGTTTACCGTTTGCTTTAGTTTGCGTTGAATCAAAGATGGACGACGCTGGATTATGATTAAAGTCTATAGATACAAGCGGAAGCTCATTGTATTGTAAAATATCTTTCATCGAACCTGTCGATGCTTCTTTCATAATTGCATTGATTTCTTCTGCCGTTGTATCGCGTTTAGTGATAAACGTAAAATCAACTAACGATACGTTGATTGTTGGTACACGTACCGACATACCGTCTAATTTACCAGCAAGCTCTGGTAATACCAAACCTACCGCAGCAGCTGCACCCGTTTTCGTTGGGATCATAGATTGAGTTGCACTGCGCGCACGGTATAGATCTGGATGGTACACATCAGATAAGTTTTGATCGTTCGTGTAGGCATGGATTGTCGTCATGCTGCCTTGTTCGATACCTACGGTATCGTTAATTGCTTTTGCTAGAGGTGCTAAACAGTTAGTAGTACAAGACGCATTAGAAATAATGTTGCTATCAGCATTTAGTACATCGCTGTTAACGCCATGAACAACAGTTGCATCCATATCTTTACCAGGAGCTGAAACAATTACTTTTTTAGCGCCTGCTTCAATATGTTTTGCAGCATCATTACGCGCAGTAAAAAAGCCAGTACATTCTAAAACGATATCTACGTTTAGCGCTTTCCATGGTAAGTTTGCAGGGTCGCGCTCTTGCGTTAACGTAATTACGTCATCACCAATTAACATGGTGTTGTTTTCAAGTGTTACTTTTTTAGAAAATTGGCCATGTACAGAATCATATTGCGTTAAATGTGCATTAACATTAGCAGGTGCTAAATCATTAATTGCGACAATTTTAATTTCGTTGTTCTGAGCTGACTCGTAAAGTGCACGTAATACATTGCGACCGATACGACCATAACCGTTAATTGCTACATTAATCATTTTAGACTCCTATTTAAGTTCACTTGCTTGGCGAGCAAGCGCTTCGATGGCTTGCCAGTCTTTATTTTCTATAAGTTGTTTATCTAGCATCCATGTACCACCTACACATATAACGTTGTTAAGCGTTAAATAGTTAGGTGCCGTTGCTAAGCTTATACCACCCGTAGGGCAAAAAGTAATATGAGGTAATGGACCTCCGATTGACTTAAGCATGGCCGTTCCGCCTGCGGCCTCTGCAGGGAAGAACTTTAAATATTTAAAACCATGACTTGCTAACTGCATAACTTCACTTGCCGTCGCAGCACCTGGTAAAAATGGTATATCTGATGTTTTAGCCAAAGTAATCAGCTCATCACTCACACCTGGGCTCACCATAAAATCTGCACCAGCGGCAACTGATGCATCAAAGCTCGCTTTATCAACCACAGTACCTGTACCCACATAAGCTTCTGGCACTGCTGCTTTCATTAGCTTTACAGCTTCTGCTGCAATAGGCGTACGCAGCGTGATTTCCAAGGCTTTTAGGCCACCGTTAAATAACGCTCTTGCAAGTGGTGCTGCATCTTCTAATTTTTCGATTACAACCACTGGCACAACGGGTGCCGATGCTAAGATTTTTTCAATACTCATTACTTGTTCCTCATTACCCAGTATGGCTAATATTTATTCAAGTCCAAAAGCACTCGCGCCTAAATCGGCACTGCTTACGATATTTCTAAATCCAGTAAATAATTCGCGACCTGTACCAAATGTTGCACTTGGCAGACTTAGTTCTGCTTCACGTTTAGCGAGCTCTTCATCGCTAACATGTACTTTTAGTATTCCATTTGGCGCATCAAGCGTCACTAAATCGCCTTCACGAATTTTAGCGATAATGCCGCCCTCTACTGCCTCTGGCGCTAAGTGAATTGCTGCAGGTACTTTACCTGACGCACCTGACATACGGCCATCCGTAACAATGGCGACTTTAAAACCTTCATCTTGAAGCGTTGCCATTACTGGCGTTAGTTTATGTAGCTCTGGCATGCCTTTCGCTTTAGGGCCTTGCTCTTTTAGCACAGCAATAAAGTCTTGATTTAATTCACCACGCGTATATGCATCTTGCAGAGCACTTTGTGAGCTAAATACTTTTGCAGGCGCAGTAACCACTTGATGCTCGATAGCAACCGCTGACACTTTAATAACGGCTTTACCTAAGTTACCAGTAAGCAGTTGCAAACCACCTTGCTTACTAAATGGGTTGCTCACTGGGCGAAGTACTTCTTCGTCATGTGAGTTTGCTGGGCAATCTACCCATTTAATTTTAGTTGGGCCGGTTGAGTTGCTCATAATCAAACTTTCGTCTTTATCTAAACGAGGCTCTGTCATGTAAGGCGCAAGGCCATCACCCAACATTGTTTTAACGTCTGTGTGTAAGTAACCAGCGCTTGCTAGCTCTCGCATTAAGAAACCCATACCACCGGCTGCTTGAAAATGATTTACATCTGCTGAGCCATTCGGGTAAATACGCGTAAGCAGTGGAACAACTTCTGATAAATCAGACATGTCTTTCCACGTAACCTGAATGCCCGCAGCTTTAGCAATAGCAACAATATGAATTGCATGGTTTGTAGAGCCGCCTGTTGATAAAAGACCCACTAAGCCGTTTATAATTGTTTTTTCGCTGATCACATCAGCTAAACACGGGCTTTCTTTGTCGTCTGTAAGTTGCTTGAGCATGGTTTCTACAGCATTACCTGTAAGACCATCACGAAGCTCTGTATAAGGATTAATGAATGAACTACCTGGAAGGTGCAAACCCATTATTTCCATTAACATTTGGTTTGAATTTGCTGTGCCATAAAACGTACACGTACCTGCGCTATGGTAAGAGGCGCTTTCGGCCTCTAATAAGTCTTCGCGACTTACTAAGCCTTGTGCAAATTTTTGGCGAATACGGGCTTTTTCTTTATTAGGAATACCTGATTGCATTGGCCCTGCTGGCAAAAAGAACACAGGTAAATGACCAAATGACAATGCACCAATTAACAAACCAGGGACAATTTTGTCGCAAACGCCTAAACAAAAAACACCATCAAACACATCGTGCGAAAGCGAAATTGCCGTAGACATAGCAATTACATCGCGAGAAAAAAGTGACAGCTCCATGCCGTCACGCCCTTGCGTAACACCATCACACATTGCGGGTACACCACCGGCAACTTGTGCTGTAGCATCGTACTTTGTAGCAATGTCTTTAATTAAATCTGGGTAGTCTTTATACGGCACATGAGCCGACAGCATATCGTTGTATGAGTTTATAATGGCAAGGTTTGGCTGTTCATCAGCTTTCAAGCGCGCTTTATCATCGCTGCTACAAGCAGCCATAACATGGGCTATATTACCGCAACCTAATCCAGCACGAACTCTTGTTTGTTTTTTTGCGTGCAAAATACGATCTAAATAATCTTGACGGGTATTTTTGCTGCGTTCAATAACGCGCTGGGTAACTTCTTGAATACGAGGATGTAACATAATTTAACTCATCTCTATTAGTTAGAGGATAAAGGCTCAGTAGCAATTACAGACTCCACGTAAATAACTGCACTGAGCATCTTTGACTTACCCGTTCAAAGGTACGCTACCAAGGAGCCTCTCACAACAACCTTGACACCGGTGTCAGAGCATTAACGCATGAACATGACACCGGTGTCAACTGTAGTTGTTTAAAATAGCTTAACTTTTTAACATGACTAAATAATGAACGCTTTTACTTTTGTGTACAAGAAGAACTTTAGCAAGTTTTAACCAAAAAAAGCCCGAATAAGCGTCACTCATATTCGGGCTACTGTGAAAATATTTTATATTAAATTTTTACTTGAGCGGTTGATTCACGTGCTATTAATCGAGATTCAAGAGTAACTTGACATGGTTGCTCTTGAGGTTGTGAAATATGTGAAATTAACTCGCTTACAGCAAGTTTCGTCATTTCTTCAACTGGTTGCGCTATTGTTGTTAAGCCAGGCCAAATATGGCGAGCAATGGGTGCATCGTCAAAGCCTGCTATAGAAATGTCATTCGGTACGGTTAAATTTCTTTGAGTAGCTAATTTAAGCACCGCAGCTGCCATGTAATCGTTAGAGGCAAAAACTGCCGTTGGCCTTGGCGATAAATCTAAAATGCTACGCGCACTATTTACACCAGAGTGATAACTAAAGTTACCCTCTTCTACTAGTCGCTCATCAAATTCAATTTTATGGTTTGCAAGCGAACGTCTGTATCCTTTAAAACGTTGTTGCGTCGCACTGTGATCAGGATGACCTTTAATAAATGCAATTGATTTATGGCCAAGACTAATTAAATGCTCCGTTATCTCAAAAGCGCCTTGTTCGTCGTTACTGCGTACAGAAATCGAGTCATCTTGTAATACTGCAGATGCCACTCTGGCATACGGTATTTTTTTGGCTTTTAAAAGATTGACCAACTCAGCAAAATCACCAAACGGGGGCGTGAGCACGATGCCGTCTAAACGCGATGTTTGTAACAACTGTTCAATATTATTAATTAAAGCACCCCCTCTTAATTCACAAGGGTGTATCAAAAGGTTGTAATTATTTTCTCTACAAGCGGCTAAAGCACCGGTTTGTACACGCGTTATATAGCTTTTACTTGGATTATCGTAAAGGCAACCAATAATGAAACTACGATTTTGAGCAAGGCCTCGTGCTATTGGATTGGGTGTATAATCGAGTTCTTTAAATACCGCAAGCACCTTTTCACGAGTTGCCGCACTCACATTTGGTTCGTTATTTAAAACGCGCGATACGGTTTTTTTAGAAACACCAGCATGACTTGCTACACTATTTATGGTTACTTTTTTCATCTATCCATTATCCAAATACAACCAACAAGGCTAAAAGTCTATTTGCTATTGTGTAAACACGCAGCAGCACCAATTAGTGGAATATTATCTTGCGTTACCAGTGTGACAGGAATTTGCCCTGCGTATTGCGACATAATACCCTTTTGCGAGAATCGTTCAACAAAACGGCTTTCAAGTAAACGAGATTGCATACGCGGCAATATACCACCACCAATGAACAAACCGCCTAAAGCACCATAAGCTAATGCTAAATCGCCAGCAACACTGCCTATCCAATCACAAAATTGGTTTAACGTTGCATCACATACCGTGCACTCACCACTATTTGCTAAACTACTAATTTGTGCAGCATCTAAATTTTTGGCAGTAACTCCCTTAACCGCAGCCATCGCTTTGTATAAATGCGTTATGCCTGGACCTGAAAAAACGGTTTCTACTGACACGTGAGGATGCTCTTTACGTAACTCATTTATAAGCAATACATCTAATTCGTTAACAGCGGCAAGGGATATGTGCCCCCCCTCTGAACTTAACACCGATGTAGAATGTGAGGTTCTTACCAAACATGCAGCGCCAAAACCAGTGCCTGGTCCCATAACACCAATGTTTGCATTTTCATCAGCTTGGCCCGTTTTAATGGTTACGTTTTGCTGAGGATCTAAATACGGCGACGCATAGGCAAACGCTGCAAAATCATTAATAACTTCTAATTGTTCAAACTCAAAATGCTGTTTAAATTCGTTGACGCTAAAGTGCCACCCTAAATTAGTCAGATGCACTTGCCCTGCTTTAATAGGTCCTGCCACCGCTAAACATGCACGTTTAGGTTTAATATGAGATACTGTCGATAAATAAAGCGTTAACGCTTTTTCGAGCGAACCAAAATCAGCACTGGGAAATGTGTTGTTGTGCTCTATCGTAAATTGATTTTTTGAATCATCAAAAGACGTTACAAGAGCAAAGCGCGCATTCGTGCCGCCAACATCAGCAACTAGAATAGGGTCAAATTGAGTAGAAGAGTGTAAGCTCATGGTGTTATCTCTTTTGTTTAAGCGATTCATGCTTATTATTCTACAAATGGTAAACCATTGATATTTATTTACTTTGGGCTATCACCCCAAGGCAGCTATCACAGTAAAAATACTGCCTATAAAAAAACATAGGCAGCTAATACGTTTTGACAACAAAATGATAAAACGTCCACATTATGACACCGGTGTCATTACCAAATCAATAAATAAATGCGTTTAAACACAAAAAGCTTGAAAAAATTAATTAATAAACGAAAATGGCACAATTATTTATCACTTTAATTAAGTTGTAACAAATGAAAGGTAAAGCTACATCATTTGACATTGCCCATTATGCAGGGGTATCTCAATCAACTGTATCTCGTGCTTTACGTAATAGTCCACTTGTTAACGAAGAAACCCGCAAACGTGTTCACGACATAGCAAAAAAACTTAATTACAAAGTAGATAAAAATGCCAGCAACCTTCGCACACAGCAAAGTAGCACACTCGCCCTGCTTTTGTTTGAAGATCCAACCTCAGATGACTCGCAAATTAATCCCTTTTTTCTAGCTATGCTCGGCAGTATTACCCGCGCGTGTGCAAAAGAAGGTTACGATCTTTTAGTCTCGTTTCAATCTGCTAGCGCCGATTGGCAAGCTGACTATGAAGACAGCCACAGAGCCGATGGAATTATCTTGCTTGGCTATGGCGATTACATCGATTTTCAACCAAAATTTAATACCTTACTAGAGCAAAATACTAAATTTGTATGCTGGGGTGCAAAAGTTGATAACCGCCCAGATCTCACCGTTTGCTGCGATAACTACGGTGGAGGTAAGCAAGCTGCTGCCCATTTTATTGCCCATAGTCGTACTGATTGCGCATTTATTGGTGATGCATCGGATCATAGCCCAGAATTTTTTTCTCGTTTTCAAGGATTCAAAGATGAGCTGCTTGAAAATAATGTCACCTTAAATGAGCGAAAAATGGCAAACGCAATATCCACTGAAGAGTCTGGCTATCATGCTACCCGTTCTTTGATTGCAAATAATATTAAATTTAATGCATTATTTGCAGCCAGTGATTTAATTGCTATTGGTGCAATACGGGCACTCAAAGAAGCTGGTATTAGTGTGCCTAAAGACGTTGCGGTTGTTGGCTTTGATAATATAGCCATAGCAAGCTACGTAAACCCACCACTTACGACTATAGAGCAAAATACAACGGTTGCAGGACAAATGTTGGTGGAAAATCTGTTAAAACTTATACGCGGACAAGAAGTGCAAAGTACCTTATTACCGCCGCTGTTAATTGCCAGAGGCTCAAGCTAATTTAAGTACTCTGAGATCATATTTTATATTTAACAAAACCTAATGTAGCAATTTTTCTTTTCTACCTTAGGTTTTGCGTGACGTTTATTAAACGATTAGGAATCAACTTGTTATTTCTTTAGCGCCGTGAATATTGACAAGCCAATTTGTTCTGCAAGCTTAGCGGGAACTGCATTGCCTAACTGCCTCATCACTTCCCCCCAAGAACCTTCAAAACTAAAATCGTCTGGGAAAGACTGTATTCTTGCACTTTCGCGAACAGTGTAATATCTAACGCTACCATACTCAAAACGAATCATATTTTCTCCACCAGGCACGCCATGCGCTCCTGCTTTAAGAGCCTTTGAAGGCTCATCGATATAACTACTAGTATGACCTGGGTAGATTTTAGCTCCACCTTTAAACACATGTTGATTATAATTTTTTGCATCTTCATGTTCACAGTCGGGTAAACCAGATAAAGCATCACGCACTGTTACCCAAGGCAGGCTTTGTGGCGTTGATAAGCGATATTTCTAGCGAATCTTATCCACTTTTTTTAACATTTTTTCTTGCGCAATTTGCACAGGCAGATTGTGCCGCTTCCAATATTCACCTGAAACCCACTTATCCCAAATTAAAGATTCTTCTGAGTGACTCGGTTTAGGAAACCCCCAGTTTTGGTCAATATCCGTTCGAAAGCCAATAAAAAAATGCGTTCTCGCTTTTGAGGAATACCATAATCAGCTGCATTAACAAGCTTACAGGTTACTTTATATTCTAATTGCATGTGATCACTTTGAGCATGATAGTGATCCAATCTAGATTTATGTAGCCGCCAAGGCTCATCAATAGCTTTGTTTAACGAGGGATATTGAGGCTGTAAAGTAATATACTCAAAATAATCAGAGAATGACTTTCTCATTAAACCTTTAACATTTTCAAATATGAAAGCTTTTGGTCTTTTTTCACGAATTGCGCGAATTACTTGAGGGAACATATCTCTAGAATCTTCATTCCCTTTCGCTTTACCGCCCAAAGAAAAAGGCTGGCAAGGTGGGCCTCCCGATATCAAATCGATATCAGCATCAATCGCTGTATAATCAAAGTTTACGACACTGCATTCATACACACATTTTCCGAAATCAAATGCACTATTGAGTCTAATTGTTTTACAAGCATTTTGTTCAACTCAACAATGGCTTTATGATGAAAGCCACTTTTAACCAAACCAAGCGCCAACCCCCCGCCACCAGAAAAAAGCTCAATTGAATTCATAGAAACCTTAGATAGTTATTTTTCAGACCATTATACAGTGATAATAAGGGAAAATATTGGTCTTACACATCAAAACTAACTTGGTCAAAGTACGGGTTTTGTGTGCACGATTTAAGCACGCTAATTGTTGTTAGCACAATGAGTTGCAGCTCGCTATTGACGTTAACGACTATGCACTCCTCTCGATTAGCATTACGTTTTGTGTCAGTTGCTATACCACGCATAGTGTCACCACTTTTTAAAACAATCTCAACGTGTAAACGGTTCATACAGGCTATTTCAACATAATCGTGTTGGTCGCAACTAATCATAAAAGATCCTTTGTTTTATTTTAAAATAACCCTAAGCCCAATAACACAGCAAATAATACATCAAACCCGCCAATCCACCGTAAACCATAGCAACGGGTATAAAATTTAAAACTCCGTGCTGTTTGTCGGTCAGTTTATATTTATAAAATAAAAACAGATACAGAGGCACTACAACAAAGTATTAAATTATACCTTGCCCGCTACCAATAATTAGAAAGCCCCTAATTGCGCCACCAACGGTTACTGGCAAACAAGGTAAGTAATGCGACTAAGCCTATAACTGACGCAATCATAAACGAGCCGCTAAGCAAACCTAAAGCCGATACAGACATTAGTGACTCAGCGCCGTCAAAGCTAAACGTAGCCGTTAACGTATTAGGGATCGCCCTTAACTTAAATGATAAACCTAATAATAAAAAGCCACTCGCTAATAAAAAATTCATTAAAATTAACAAATACTCGTAATGCGAATGCAGGTTTTAACATTCGTGGACTATCTCCAGTATACTCAACCTTGGTTTCTGACGTCTTTTTTTCTGAATATAGTTAAGTGCCACCCCCAATGCAGTGAGCCCAATCTTAAAAATAGAGTGGTAAAAAATGAGCCTAAAATGCACCAAATATAATCTATGTTAAGACTAAATAAAGCACCATAAACAAGCCCACCAGCTAAACATGCAGATGCATAAGGTTCACTGCGCATAACGGTTGGTACCTCACGGCAAATAACATCACGTATTAACCCACCAAAAATTCCTGTTGTTATACCCATGGTAATGGCGACCACCATGCCAGAGCCATTAATTAATGCTTTTTCGATTCCTATGATATTAAATAATGCCATACCAACAGCGTCTACGAGTAAAAAATAATAGTTATTAACGTGCGGTAGATATCGAATAAATACAATTGTTGCTACGACAGCGCCATAAGTGAAATATAAATATTCAGGCATTGCAATCCAAAATACTGGCTTGTTTAAAAGTATATCTCTGAGGGTCCCGCCGCCTAAAGCGGTAACCGTTGCCACCACAACGACACCAAATCCGCTGATGTTTTTTTCATACCCGAGCAACGCTCCCGCAACAGCAAAAAAAGCGACTCGATCAGCCCTAGTACCATAAAGTAGTCAGCAGTCATGGTCATTCCTTTTTAAAATATATCAGGCACTGATTCAACTTGCATACCAAAGTCACAATTAGGGAAATATAAACATAACAAATTGAAAGTATTTACTTTATTTCACTTATAGAAAATTAAATGCGACTAACCCAAGGTAATTATTCTAATTATATGTATTTTTTACACACTAAAATGAACAAACGCTTTAATTTAGGTTGCGACCTTAATCAGGTAAATAACAGCCTATATTAACGCATAAAAGTTGCTACACTAGGGCGTGTTGACCTTTCGTGATTAATTTTGCAGCAGACTGTTTGGTATTTAGGCAAGGTAGCGCCTATGTCGTGTGCTTGTTCCCCATAAATAGGCGATAACGCAGCAAAAATGCCAAACATGCGCTGCCCTTTGAGCTCGATCTAGGGGCGATTAACTCTTTGTTGCTCAGTTTTTACTTATTCTTACAGGGATGTAAGCCATTAGAGTAACGCAGGAGCAGTTACCGAGCCCACTAGGTTACAAACCTCGCGCCGCGATTAAATCGCCCCTAAATTGAACAAATTTCAATCTACAAAGATCAACACGCCCTAGTTCGCTACAACTTTGTATCTTACGCAAAGCATACTAATAAAATGGAGATGCCCGAACACCATGAAATTAACAACACCTATGCCCCCAGAAGAGGCTGATTTTGAAGCCTTAAAAGCTGGTCTCACTGCATTTAATGAATCTTTTACTGGCATTGTATTTAGAGAAAAAGTGTCTGCTTTTGTAAAAAATGACTCAAATGAAATTTTTGCCGGTATATTAGGTGAAATTAATTGGGACTGGATGCACATTCAAGGCCTATGGGTTGACACCAGTGTTCGTAAAATGGGTTGGGGACTTAAACTTTTATCTGAAATGGAGGGCTATGCTTTGTCAAAAGGAATTAAAAATGTACGGCTAGAAACAACCACATTTCAGGCACTCGATTTTTATATTAAAGCGGGATATTCTATTTTTGGTGAATTAGCCAACATGCCTAATGGACACACCAGTTATTTTTTACAAAAGCAGCTAAACGTATAACAACGCGATCAAAAATAGACGTCAAATAATGCAATAAAATTTAAAGCAGCCCTAAAGCTGCTTTAAATAGGTTTATTACCCAAAGTTCAGGTTATATTACTAAAGCAATTGCCATACGCTCGCTGAATCTGGCTTATCCCCTTGCGTCCACCATTTAGCTTGATATTGGTTACCTTGATAAATAACTTTATCACCACTGTTGTAAACCGCCGATGGCTGCCAAGCTCGATTCCCTTCTCCATCTGTAGGTGGTGATTGCGCATCCCACGGCCCACCTAAGTCAGGGCTATTTCCTTGAGTCCACCATTTAGCTTTGTAAGTTATTGTATTAAATACAACTGTATCGCCTTTAACGTATACCTTGCTTGCATCCCATGCATCTACTGCTGGAGGGGTTGTTGAATCGTTATTTGTTACAGTGACAGTAAAGTTTTGTGTAGTTGAAACCTGACCATCACTTACAGAAACAGAAACCGTAAAGTCTGTGTTTTGTGCAACTGCGTCTGCTTCAAGGTTGATATTTGCGCCGTCACCGACACGCTTTAACCCTGCAGGTACGCTCCAGCTATAAGTTAGTACATCGTTTTGTGCATCGGTTGCAATAACTGAAACTGTTGCAGTTGCGCCCTCTTCAAGGGTTATATCTGCAAGGGTGTTAATAACGGGTGCGGTATTTTCACCACCACTGGTTGGTGCCAGTACATTAACAACAATTGCTTTACTAACGGTTACTTTACCATCAGACACATTAACTGTTGCTGCAAACTGGCTATCTTGACTCACATTTGGGGCAGTAATTGCCACTGTGCTTGTTGTCTCACCTGAAATGGATAACTGCGCAGCAGCTGTCCACGAAAATGTGAGGACATCGTTATCGGCATCGGTTGCGGTTGCACTTACAGATACTGATTCACCTGCGTTGACTGTCACTGTACTTTGTACATTTAAAACAGGTTTGTTATTAACCGGTTGCACAACGCCACCTAAACCATCATGCATTGCATTAAGAATATCGCCGTTATCGCCGTCGATTTCCCATGCAAATAAGCCGCCTAAGTTGTACTGTTGAACATATTGGCCTTTTGCAATGACAGATTTAGCATTATCGTATGTAATAAGCTTTCCTGTTGAGCGATTCCACACATACGCGCCTTGAGCTTGATCATCATAACCCACTTCAAAACCATTCACGCCCATGCCATCAGTACCAATCATGAAAGATTTAATGCCTTTGTAATCAATTACACCGTCTTCCCATACGCCCTGCGCGTTGCTTCCTTTTAATGGACCTGAGCCGGTTGCTGTCATTGGATTACCATCAATAGTGGTACCTGTTGGAAAAACCCCTTCCCAACCACGGCCATACATTGCAGCGCCCACTACAATTTTTTTAGATGGTACATTTTGCGCTAATAATAACTGCACTGCGTTATCTGTTGTATATGCGGGGCCTTTACGTGGCTCACCGCTTTCATCTAAGCCAGTGCCATTACATTCGCCTGCGCTAATATGCTCACCACAATAAAGTGCAGCTTGATGACCTGTTACGCCACTCCATGCGCCGTAAAAGTCATAAGTCATCGCAAAAATGTAATCCATATACTGGCTAGCTGCTTGGTAATCAACGTCTTCAATTTTGTCATACCCTGCGCCAATGGCTGATGTTAACTCGTAAGTACGGCCAGTTTCCGCTTCAAGTTGATCAAGCATGGCGCGCAGCTCTTGCATTAATGCCACATAGGCTGGACCATCATTTATAGGATCGCCTATACTTTTATTTGCACCGTCACCTCCAGGGTATTCCCAATCAATATCAACACCATCGTAAAACTTCCATGTTTTTAAGAACTCCTCCATTGATGCTACAAATATGTCCCTGTTGGCTTTATCAGTAAAACTAGAAAATGGATCTGATAGTGTCCAGCCACCCACCGAGGGTAAAATTTTCAGATCTGGGTAGCGCTGTTTAAGCGCCATTAACTGTGAATACGTACCACGGATTGGATCGTTTGCATCCACACCTGGTAATGCTTTTTGTACAGCGGCCCATGGGTCGTGAATAACAACTTCAAAATCTTGTGTCCCTGCGCACGCTATCTCCAACGAGCGTTTAGGATTACCTGTCAGTGAGTCGTTTGGTCCACAAATTGGAATAAAGCCATATAGAATGTGACTTAGGTTTTGTGCGGGGATATTTGTTACATCAAAGTCACGCCCGTAAATGCCCCATTCAACAAAATAAGCACCGGTAACCAAATCTTGTTTAACACCAATGTCACGGTTATTTGAATTAACATTCATTGGCAGTGGCGCTAAATGAGATCCATCGGTATCGGCTATAACAATTGGTTTCCCTGCACTGCGAGCACACGTAGTCCCTCCTTCACATAACTCAACGTACAATGTATGACGACCTGCTTTGTCATAAAGAAAAGAAATAGTCCCGGTCTTAGAACCTGCCGCAAGAGTACCTTCATTTACCAACATGTCATCAAAGTAAACTTTGTAACTATCACCACCGTCACCGCTCCATGCACTCCATTGAATATTGATATTCACCTGCTCCACACGGGTAACAAGTTGTTTATATGATCCATTCCCCTCCAAATCCACTTCCACAAAAGAATATTGTTGCGGTTCCCAATTAATACTTGGTGTAGACGGTGCGGCAATCGCTGTACTTGAAAATAATACTGCACCAATGGCGGCTGTTAACTGTTTAATATTCATATTTTTCTCTCATTTTGTTACAAAGGCGTGTTGATTTTAAAAATTAAAATTTGTTCTTTTAGGGGGATTTAATCCCTTCCTAAAAAAGCAACACGCTCTTGTGTTTTTAATAAACGCGAACTAAAAAATTAGTGTGTTAAAGCTTGGCCCACACACTGGCTTGCCCAGGTGTATCACCTTGAGTCCACCATTTAGCGCGATAACCTTGGTTTTGAAAAATCACTTCGTCGCCACCTTGGTAGGCTTTACCTGCTTTCCATAAATTGCTTTGCTCTGGTGATGTTTCACCTTCCCACGCATTTGATTCATCGGGTTGTTGCTCTTGGTTCCACCACTTAGCGGTATAAACAACGCCTTGATAAGTGACCTTATCGCCAGCTTGATATACTGCGGAGGCACTCCACTTAGGAGCATCAGAATCGACAATTGTGCTATCGTTAATGGTTACTTTAAAACGCACTTGAGTGGTTAGTTCACCGTCGGATACCGACACTGAAACCGTATAGTCCGTATCAGCTGTTACCTCGGGGGCGTTGAGTTCAATATTTGCATCCCCGCCGCTAAAACTAAGCGGGGCTGGCACTGACCAATTATAAATAAGCGTATTTTTTTCATCGTCAAACGCATGTAAATGCACTTTTTTTGAGGTGTTTTCATCAATGGCTAAGTCAGCAGGAGCATTAACAATCGGTGCCGTATTTGTTGGTGAGCTTTGCACACTTAAGGTGTAGGTATAGTCAGCATTGCTGCTATAAACTTGATTAATTAAGGTGTCAGAATCATTAAATACAATATCGCCAGCTTCGTTTTGTACCCCGATTTGCATTAAATGTGCATAATCAAGATTAAGCTGTGCTGCTAATGTTTGTTGCCAGCTGGCACTATTTTGAGCCGTTACTTTAAATTGTTGATTAATAACTTCTTGGCCACTTTCGTCAAACAAACGTGCCCAAACAGTATCCCCCACCATTGCAGTTTGACCTTGACGTACAAAGTAGCCAACACCACTCCATTGACTTGGTTCAACGGGTGTTGCATCGCTTATAATATTAATGTCGCTACAGTTATAAAAACCTTCGCCAGCTTGATCTACACGCTGCCAACGGCTGTATAAAATGGCATTGCCACTGCGACCTTGTGGAATTGCAACATTCATTTCATAGTAACGGTTACCTTGGGTACCTTTAGTGAAATCAATGTTACTGTGCTCTTGCACCAGTTCCAAATCTGCCCACGTCAACACATCAGTGGCAGCATTAAAACTCGGCTTGGTTAAATAAAACTGCCAAAAACTTGGGTTGTGAGGGGTTGTGGCAAGGTAACGTATTTTTACTTCGCCATTAGCGTTAGGCACAATATCGCTGCGTTGCCAGTGTGGCGATGGTAAATCCATACCGCGTTTTTCATTATCGCCACCAGCGCACAATAACCCATTGGGTACTTTTTCTTCAACCGCTGCTTGATTAAGGTAATCGGGAGTATTGACAGAAAATTCAATATCTTGAACAAACTGAACTGTCCCTGATTCTAAAAATGCTGCACGACATGCTAGATTTGGAATCGCGCTGCCATCAGTTGGCCACCAATAACCTGCATCAGCTTTACAAAATGCTTGCCGTGCTTTTGGGCTATCCATGTAGCCATGCGCAGTAACCTGAGCAGGCATGATTGCAAGCAGTACACAGCTTGAAGCTGCTGAGAGCGATAGAGTTTTAAATTTAATTAATGTCATTATTTTATCCTTCAAAAGACTTTAGGCAGAGGAAAATTGTTCCTCGCCTCTAAAGCGGTTTTATTTACAGACTACAACGTTTGATCCAATCAGCCGTAGCGCCTGGCTCAGACGTGGTCCACCATTTTGCTTTAAAAACCGAATTTTTATGGGTCATTAAATCGCCACTGGTGGCATGGCTTGGGTTTCCTGCCCAATCTTTCTGTGGAAAGTTTGGGTAAACTGGAATTGATGACACAGCAACACCTTCACATGTGCCTGAGTTGCTTGGCTCACTCGTATTACCTGCTGTTGCCGTTGGGAGTTGCGGGTACTCAAATTTGAATGCGTAAACGTTGCTATCTTTTTCAATAGTAAAGTTACTTGGGCCTGTAATGGGCATGTAATACATCACTTGTGCGTTAACGGTGGCGCCTGCACTAAAGTCTTTTGGTATATCGCCCCATTCATTATTAAGAGTGATAGAAAAGCGGTGAAACTCATTTTCAAAACCACCTATATTGTTGCCCGCTGTATTTGAGCCGTTTACTTCGACTGCCATACCCAGTTTTTCTTGGGCATTCCAGTTTGATTTAAAAATAGCTGAGGTTGATACAGGTACATCAAATGATATTTTTGCACCACTTAAATCAATTGATGAGTTATTAGTAAATGAAAAGGTAGGACTTATCGGGTAATTATCATCCCCCACAGGAAAGTTATTCGCTGCAAACGTTATATCAACCGACTCTGTTGGCACTGTAAAACTTGGGTTGCCGCCATGCACATTATATACAACACCACTTTGGTTAAATTTGTCATACGCAAGAGACGTAAGCGTCGCCCCCATGAAATATTCATTTTTTTGTGAGTCGTAATCAAAATCGCCTGCAAGCTCCCAAAACATGATGCCGCCTAAGCCATTATTGATCACGTAGTCAACTTTAGCCGTCATCGATTCTTCGTCTTCGATTGAAAGAAATACTTTTTTATCTGCATTCCATAACCAAGGCGCAATGGCAACGTTGTCGTAGTAGCGTGTATAAGTGCCCGTTAATTTATCTTCTGGGTTAGTATTGGGCGTTAAACCATACGCACCTAAATACGAAGGGGTTATTCCACGTTCGAGGTTTTTAGCATGCCAAAGTGGGTTTGAACCTGCGGGCATTTCTTGGCCTGCATCATTTTTATCATGCCAAAGATTATCTATGCCTAACGCACCATCTCCACATTTGTTTTTTTCACCCACACCGGTGCCAGGCGAACAATTGGCTTGATTAGGTAAAGCAGCTTGCCCCCATAAGCCATTAGTTCCACCACTTACATCTTTAAATCCCCGAGTGTAGTAAGGTAAACCAATATTGATACGACCCGCTGACATGGCACCACGAAAATAACGCACAGCCCAATCTGTATTTAAATAGCCAATACCTTCAAACTCTTTGGTGCCATACACATCCCATTGAGTTAACTCTGAATCTTGACCGGTATCAAACAAGGCTGCGTTATGACCAACATGTGAGTTCCATGCACCGTGTAGGTCATAAGACATGATATTGACATAATCGAGGTATTTGACCGCTTGGAATGTTTCCATACCACGCAGTAAATAACCTGAAGAAGGGGATGCTATTGTTAAGAGGTAATGTTTACCTGCTTTTTCGCCAGCGCGGTCGAGTGCTTCGCGTACTTTTTTCATTAGCACTTGATATGACGCATTTAAACCAGCGCGGCGTGCATTTGAAATAGGGAAATCATCAGGATGGCCTGAATCTTTCATTGATGAAGGATATTCGTAATCGATATCAACACCATCAAAACCATACTTTTCTATAAACTCAACGGTGCTTTGCGCAAATGCATTAATACCTGAATGATTCACCGAACCATCAGCAAGAGTTGTCATGGTGTAAAATCCACCACTTGCAACGCGGCCTGTGCTATCAAAGTAACCGCCAGTTTCTGCCCAGCCTCCAACAGACACTAACGTTTTTACTTGTGGGTATTGTTTTTTGTATTTATTTAAAAGATTAAAGTGCCCCTTATACGTAAAACTCGGATCCATTTCAGCTCCGACCACACCGGGCCATTCCATGTTTGTTGCTGGATTCCCTTGTGCAGCTGGGTCGCCAATTGACACTTTATTGTTTATATCAACATGTGCAAATGCATAGTTGATATGAGTGATTTTATCCCACGGAATGTCGTTCACTAAATAACGTGGCTCACCATTTGCGCCATTACGCCAGCTAGTAAAATAACCGATTACGCGCCGAGGATGATCCTCCCCCATAACCTCTCGTCCCTGGGCATCATACACAGTACAATAAGGGGTATTCACACCTTGGGTTTGATATAAACCCTGGGGTTTGCACTCATCAACGCCGTCACTGGGAGTCCCCTCTTTCGCAACTGTTAATATCTTTGTTGCTTGTGAGGTCGCGCCTTCGTTATCTGTTACCGTTAGTGTAAAAGTCACATCTCCACTTGCTGTTACTTGGTGTTCATAACGACTTGATGGTGTATTTGCTTGGTATACATCACTGCCATTGACTGCAAAATTAAGCTGCGTTACTTGGCCATCATCGTCAGTACCTGAGAGCTCAAACACAACACGTGAGCCAACAACAAGTGGATCTGATGAGGTGCTAAAAGAAATAGTCGCCATGGGTGGTTGATTTGTAGGTTCAACCACAACATCGTTAACATTAACGGTGCTGGTAACTTGACTCGACTGCTGTCCTTTATCATCAGTTGCCACTGCACTTATTTGATGCGTTCCCCCTATTGCTTGCCAACGAGCGCTATACGGAGCAATGCTATCGGTTGTGATCAGGGATCCGTCAACAAAAAATTTAACATGATCAATTGTGCCATCTGTATCTGTCGCTTCAGCCAAAATGACAACGTTGTCTTTAATGGTAAATTGAGAATCATTTGAGGGGGTTAAAATAGAGACTACAGGCGCATCATTGACAACGCTGTCACACGCACCTAATTTAATCCATTCTTGCCACTCACCAGCATTTTCAACAGGGTTAGACTGTGTCCACCACTTTGCTTGGTACGCATTACCTTGCGCTTTAACTTGGTTACCCTGAGTATGGGTTTGGCCTAATTGCCATGTATCTAATGCATTGCAATCAACTGCCGCATGTGCGCTCAAACCAATAATACCCAGTGACAATACACTTAGTTCAAAGGGGGTTTTAATCATTTTACGTAAGTTCATTTGATCCTCCGTTAAAAACTCAATTAACACTTAATTTACATCTTAGTTTCTAAAAGTAGCATAATCTACTCGTTCGTCAACAACTACAAACTGAACACGTGAGCAAAAAACAACCTCGAATGTAATCAAAAATAATGTAATTTAAAATTAATTACGTTCTTTATCATTATATAACAACGATTTAGTATCTATATTAGGTAATTTTTGTGGGGAGATATTAATTTGAAATTAACAGAAAATTTACTATGGAGGAGGTAGATAGTAAGCAGTTTTTCAGATTATTACTTCTGCCGATATAACTTATTTTTCAGTTGCGCTTTGCTTTTAGAATTAAAGCTGCGTGACCCTAAAAAGGTAAATCTCTTTTAAAATATAAAGCCCAGCAAAGCTGGGCTCAAATAACTTACAAAATGTTAAATACTAATCAAATGAAACTGTAATTGTGTTCGAACACACATTTTGGGTTACACAAAGTTTATAATCGTATGTTGGCAATGTTGCTTTGCGTACATGGTCACGGTATCTGCCGCTATCAGATGTAGTATCCACTAGCTCGCCATTTCGATAAACGTCTAGTGATTCGGCGCCAACGCTTTCCCAGCTAAGCTCTACACGCATCGTATCTAAGCGTGATTTGTTTGCTCGTTTTAAGCTCAACTCAATGTCGACATTACTAACAACTACTGTTTGTGTTGAGGTGTCTGTATTGCCTTCACTGTCTGTTACTGTCAGTTCAACTGTGTAACTACCTGGCTCTGAGTAAGTATGTACAGGTCTAGGATCGGCAGACGTTGCACCATCACCAAAGTTCCAACTCAATTGTGTAATATCATTATTTACGTCACTACTTGTATCAACAAACAAAGCTGTTAACCCTTGCGTATCAACAGTGAAGTCGGCACGTGGCGGTTGCGAGCTTACTTCGCCAAGCGCACTAAAAGTAAGTGACCACGTGTTAATGTTACCCGTGTCAGCAGCGCCAGTGTCAACTACATTGAGTGTCCAATCCCCTGTCGCTACTTCTCCGTTAAACGCATCAGATGTAAAGCGCTTAACAATATCGTCATTACCTCCGCCAATATTACTTTGTAATGTCACTTCACTGCCTTGCGCTGAAATGAGTTTTACAACTAAATCACCCGAATAAGTGTGGGTAATATCTACATTAGCAGCAGTGCCAAATATTGTGAGCTCATCCGCTACATTAATAACGGAACGTGCACCTTCTGGAGAATTATCAGGAATGGCTACACTGTCATCATTACTGTAAGTAAAATCATTTAAACCAGCAGGTTGAATCATTAACTCGACGGTTTTAGTTTTCACTAGCTCGCCTGACGTAGCGGTAACGGTAAACTCATACTCACCCCATGGGGTATCGTTTGTTGTTTCAACATTGAGTTCAACGTCGTCACCCGGATTTGCCGTTGTGCGACTAAGAGAAACACCTTCTAAAGACGATGCTAAATCGAGTGTTACTTCTGAATCCCATCCCGCTATTGAACCTATCGTGAATGTATAATTTGTAGTGTCACCAGCGGTGATCTGTTGTGATTGTGGTGTGACAGAAAGCTTAAAGCCAGGAGTTGGATCTGCATCAACAAGCGCTTGGTGTACATTTAGGCGTGTACCTGCAACAGTTTTACCTTGTAGTGCCGTATTTGCGTCACCGCTATTCATTAATAGCTCTTTTAATTCTTGCGTTGTTAAATCTGGATTAATAGATAAAACAAGTGCTGCAGCACCCGCAACATGTGGTGTTGCCATTGAAGTACCCGAGTATGACGCGTACGAATTACCCGGTGTTGTAGATAAAATAGCACTGCCTGGGGCGCCCATATCTACACTGGTTAAACCCCAGTGCGAAAACCACGAAATGCCATCAGTCTGATCTGTACTTGCTACAGACAATACACTCGCATTTTCATAATTTGATGGGTAATGTGGATTAACATCATTATCAATAGTATCGTTACCTGCCGCCGCGACAAACAATAATTCTGCAGCTTCGCTTGATGCTATTGCATCAGCAAGTGCTTGGCTATAACCACCGCCGCCCCAGCTATTATTTAATACGCGTAAGTTAACGCCGGAGTTTTTAAGTCCCACCATATAATCAATACATTTAATTGCGTCTGAAGATGAACCACTACCTTGTGCGTCTAAAAACTTACAACCAACAATCGATACTTCTTGGTTTACACCCACAATGCCTGTTGCGTTATTTCCGCTTGCACCAATAGTGCCCGACACGTGTGAGCCATGTCCTTCGTCATCCATTGGGTCGCCACTGTTAGTAATCGCATTAATACCATGAATGTCATCAATATAACCATTTCCGTCATTATCAATACCATCTCCTGCTATTTCGGCTGTATTTACCCACACATTGCTTGCAAGATCATTATGGGTATAATCTACCCCCGTATCTATAACCCCAACAACTACATCGCGGCTACCCGTAGAAATTTCCCATGCCTCTGGCGCATCAATATCAGCATCAACAGTGCCGCCCGTTTGTCCTTCATTATTTAAGCCCCAAAGCTCATCAAAACGGGGGTCATTTGGCAAACTTGCAATGCTTACACGATAATCTGGTTCAACATATTCAATAGCTTGGTGCGTTTTTAACAGTTTAATAGCGTCTTTAGTACTCATGCCTGATATTTTAAATTTAGCAAGTCGACCAGACAGTAATGATGTATAGCTGTCGTCAACTTCATCGTTATTCAAATCAGTAATTTTAGCTCTAACCAAGGTTCTTGCTTGTTTACGCATTTGAGGCGAAGCATTTTTTTTGTATTTAACAATCAGTGAGTCGCTACTTGAAGCAACTTGTTGAATCGCACCTGCATCAGGCAGTTTTGCAGCAGCTAAACAAGGTAATAATGCAAGTGTAATAATAGATAATTTTGTTTTCATTGTTCTATCCATAGTTGGGTTAGCTCAGTTTCACTAAGCAAGGTGCTTTTACTACTTCAAGTACAAGGGATCACGTGGCAAGTTATTAGAAAACTACTAAATGCCAAATTAAACAAGATAAAAAGTTTAGACAAAACAAAAAATCATTATTTTTGACTGAAATACTTATCAAAAAAACAGTAAAGACAGTCTTTTTAATGAAATGAATACTAAAACACCTCATTGCACAGAGTCATTACTTTTTACTGCTTTTTAAAATACACTTAAAAAAAATACACAATAAAAATTCAACTCATTGAAAAAAAAGGCTTAATTATTTGGTAAAAAAAGATGATTTAAGAATGTGAAATTCTATGTAGAGTTAATACGACGTTGCGAGGTTACATAAAGTCGCATTAGTTAAAAAACAACGATGTTTGGTATTTATTCCTTTCAATTATCAATAACGCTTTACCTACTTACAAAGTAAATCAAGCGGATCACAAAACTTTATATCAGCACGGCATGCTGAAACACCAAGTACCTTATAAAACCTATAACATTTAAGGTATTTGATTTTACTATCTCAAGGAGAAAATAATGAAGTTAAATAAATCACTTTTAAGCTGTGCGATTGCTATTGCAATGGGTACAAGTTTTGCCTCATATGCTGACACTAACAATAAAGCAGTATCAAACTCTGAAATTGGGACAAAAATTTCGACGCTCAGCACTGCTAATGCAATAACTTTAGCTCAATCGCAAAATAACAACTCCGCAGTGCTAACCCAAAATGGTGATAGCAATGCTCTTGAGATTGCAACAACGGGTAATGAAAATAATACAACAGTCACGCAAACTCAATCAGGTAACTTCACAGGTGTAACAACTACCGGCGATAGTAATACACAAATATATACTCAAGATGGTGTTGCTAATGGTGTGTTAACTGAGCTTACGGGTAATAATAACTCCCTATCAGTGATGCAAAGTGGCCAAGGCATCCTCGTCAATAACGAAGCTATAAATAAAATTGCTGGCGATGATAACACCATTAATATTGAGCAAGGTGCTGGTGGTCATTGGTTTTACAACTACGATATGAAAGGTAATGAAAATGAAGTAAACACACTTCAAACAGGTCAATGGCATGAAGCTGAAATAACGACTCTCACTGGCGATCAAAATACCTTTGATTTAGAGCAAGCGGGTTACTGGAATACGTTCAAAGTAAGTTCTTTACAAGGTAACGATAACGAGCTTGAAATTGAACAAGACGGTGAGCGCAATGCGATAACAATAAGCGATATTTCAGGTGACGCAAACGAGCTTAAAATAGAGCAAGATGGTGATGCACATGCTGTTACATTTGCTGCTGTGAAAGGTGATGATAACGAAATTAATTTAGATCAAGAAGGTTCATCAAACAAGATAGCATCTAACTTATTTGAAGGATCGAATAATGAAGTAACCATCACCCAGGTAGATGCTAATAACCTAACAACAATAGATGTTGTGGGCGATAATAATGAATTAACAACAATGCAAGTAGGCTCAGCTAATGAAGCTTACATGGGCGTTATTGGTTCAGATAATGAATTTATGGTTAATCAAACGGGTGCAACAAACTCAGTTCATTTAGCTAATTTTAATGGCTCTGATAATGATGTGGATTTAGTACAATCTGGCGACGAAAATACGGTGCTTGTACAGTCTTCATACCCAGATGTATCACTAAGTTCTAATAATAATGATATTGATATTGCGCAAAATGGTGCCGAAAATGAAGCTATTGTAACTCTCGCAGGTATTTTAGAGAGTAATAATAACCAAATTGATATAGCGCAAAGTGGTGATTTAAATGCCATCGATATGATGGTTGAAGGCAATGATCACAGTATTGATATTTCACAAACAGGCGAAGGTAACTGGGTTGGTGGCACGGAACAATCTGCCTTTTTAGTTGGCGGTGCAAACGTAACATTTAACGTAACTCAAATGGGTAACGGTAATATTGTTGAAGGTTCAGTGATTGGTGTAAACAGTACGGTATCGGTTACTCAAATGGGTGATGGAAACGCAACAACAATTACGCAAATGTAATTATACCAATCTGCTTATATATGGGGTCTATTTAATGTTAAGAAAATTACGCTAGAACTAGGCAAAAATTTTTATATCTAGTTGTTCTAAATACAAAATTTTTAACGACGTTATAGTGCAATTTAATTTGTTAAATTGATCAAAAATTTATGCAGTTTGGTATTACTAAGGCTGGGGAGAGTGGCTCTCCCCTATTTAATAATGAAAAAAAATAAAAATAACCTGTGTGGATACATCTTCACACTATTGATTTGCTTCTTACCGAGTGTATATGCCGAAGAACTTGAAATAGATGGTTTATTACTCGATAGAAGTATTAGCCGTTTTGGTCATCAATTTTATTACGAATTTTCTAACTACTGGCGAGATTTACCCTCAACAGCTGGCTTTAATATTGAGATAAAAGAAACCGTGATCCCCAAAGCTGGCACAAAACTTTCTTTAATAATGAATAATCAACTTGTTTATGCAACTTACTTAGGCCGTAGGCTAGAACCGCTTGATGAACGCGTTGAGCAAGCAGTTTATACTGTTATTGATGCCATGGCTCGCTCAAATATGACGGTATCCACACCTGATATGGCTGTAAATGGATGGTAAAATGAAAAAAATAATATTTATAATAATAACATTAAGCTTTTCAGCTACTGCAACTGAAATAATTTACACCCCAATAAACCCTAGTTTTGGTGGGAACCCTCTCAATGCAAATATGTTATTAAGTAAAGCACAGGCTCAAAATAAGCATAAAGCACCTGTAATCGAAAAAGGGTATGCCGATCAATTTAAAGACTCTCTAGAGCGCACCTACTTAAATCGTATGGTCAGAGAAATTACAGATATGGCCTTTGGTGAAGACCCTGAAAACAGTATTTTTAATCAAGATTCAATTTTTATGAGTGGCGATTATCAAATAGAAATTATTACTAGCACCACTGATACCATTACAGTAAAAATCACAAATATAATTGATGATACGGTTGTGATCATTGAAGTGCCGAGGTTTGGATAATGTATAAACTACTAATAACAATAATATTAATAAGTTTAAGTGGCTGCGCAAGTTTAGGTAACTTAATCCCACCATCGCAACAAAAAGCAGCCAGCTTAGCGCCTACTGAATTATTTTCGGACTTAAAAAACTTGCCTAAACCTGTTGGCAGTATACCGGTATCAGTGTACTCATTTAGAGATCAAACAGGTCAGTACAAACCACAAACAAACGTGAGCTCATTTTCAACAGCGGTTACCCAAGGAGCAAATTCTATACTCATACAAGCCCTGCATGAGTCAGATTGGTTTACACCTGTTGAACGTGAAGGGTTACAAAATATTTTAACTGAGCGAAAGATAATACGCGCGGCTCAATCAGACAATCCTAACCAAGCTGATCTCCCCCCACTTACAACGGCAAAGATTATTTTAGAGGGCGGTATTATCAGCTACGATACCAATGTAAAAACGGGAGGGTTAGGAATGGAATATTTTGGTATTGGTGCATCAGAACTCTATCGAGAAGATGCTATTTCAATATATCTACGAGCCGTGGACGTTCGTACAGGACAAGTATTACTCAGTGTCGCCACCAGTAAAAAAGTACTAAGCCAAGAAATGCGTGCAGGCTTTTTTAGATATGTAAGTTACAAGCGATTAGCCGAAGCTGAAGCCGGTTTTAGTGATAACGAACCTATGAGTATTTGTGTAACACAAGCAATAGAAAAAGCACTTACAGATCTTATAACCAAAGGTATTGATAAAGGGTTATGGGCAAAAAAAGTAAGCTAATAACATAAACAATGAAAAAGGCGATTTAAAGTCGCCTTCTTTATAAAAATTTGTTTAACCTGAGCTTTGGTAAGAGATTTCCTATTAAAGCCTTAGGCCATTGGGAGCAATACAGAAATGTAGCGTTGTGCCCAGTTAGCCAACTCGACTCGATTCCGAGAGTGTGTTTTTTTAAATGCGCTGTATAAATGTGTTTTTACAGTGTGATCACTTATATTGAGTTTGTCAGCAATCGTGTGATTACTTGCGCCTTGCGCGATGAGATGAATAACTGATTTTTCGCGTTTAGTTAAATGGTTGTAATCATCTTGTTTTAGCTCTATATCTGCATTAAATGAATTGAACGAAGACGCAACAGACAAAATATCTTTAAATGTTTTCGATATGATTTTTCGTGTAAACCATAATTCGCCAGCATTGATTCTAACTAAGCCTCTGAAGATTATTTCCGCAGCATCTGACTTATAAAATACCCCATTGATATGATTCAGTAATAAATTTTTTTCACACACCACGTCGCTCTCAACATTAAAGATAACCACATTATATTGCTTAGCTAAACATATAACATCAGCAGGAATAAGGTCATGCCAATTACTTGTACTCCCATCTATTAAATATAAAGTGTGGTTAGAGCGAAAATCTGCTTGTGGAAGCGTATCATCCATTTTTACATCACTAAAAAGAGCATGGAGTGTTCTTAAAATAGCCGTGTAGCTTTGAGAATGAAAAGATGACTGAAAAGTAGTTTTTACAAATGCTGATAACTGTTGTGACATAGACTTCGTCCCTAAAACGTTTATCTCACATTACCTAAAACATATACGACTTACAAATAATTTTGACATTTTAATTTCATTTTTTATTCTTTCCATTAACATAACCAATAAAAAAAAGCACTATAGTATTACCCTGCATCCATGCAGTCGTACATCAGAAATTTTTAACGTCGTTAGCCTAAGGCGACTAAAACACAAAATATTGAGTAAAGAGTGCAAGCATTCTGATCATTCTATACGCGCTTTTAATTTATTTAGCGCATCTACAGAAAACCCACGGTCGTAAAAATATAAAATTTTACCATTGCTATCTATAAGCACTACTCGAGAATTATTTGGTCTTTGGTTACCAGTAAATTTTTGTACAGCTTCACCATCGTTATAAATGGTGATCACTCCACCCCACAATTCTTTAGGGATACCTTTGCGCATACCACTGTCTATAAATGAGCTAAACATACGGGGTGCCATGCCAGCAATAGTAGGTAACTCATAAGTGGGAAGCGTGGTCCCTGCCATATCTAAACCAATTAACCAGCGGTCTATATCGAATTGGCTATCTTGCTTGTAGCCAATAAGAATCAAGGTTTTATCTGCTTTAAAATCACTGGGGATAGTGACCATATTTTTTTCTAAACTTTCGCCACTAATACTTGGAAACTGTTTACCTGTAACTTGTTGATTTGGATACTGGGATGTACATGCACTAAGGAGTACAACGGCACAAGCAACTAACATTGATTTGATCATCATAAAGCCCTATTCTAAATTTTATAAATATCATGCATATACGTTTAATCTAGGCATAAAGATCTAAGTCGTTTGTTTTAAATAACCTGAATTCTAGGGCGTGTTGACCTTTGTGGATTGAAATTTGTTCAACTTAGGGACGATTCAATCCCGGTCGCAGCGTGAGGTTTGTAATCGAGTGGGCTCGATAGCTGCTCCTGCGTAACTCTAATGGCTTACATCCCTGTAATAATAAGTAAAAACCGAGCAACAAACAGTCAACATGCCCGAGTTAAGGTATTTATTAACCAACTGAATTAGAAGGTATTTAAACTTATTTTTTCTAGCCAAAGATTTTTAGTAATAACAAGGCGGATTTACGCGTTAATAACGACTTTATTGCAAGTAAATGCAACGCAGTTAGCACTAAAAATAGCGGCTTGAGATAGATTTATTATTCAGAGTTCAGGTTAAATATGTCTTAAATTTAGCCACTGTCATGGGTCGTCCGTACTTCCAGACTTGCCCAAAATGCACACCCGCAGTTTTTAAAATCGCTTCTTGTTCATTAGTTTCAATCCCCTCAGCGACACAGGTATAATTAAATTTATGCACCAATTCCATAATATTAGGGATCATAGAAGCTTTTAAACCCTCAGTGGCGATATCTTGCACAAATGTTCGATCTATTTTTAACTGATGAAAACTCAAATTTTGCAAATTTCTCAAGTTAGAATAACCAGTACCAAAATCATCGAGTGACAAGTGAAAGCCAGATTCGACCAATGTCCTAAAGTGCGCATGCGCAATACTGGTATCTAAGTATTCATCCTCGGTAATTTCAAGGCAAATAATAAACCGAGAGTGCGTGAGCTCGGGTATTTGTGTCAAAAGCGAGACATTGCCTTGCTCTAAATCACACGGAAATATATTCAACGACACTTTAAAGCCCTGAGGTAACGCTTCTAAGGGTGTTAACTCTTCGAGTACTTTTGCAATCATAGCTTCAGTAAACGACCATGTTAAATGGTGTTTACGGATCTGCGAAATAAACTCACCCGGGTAAAGCACACCGTATTTATCTTCAAAACGGGCAAGTACTTCGCAACCTACCACCTTACCTGTTTGCAAACAAATAATAGGTTGATAAGTCCAGTAAAAAGAGCCTTTTTTCAATCCTTTAGATACACGAACTTTTATCGAGCGACGTGCTGCAATTTGAAAGTCAATAATAAACGCACTTGATACACCAACCAAACAATTTAGAATGAGTGAAATAACCAATAATAACTGATTATTAGCAAAAAATTGGCTCCACGGTATATGGACTGCAACACAATAACCTGCGCTTCTATCACTGCACTTTAATAGAGTTTCAAAAGGAAGTTGATGCTGGTGCGTTATTTCATCGTAGAGTCCGTTGTGACCAGCTAAATGATGCAGTTTACTGCCTGCTTTATAACTTGCCTCCCAACGATGAGCTGTAATTAAACCATTTACGAATGCTGTCGTATCTATTATCAAGTTATAGCTGCCTTTACGTACTATAACTACTGGCATCTCTCGCCCATTAAAAAGTAACAAACGTAGTTTAGGTTCAAAACGGATCCTGACATTACTATCAGGGCGAATAAAATCTGGTTTTCTATCATCTATCACTTTGCTAAGTAAACCTGCACCTGTAGTGCAAACTAATTGATCATTTTTGAAAAAACCAATATCGATGACATATTTAGCATCAAATAATGCACGGCGCATTTCGAGCAAGTTTGCATCGTCGCACTGCGTAAAAATGCGTGTATTTAATGGAATGAGAATTCGACTACTTTCTTCAACTGCAGCATCTATGTGCTTAATAATATGCTTAGCGTCATCATTAACCGTAGCGGCTAATTTATGACCAGCAAAATACAGTAAAATTAAACTTCCCATTACAAAAACTACTACACCGGTTAATACTGCAATTACTGCAATTACTGATTTTTGCTGATATTTTTTCATTCTATCCTTATCGGCTAAATAGTTATGTAATTATAAATGACATTTTATAATTACATAACTATTTTTAAATGCCAATAAGTTAGGGTCTATTAAACTTTTCCTTAACTTTAAATCAAACTAAAACACGCTCTAGGGCGTGTTGACTTTTGTGGATTGAAATTTGTTCAATCTAGGGGTGATTCAATCGCGGCGCGAGGTTTGTAACCTAGTGGGCTCGGTAACTGCTCCTGCGTTACTCTAATGGCTTACATCCCTGTAAGAATAAGTAAAAACCGAGCAACAAAGAGTTAATCGTCCCTAGAAAGAACTCAAAGGGCAGCGCATGTTTGGCATTTATGCTGCGTTATCGCCTATTTATGGGGAATAACCACACTACATAGGCTCTGCCTTGCCTAAATACCAAACAGTCTGCGCAAAATCAATCACGAAAGGTCAACACGCCCTAGTTATTTTAAAAACGGCATCCGCTATTTTATAGTGTCCATCAGTACTCATATGGATCCCATCTAATGGCGATACGTTTACCACGCTTTGTAAATCAAAAAAGAGCGCATCATTGTCAAACGCCACGTTCTTAAACTGCTCAGACATTGCTTCGTTTTTACACTCAGCCCCCTGATAAATGTGCTTATAAGGGCCTACTGTTTTTATATAAGCAGGACTAAGAATGAGTATTTTAGGTTGTTTATTTATATCGTAAAAGCACGTAACTTTACGTATTAAGCAATCAAGCCCTTGGCTAATTTGCTTAGGCGTTAGGTTAAAACGTTTTTTAAGATCGTTTGTCCCAAGTGCAATAATAATTACATCAAGTGAATACTGTTCTAAATATGGTTTTAAATAACGTACGCCACAAAGCACGCCATCAAATGGCGGTAGATTTATTAAAGTACGATTAGGTTGCCCTGCTTCAATTACGTTAAAATCCGGACCTAATTTTTTGGCTAATCTCGCTGTCCATCGAGTGTTTTCGTCAAAGCGTTTACCTGTACTCGGATCTAGTCCCCAAGTATTAGAATCGCCAAAACATAAAATGTTTTTTATCATTAAAATGGATTCAACGTATAGCCTTGTTGTTGTAATTGCGCATGGGCAGTCATGGCAGAAAGCGACATCTGCACACCTTCAATTAACTGCTTTGGCGAAACTTTATTATGCGTAGCCGACTGACCACACACATAAACAACGGTATTGTTAGCGAGTAATTGTTTAATTAAACGTTGATTTTTATTATCGGTTTTAAAACGTTTTTTATATTCAGTATTAGCGAGTACATCTAAACTGGCACTACCGTGAACCACTAACGCAAGCTGAATATTTTCTGATTTAACACCGTGCGCTACATGCATATTAATAAAGCGCGCCAGTGAATTTATATTATTATTTTGCTCACCATTTTTAGCCCCTTGTGCAACATCAAACACTATTTTAAATACGGTAGAGTCGTTAATTTTTGCATGCTCCGGTACAGAGTAAAAATAACCAAAGTCTTTAATAGCCAGTTCATTAGCCAGTGAAAGCGAACTAAAAAACAGCAATAATAAGTATTTCATAAAACATTCCTGTGTTATTGCGTAACTAGGGCATGTTGACCAATCTAATAAATTACCAGAAGCAAAGCCTAAAAGGCAGCGGATTATACTGCCGATTGCGTTTTTTTATGCTGATGGCTTACAAAACTCATCCCTAAATAGTTAAAAGTTTGTTTAAACATCTGTACAAACACCTCTGGGGCCTCAATAGATGATGCATTTGATAGCAACGAAAAATCTTTGCTACGCAGCAAGCGTAATCTTGGTTTTAAGTGTTCATCGTCCATGTAATCTGTGATTCTATCTATAAAAGCCTTCATTTGTATTGTTGTGTTGTACCAATATACTGGAGACGCAAATACCCAATGGTCGTAATTTAAAAGTGATTCAAACAGCTGGTAAAAATCGTCATTCTTATAATTTTTATTGTAACAATAAGGAGGGATTTTATAATCATCTAGGCACACAACGCGCACATCATTTTGCTCAGCAAAACTATTTACATGAGCCGATGTATTACCATTTTTACGTGCTGATGAATAAATAATAACCGTACTGCGATTAAGTTTTTGTTGCATTTTGTTAGTTCCTTTTTTATGTTGTACGCAGCTTAAAACCTCAAGTTACATTGAGGTCAACTCATGGAGTTAAATAATGAACACGGATCAAAAAAAACTCACAGAAGCTAATTTAACAGTTGGTTATGTAGCAAAAAGAAGTGGTGTTAAAGTATCAACCTTGCACTTTTACGAAACTAAACAGCTAATAAGAAGTTGGCGTAATACTGGTAACCAGCGACGCTATAAGCCTGATGTATTAAGGCGTGTTGCAGTTATAAAGGCAGCACAAGCAATGGGAATAACGCTGGATGAAATTAAAAATACGTTAGCAACACTTCCCGATAATAGAACACCCACAAAACAAGATTGGTCAGCGCTTTCTAAGCAATGGCAAGCACAACTTGATGAACGAATTGCTTATATGCAAGGTATACGTGACAAAGTAAATGATTGTATTGGGTGCGGTTGCTTGTCACTTAAAAGTTGCCCTATCTATAATAAAGATGATTTTTTGGGAGATAGTCAAAGTGGTGCAGTATTGTTAGGTAAACTTAATAAGTAAAAGCATTTAGCTTTTATCACTATTTGATTGATACTCTGAATTTAATGTTCGTCAGCACGCCTATCTCAAGTGAATTTAACTTCTGCAGTGTTAAAATATCAGCTTGAGAGAGGTTCGTCACAAAGTATTCTAATAAAATTACCAACAGCCTAATCTAGACCGTTTAAACCTTCTCTGGCTGCTCTGTATAAAGCGCCGAGTGTTGAATCGAATACTGATTTTATAAAGCTGTACGTTAGTTCTACCATTGTACTAATCACTTTACCTGCAAACACTAACATATGCCCTAGCAAGCCTAAGGTTTGCGCTGCAAAAGAAGCTGATGCTTTTGCTATTTTATCTAAAGTACGTGCAAGCATATCGTAAAAAGTTAACCCTGTTCCAATGGCCGCTTGTGCAGCAACCGCACTGTAATAGCCGGCATCTTTTAACAACGTAATTAATGCTGCACTTAATTTATCTGACCAATGTGCATTAAATGAAGCTTGGTTTCTATCTTCAAACCGTAAACGTACGGGTGTACTTAAAAAATGATTAGCTTGTACTGTTAAGTTATTCCAATCACTGCTATTTGCCGTGTTAATATAGCCAGGCGTACCGTTTAATTTATGTGCGGCGCCTTTTAAGCCTTGACCATTATCTAAACGAATTTCTTGACCATTATAAGGCGCATGCGAAAATGGCCATAAAGGGACTTTAGCTACTGGATCAGCGCCATGAGTACAACGGTAAATTTTATCAATTCTTGATGTTGCTGCTCTAGCAAAATTATCTAAGCCTACACGGGGAGAACCAAATGTATAAAGCTGCACAGGTAGAGAATATTCTGCTTTTATCCAATCGGCAGAAAGTGTAGCTAAAGCGCCGCCTAAACTATGGCCAACAATATGAACACAACCTGTTATTTTATCTCGAATGTTTGCCGTTACAAATTCTTGCAACGTAGGTTTCATCGAATAAAATGTTTTATTAAACCCCGCATGCACCATACTACCGTTTGCGCCGCCACTTAAACCAAAATGTGCGTCAGTTAGTCCATCCCGTAAAGATGCTGTACCACGTATTGTTATAACTGAATCACCTTGGTAAATGCCTTGCCCATGACCTAACAAACCAAAGCCAGTGCTCAGACCAAACAAATGAGAAAAAAATCCACCTGACACTCCTTGCACAGCTTCTGAGTTTACCCCAAAGTTGAAATTGCCACGTAAAGCTGGGTGCAGGGAGTTGTTTAGTAAAGTCGTACTTTTAATGCTTTTAGCTTTATAAGCAAGCGACGCCATTTGTACTGCTTGCATAGGTGTTAAAGTATTCATATAAAGTCCTTTTGAATGAGTCTGTCAAAAAGTTAGATTTTACACGTCGTATAAATTGTAAAAACGTGTTCAGGTGCTTCTTTTATTGGTAAGTCATATGTTTGTGGCTCTTTTGAAATATCACACACTAAACTGGTTAACAGCTCAGTTAACGTACTACTCTCTTCATGCAAAGACACAGTCACGTACCACAATACAATGCCCTCTGGTGTCCCATTTTCTAAATATATATGCTGAATTAGTGACTCGTTGTCGAACATATTTGATGGTTTTGACGTCTTAATCGCTTTTTTTGGAAATGAAAAATACCCATCACTATCTGTTGTTGCCTCATCTATATATTCATCGCCATAAGTAAGCGTTCTCGTTACTTTTGTGTTTGCAACGGGTTGCCCATCATCTAATAACTGCCCCTTTACTGAAGCCGATAAAACAAAATCTTGCTTATTAAAAAAACCAAACATATCTGCACAAGCCTGTGTTGTAGTAAAAATAATGGTAATAGATACAATTACCAAAAAGTAAGCTTTAAAACGTGATAACAAAATATACAAGCTCCCAAATATTCGCTTTAAAATATACTTATCGTGTTGCTATTTAATGACGTTTATAAAGTATATAAATATTGATGAATTGCCATATTGTCTAAAATTCAGTCTAATTGGATACAAAGGCAACCGCAAGCATTTAGAACAAAACACAGTCATCACTCAATAGGTTATTTACTAAAAAAACACTTCATAAACAAGCTTACAAATAACGCTAAGCCCAAGTCCCATCATCAATATGTAACCATAAAAAATAGCAATCGCCCCTCCTGATGCATCCCCTATTTTATCTATTTCAATACACGCAGAACAAAATATGAAAAAATAAAAAAGTTAGCGATTACCCCCAAAAGATAAGCACCACCAAATAAAGGAAAAATACCTACTAATAATGCGCTAAGCATAATTAAAATACTTGATAGCGCCTCTTTAAATGAAAATCGATACTCAATAATTTTTAATACTAAGGTGACTACCATTAAGGCTAAAAAATACAGCGAAGGCCAAAACTGATTATATAAATAGTCCACGCTAAAAAATTGGCTAATAGTCAATGAAGGCTCTTCAACTGAAGGACTTAAGTTTGGTGTTGTAACGTGTGTAGAGTCATCAGTAACAAAGTACGCGACCGCAACAATAATTAATTTTATAATCCCAAAAAATATAAAACTTGCTATGGTAAGTCCTATTGCATCATCTCTGGTCAAGCTTATTTTCTTTACTTCCTACTATTATGCCTAGCAATATGTCTAAAAAACGCTAAATAAACGAATAAAGGCTGTAAAAACAGCATTAAAATACTCGTATTTATGAGTGTCAGTTATCATCCTTGAAGTGAAAAAAGTTAATGCAACACGAATGCTGCAAGAACATGAAAAACAAGTGAGTACTTAACAAAATATAAAGGTTGGTATTAAAGGTTAACTTTTTGCAAGTACGTTTTAAGTTTTAACAACCCAGATTCGAGTTCAAACTTTTGAATTTTCGGGTTTTTAAACTTAAAGCCGTTTGAAATATGCGTATTAATCATAGTAGCCATACCCTCAAAGCCCTCTGGCGCTTTAGCCACTAAGTCGCTGAGTAAAGGTTGAATAAGCACTTGATGATCTTCTATTAGGGAAGGATCCTCATAAATATCATATACAAGGTTGGTTAGTGTTTGTTGGTTTTGTTGTTCCATAATAATTTCTATTAGCCCTATATTAGGGTTAACAGCTCCTTTTGAGTTTAATAATTCATTCCATTAATAAAAATTGAACCTAACTACTCAAATCATTAAAGTAATTAGAGCTGATATTTAATCATATTTTTCTAGAGATATACCAGTTTCTTTTTGTTTTTTGCCATTTTCAGTTTTAACTTATTTTGTATAGATTGCATAGAGTTTTTTCTTGGATACTAATTGCTTGAATTATTACTAGGGCCTGTTTATCTTTCGAGGTTGAATTTGCAGCAGACTGTTTGGTATTTAGGCAAGGCAAAGCCTATGTAGTGTGGTTATTCCATATAAATAGGCGATAACTCAGCATAAATGCCAGACATGCACTGCCCTTTGGGTTCTTTCTAGGGGCAATTTACTCTTTGTTGCTCGGTTTTTACTTAGCCCACTAGGTTACAAACCTCGCGTCGCGATTAAATAGCCCCTAGATTAAACAAATTTTAATCCTGAAAGGTCACAGGCCCTAGCAAAACAATCAGAGCTGAAGGTAGTGATAATGCGAGAACAGTATCGGCCTTTTATATTTTTTCTCTTTAATTAAAAATATAAAAGGTAGCGAAGGCTACCTTTCATAACTTGCTTACCAATTTAAAAACACGCTATCTAAACAAAACATCTTCACGATTAAACCATTTAACACAAAATGCCAAAAGCGCTGCCGCTATAATTGCTGTTGCTAAAAAGATTAAACCAACAAACGTGTAATCTACAGTGCCCTTTACTATTTCTTTAATTGCTAAAGCTACATTTGTAACAGGAATAAATGCTGTTTTGGCATTAAGTTCCATATTTGGCATTATTGAAATAATAATAGGGAAAAATACACCCATGCTAAGTGGAGCCATATAGTTTTGTGCTTCTTTAAACGTACGTGCATAAATAGAAATAGCCAGCGCTAAGGCCGAAAATATAGCAGCAATTGGCAAAAGTAATACAAATATCATCAGTAAATCGCTAACTGCTAATGTACTAAACGCGGCTTTGATGAAATCTAAATCTGCAAATGCTAATGCAAGTGCAACCCAAACGCCCATACTTAAAACGGTTATGGTTGTACTAGCAATAGAGGTTGTTAACAACGTAATAAATTTACCGAGTACTAGTTCAGTCCGCGTAATCGGCGTCAATAATAATGTTTCAAGAGTGCCACGCTCTTTCTCGCCCGCGCCCAAGTCGATTGCAGGATATGTAGCGCCCATTAAGACTAATGGAATAAGTAAATATGGTAAAAATCCACCGATTTTTTCACCCAAATTTTCACGTTTATCTGCTGTATCAACTTTAACGACTTCGATTGGATTTAAAATGGCTTTTTGCGTTGACTCATTAACACCAAAGCTAAGTAACTTTTCCTTTTGCAACACATCACTGTATTCTTTTGCAAGTTCTTTTACGCGCTCAAATAAAAAGTTAATAGATTTAGCATCATTAAAAACAATTTCCCACTTACTTTGCTTGCCGTTATTAAGTGTTTGCTGTGCTTGGCTTGGTAGGTAGATACCCATATCAATATCGCCGGCGATAACGCCAGCCTTGAGTTCTTCAATCGTATTAAAAGTTTTAGTTCCTTTATATAACTCGAAACTTTTGTGATAAAACACTTTATCTGTAAACTCTTGTGCATATTGGCCATTAATAATTACATAGGTATTTACTTTTTGCTCTGCATCAAGCGCGGCTTGCGAGCTCATAAACGCCATCACAGCAAATATCAGTGGGAAAATAGCAACAGGCAATGCAACAACGAATAGTAGTGTTTTTTTATCGCGTAGTAATTCTCTTAATTCCTTTTTAAATACCTCAAACATCATGCTTCTCCGTTAATATATTCATAAACGCTTGGTTTAATTCGTCACTGTTACCTGCTTTTCTAAACTCATCAACAGTGCCATCAAAACAGCTTATACCTTCATTAATAACCGCAACACGGTCACATAATAACGCGACTTCGTCTAAGTGATGGGTCGAAAAAATAACGGGTGTCCCTTGTGCTTTTAAACCTTTAATAAATTCAATGACGGTTTGTGTAGTCATAATATCTAAACCCGTTGTTGGCTCATCGAGTACAACTACTGCTGGGCGATGAACAACTGCACGGGCTATATTCGCTTTTTGTTTCATACCCGTTGATAAGTTTTCAGCTCGCTTATCTATAAACTTATGCATATCGAGTAAAGTGAATAACTCTTCACAACGCGAGGCTATATCATTTTTTTTCATGCCGTGAAGTTTGGCAAAATATTCTATATTTTCTTTTACGGTTAAACGCCCGTACAACCCGGTAGAGCCAGATAAAAAGCCAATAGATTTGCGACCTAACAATGGCTTTTTAACTATGTCGTTACCTGCAATAGTGATGCTGCCTTCATCTGGTTTCAATGCCGTTGATAACATCCGTAACGTGGTTGTTTTGCCCGCGCCATTAGGACCTAATAAACCAAGTACTTCGCCTTTTGCACAGCTAAAACTAACGTTACGTACTGAATGAAAATAATCTTTGTCTTCGCGGGGATCTATCTCGTCGACTTTATTTTTTTTATGGTCTTTCGTTAGCTTAAATTTCTTTTTAAGCCCAGCAACTTCTATCATGCTCGTGTCCTTCGTTTCGGTCTAAAGTAGTCCGTATTGTTATAAAATGCTTCATCTGTATTTTCATCATGCCAACCAGGCACACCTAATAATGGTAATGGTGAAAGCTGTTTATTATCGGCTAAACAATTATCAATTTTAATCATCTCATAAAGGGCTTGATCTAGGTACTGGTATTGAGCTGCTAAATCTTTACAAAATATTTCATCTGGTACAAAAACAAATAAAGCTTTGCCCGTTAAACCTATATAAGGTTTAGTTAGCATTTCGTAATTTGCATGGCCAAACATAAATGGCTGTATAGTTTTACCCCATTCATTTTTATGCTCAACAAATGCAGTTTTCCATTGATGATCGCAAAGCCACTGCTTCCACTTATTCTCGCTTATTGCTAACACAACACCACACTCATCAAAAAGTGTTAATGCATTTCTGTGCTTCGTGCGCTGTTGTAAACCATACTCAGCAATATCTTGCACGTGCCTTTGGTTTATAAGTGCTTTAGTTTTAGGGAACAAACACCAAATAAAGCCGCCAAATAGATCATGCCAATTTTCTGTGCGTGTGGGCACTTCGCCAGTTTCAAAAATAACTTGCTCATAGTAACGATCGCCAAAATCTATTTTTGCATCGTCAATAAACCGTATCGGTAGATTATTTTCATTAATAGCATTTAGGTATGGGGCAAACCACTGTGGTGTTGGCCAGCTTATTTGCTCATCAATTTTAAAAAGAGTATTTAGATGCAAAAATGCACCACTTTGCAGACTACTTGGCTGCCACTGCTCCGGGGGGGTAAAACGTTTCATTGTTATTAGTTACTTACTCGTTTATGCCTTAAACTTTACAACAGTTTACCGCAAAAACTGGTTCTACTTAATAGAAGTTAATATACTTACGAGAACTTAAAACAAGAAATGAGCTGATATGAAACGTTATTTCTCTCTTACTTTACTTGCTGGTGCTATTTTAGCCGGCTGTGCAACATCACGTATTACTCCTACCGACATAACCAATGGTTATAACAGTATCCAAACAAATGAACTGGCTAAGCATGTAAAGGTACTCGCATCAGACGAATTTGGTGGCCGTGCTCCTTCATCACCTGGCGAAAAGCTAACACTTGATTATTTAACTGCGCAGTTTAAAGCTTTAGGCTTAGAGCCTGGTAATGGCGACAGTTACTTACAAGAAGTGCCATTGGTTTCTTTAGAAGCGGATTCGAACATGGTGCTTAGTATTGGTGGTAAAGACTATCAATATAAAAAAGACATGGTTATGGGTAGCAGCCGAATTAGCGCACAAGAAGGCATAGAAAATTCTGAACTCGTATTTGTGGGCTACGGCGTTAATGCACCTGAGTACAATTGGAATGACTACGAAGGGTTAGACGTTAAAGGCAAAACAGTTGTAATGTTGGTTAACGATCCGGGCTTTGCTACAAAAGATCCAGCCTTATTCACTGGCGATGCGATGACTTATTATGGTCGTTGGACCTATAAATACGAAGAAGCAAGTCGACAAGGAGCTGCAGGCGCTATTATTATTCATGAGACAGCACCTGCATCTTACCCGTGGTCGGTCGTTGAAAACTCGTGGAGTGGCGAGCAGTTTGGTTTTCAAAAAGAAAACAACAACATGGACCGTGTTGCAGTCGAAGGTTGGGTGACAACTGAGGTTGCAAAGGAGCTGTTTACTAAAGCGGGATTAGATTTTGATACAGCTAAAGAAAACGCTGCAAAAGGTGCTTACCATGTTGACATGGGCGACTTAACTGCTTCTGTTAATGTTAAAAATACCATTAAAAAATCAGTATCATATAACTTTATTGCTACTTTACCAGGAAGCGAACAACCAGATGAGCATGTTATTTACTCAGCTCATTGGGATCACTTAGGTACAGATAAAACACGTAAAGGCGATCAAATTTATAACGGTGCTCACGACAACGCAACGGGCACCGCTGGGCTAATTGAAGTAGCCGAAGCCTTTACAAAATTACCTAAGCACCCTAGCCGCTCAATGACATTTTTAGCGGTAACAGCTGAAGAGCAAGGCTTATTAGGCTCTAAATACTATGCAGCAAACCCAGTCATTGCAGCCAATAAAACAGTCGCTAACATAAACATGGATAGCTTAAATTTATTAGGCAAAGTAAAAGACATGAATGTGGTGGGTATTGGTAAATCACAAATGGATGAGTTTTTAGAAACTGCAGCTAAAGAGCAAGGCAGAACAATATCAGGCGATCCTAAACCGTCATCGGGTGGCTATTACCGCTCTGATCACTTTGCATTTGCGAACATGGGTGTTCCGGCTATGTACGCAGGTGGCGGCACCGTGGCTGCTGATGAAGAAACGGCTAATTACCGTAAACGTATGAGCTTAGTACTTCGCGGTTGTTACCATCAACCATGTGACCGTTACCGTGATGAATGGGATTTATCGGGTGCTGTTCAAGACTTACAATTATTTTATAAGGTAGGTTTTGATATTTCTGAAACAGAACAGTGGCCAACGTGGAATACAAACTCTGAATTTCAGCGTAAGTAGCCCAATTTAATCACAGCCTTAAATTCAAATTTAAACTCGCTTAGATTTAGCTATCGAAAAACTAAAACAGAGTAATCGATTCAAATAGATGCAAATGATATTGATTATCATTTAATTAAAATATACAGTGTGACCTAGTTAATTGATTAGGTCGCATTGTATGATTTCACTTCCTCACATTGGTTTTATTACTCCTGCCTCAAAACGATTTTTGAGCCAAAATAAACGCTTACTGCTGCCTTTATTTATTTTAACTTGCCTTGCAATACCGCAATTACGCGAAATAACAATGACCGCATTAAGTGATGCATTTTTTCAAGTGAGTGTGTTTGTTGCCACAACCCTTTTAATTTATTACTACGCTATAGAACACTTACCTCAATTAGAGCTTAGTTATTTAAGCGCGAAATCACCGGTTCTAGAAATTAGCTTTGCAGCGGTTTTAGGTGCATTACCCGGCTGTGGTGGGGCTATTATTGTGGTTACTCAATTTACAAAAGGCCAAGCAAGCTTTGGTGCTATTGTTGCTGTGCTAACAGCTACAATGGGCGATGCCGCATTTTTATTACTTGCTACCCGCCCTACTGAAGGCTTGTTAATTATGGGGATAGGGTTAGTAGTTGGTACACTCAGTGGTTTACTGGTTAATACAATACACAAAAAAGATTTTTTATGCCCAACAGCGCAAGAACAAAAGCACCAAATTAAAATACTCTCAACTAACATTATTAAAATCAGTAAACCGGTTTGGATGGTTGCAATTATACCAAGCCTTGTAATTGCATTTTTGATTGCGTTTAATATTGATTTTTCACAGTATGGTGCAAGTACAAGCACTGTGATTACGCTATTTGGTGCGGTAATGGCATTATTTATTGTTAGTATTTGGGCATTTTCGTCAAAGGGTGAAAGCTATCAAGAAGTAACGTCAGAAGACGGTGCATGTAACCCGCCTTCTAAAATAATTAAAGTATTACAAGACACACACTTTGTAACTGCATGGGTTGTAGCGTCATTCATGTTATTTGAAATTTTGGTTAACATTGCAGGACTTGACTTAAAAACGTGGTTTGTACATTACGCCTATTTAGCACCGCTTATTGCAGTGCTTATTGGATTTTTACCCGGTTGTGGCCCGCAAATAATTGTTACAACACTTTATATTCAAGGCATTATTCCTTTTAGTGCTTTAACGGGGAACGCTATTTCTAATGATGGGGATGCTCTATTTCCAGCAATTGCAATGGCTCCCAAGGCTGCAGTTATAGCAACGCTTTATACATCTATTCCCGCTTTACTGGTAGGTTATGGACTCTATTTTTTGGTTGAAATCTAAAAATAGACTGTAAATACTGAGCACAAAAAAGCTCAGCAATTGCTGAGCTTTTTGCTAAAACATAGTCATTTACTCTGCTGCCACAAAACCTTCTTTAGGGTTTGGGCCAAAATCGTTTTCACCTTCGTGAGAATCTTGCGCTAAAAAGATAATTAAAACTATCCAACCAATAATAGGCACTAACCAAAGTAGCTGCCACCAACCAGAACGGCCAGTATCATGAAGACGACGAGCACCCGCGCTTAAACCAGGAATTAAAAGTGCTAAGCTATAAATCGAACCAATAAACATTGTACCTAGTGCACCATCAATCACATTACAAACTACTGAAAAAATAGTATTAAACAATACAAACATCCAATATGCTTTACGACGATTACGACCTGAAAAGTCTGCGTAGCTGCGCAACGCGTTCATGTAATATTCCATAATAATTCCTTAGTGTTATTTTTTATATTCCCTACAGGGCGATGTTTTATTACTTTTAGTAACAGGTGTATCTTAATTAAAAGCGGCTAAGTTTGAAACAAAAAACCAACTAAAAGCTGGTTTTTTTATCATACATTAAAGAATTAGCTATTAACTCATAGCCATCATCATTGTCGATGGGTTTTCTAGATAAGATTTCCACACGTTATTAAAGCGTGCAATCGTACCACCATCAATAACGCGATGATCGCCAGACCAACTTACTTGCATAATCGCTCTACTCACGACTTGCCCGTTGCTATCAAAACGCGGTAAATGCTGTAACTTTCCTAGCGCAACAATAGCCACTTCTGGTTTATTAATAATAGGTGTCGCAATAGTACCGCCAATTGCGCCAATATTAGAGATGCTAATTGTGCCACCTTTTAAATCATCCGGTGCAACACGCCCTTCTCTAGCAGACTCGGTCAACCGAGTTAAATCATTTGCTACATCTACAATACTTTTCCTCTGACACGATTTAATATTAGGGACTAATAGGCCTATTTTTGAGTCGACCGCGATTCCGATATTATGATCGTTATAATAAGTCAGCTCAGAGCACTCATCATTTACTTTAGAATTAAGTACTGGGTACTCTTTTATTGCAAGTGACAGCGCTTTTACAAAAAACGGCATCATAGTGAGCTTAACGCCTTGCGCCTTGTATTGCTCTTTCATAGAGCCTCTTAAGGCAATAAGATCGGTTAAATCAATTTCATCACAAAACGTAAAATGTGGGATTGTAGATACCGAAGCCATCATTTGCTTTGCCATAGCCGCTTTAATGCCTTTAATAGGCTCGACTCGTACGCCACCGATTTTATTCTGCATTTGGTTTTGTATAGCGCAGTGAGAAGCATCGCTATTAAGAGGTGACGTATCAATCGTATTTGGCACTTCGCCTTTTATATACTCTTCAATATCTTGCTTGTAAATACGCCCATTCTTGCCACTGCCAGGTACACAGGTTAAATCAATATCAAGTTCACGTGCTTTGCGACGAACCGCAGGTGATGCAACCGCTTTTTTATTGATAACTTTATCAGCTTGCTGCATTTTAACAGGGGCAACTTTTTCAGCGACAGCATTAGCTTGAGCCTTTACGACCGCTTGGTTTATATCAATATTTGGTTTTGCTGCACTGCCTGCAATTGTCATTTGAAACAATGGGCTATGTACTTTCGCTATTTCACCTTTTTGATAGTAAAGCTTTTGCACTGTGCCTGTATATTTTGCCGGAATTTGCACTAATGCTTTATCGGTCATTACGTCACAAACCGCTTGGTCTTCTTCTATTTCGTCGCCTTCTGCGACTAACCAATCGACTATTTCACACTCAACAATACCTTCACCAATATCAGGGAGTATAAAGTCCTCGACGACATCAGTTGTATCATTAGTTTTATTTTCAGCTTGTACTGGCTCTTGTACTACTTGATTATTAGTACTCTCACCCGCTACATCCATAGCAAATAAAGGGGCATGTACTTTAGCAATTTCACTTTTTTGATAATATAGCTTTGAAATAACACCATCATGCACAGCCGGAATTTGCACTAATGCTTTGTCTGTCATTACATCACAAATTGGCTGATCTTCAGATACAGTATCGCCTTCTTGCACTAGCCACTCAACAACTTCGCATTCAACAATGCCTTCACCAATATCGGGTAATATAAAATCTTTAGCCATGATAACCCCTAAAAATCCATTGATTGTTTAATTGCAGCCAACACTTTTAATGCATCTGGTACATATTCTTTTTCTAGCGCCAATGGGTATGGCGTATCTAAGCCACATACACGTAAAATTGGTGACTCTAAATGAAGAAAACATTCTTGCTGGATAGTCGCCGCTATTTCTGCCCCAAAACCATTGGTTATAGGTGCTTCATGGCTGACAATTAAACGCCCAGTCTTAATAACCGATTTAGCAATTGTATCTACATCCCATGGTAATATGCTGCGAAGATCAATCACCTCACAGCTAATCCCTTGCTCTTTCGCTTGTTTAGCCGCATCTTCGATAATCTCCATTTGAGCACCCCAGGCTAATAGCGTAATATCAGCGCCTTCTTGCACTACTTCAGCTGTGCCTAATTCAATGCTGTAATCTTCTTCTGGTACTTCGCCAATTGATGCGCGATATAAACGTTTTGGTTCAAAAAATATTACTGGGTTGTCATCTTTTATTGATGCGCGTAATAAACCTTTCGCTTGATAAGGGTTGCGCGGTACAACCACTTTTAAACCCGGTGTGTGCGCAAAATAAGCTTCTGGTGACTGTGAATGGTATAAACCACCAGCAATACCACCACCATAAGGTGTACGAATGGTTAAGTTACCGACATCAAATTCATTACCACTGCGATAACGAAACTTAGCAGCTTCATTTACTATTTGATCAAAGGCAGGAAAAATATAATCAGCAAACTGAATTTCTGCCAGTGCAGGTGCACCAAATGCCGCTAAACCATTAGCAAAGCCTAGAATGCCTTGCTCTGTTAAAGGTGTATTAAAAACACGGTGCTTACCGTATTTTTCTTGCAAGCCCGATGTTGCTCTAAATACACCACCAAAGTAACCAACGTCTTCACCAAAAATACAGGCTTGAGGATGTTCGTTCATCGTGATGTCGAGCGCAGAGTTAATTGCGTGGAGCATGTTCATTTTAGCCATTACTTAATTCTCCCTGCGGTGACTGGGTAAGCATCTGGATGCTGTTTTATATGTTCTTTTAATTGCTCGTACTGGCGTTGTAGTAACGGAATTGGTGTATCGTAAACATCCGATACCAATTCTTCTAATGCGGGCTTTGCAATAACTTCAGCACGCTTAAGCGCCGCTAAAATTTCTTCACGAATCGATTCTTTCGCTTTTATATCGTCTTCTTCGTTTAACCAGTCTTGCTTGACCAGCCATTTTCTAAATTTATCTATCGGACACGCTTGGTGGTTTGCTTCTTCATCTTTAGAGCGATAGCCACTTGGATCATCTGACGTAGAGTGCGCACCTAATCGATAAGCAATCGATTCTATGAGTACTGGTTCACCTTGTGTAGAGGCTATATCCCTTGCTCTTTTAGTTGCCGCATAAACAGCCAGTGCATCTGTGCCATCAACACGAATTGTTTTAATGCCATAACCGACACCACGAGATGCAATGCCATCACCTTTGAACTGTTCATCAGCAGGGGTTGATATTGCATAACCGTTATTACGTGCAAAAAATATAACCGGCGCTCTGTGAACAGCTGCCATATTTAAACCCGCATGAAAGTCACCTTCCGATGCCGCACCTTCACCAAAGTAACAAATAGTCACATTATCAATTGTGCTTGCAAGCTCGCCAGTTTTTGCGTCGATGTGTTTTATTTTTTGGCCGTATGCATAACCTGTTGCCTGTGGTATTTGCGTACCCAGTGGCGATGAAATGGTCATGTAATTTAGTGCTTTAGAACCATAATGAATTGGCATTTGACGACCTTTACCTAAATCCAATTCGTTTGAAAACATTTGGTTCATAAATTGATCTAGGGTAAAACCACGATAATGCAGTGCAGCTTGTTCACGATACTGAGCCATAATCATATCGTCTTGATCAAGTGCTGCAGCAGAGGCAGTAACAGCGGCCTCTTCACCTAAACATTGCATATAAAAACTAACACGGCCTTGGCGTTGTGCACCTTGCATACGCTCATCCAATAAACGTATAAAACGCATTGTTTCGTATAATTTAATCGCGGTATGTTTTGAAATATCAGGTGCGGTTGCACTAGGGTGAATGTCGCCATCCTCAGTTAAAATACTAAGGGTTGGAATATTAAGTGCTTGGCCGTCAATAAATTCAAGCGTGTGGTTAATATTCAGCGATACGTTATTTGGATTACTCATAACCTACCTTCTTTTGTTGTCGGTAAAACAGTGCCCCTTTAAATTATTATTGTGGGTGATTATTGCTGGTTAAACTTTGCAATATCTGCACTATCTTTAATTAAAGCTGCCAACACTTTACGTTAACGTAAAGTGTTATTCAACAGATCTAGGACAAAACAAAAGCAAATACTGGTTAAATAAGTGGCAAGTTAACAATACGGTTACTTTAATTAATAGTAATCATATAGTTAACTTAAGGTTAGCAGTGGTCTGATGAGTAAGCTTATACGAAATTACTATCAATATTCATCGGGATAACAGTCAACAGCGCTCTTTGTCCTAACGCGACATTTGCATTTGGGAAAATAATAGCCTCGCCTTCAACGTTGGCATAAAACGGTGTATCACCATCGGTTGCAAGTAGTTCACCTTTCGCAAAGCCTGTAAAGTTCTCGGCGTCATCTGAAAAAGGAAAACTAAAATCATCCTGTGTTCTGTTAATTGTGCGATGCACTGCAAAAAGTTCAAAATCATTTGCATTGAATTTAGGGTATTGCACTTCATTTTGGCTAATTAATGCAGTTAACGTTTGCTTTGTTTTTTCAAAGCGGGTCATATCGTTTTCACCAAATGGCTTAACTTGACCAAGTTCAACCGTGAAAGAATCTGCACCATGTACAAATGATGAATAGTAACTAAACGTTGTCGCAGGTGATTTCATCATAAGCACGGTGTTTACACCACAGCTTAATAAAAACTGTAGCTGAGATTTTTTCCACGGTTTACCATGCAAAAATGGATATACCGCAAACTTTTCGTTTTTGGAGCCTCTAATTGCAGTGTGTAAATCGTAATGACATCGGCTACTTCCTAGCTCGCCACGTGCATAGAAATCACTTACATATTGCTCAAGCTTTGCAGCGCGGGTGCGCTCATTATTCATTGGCACGCCTTCAACTGTATGGTAGCCATTAAATAATCTATTTAAATTTTCTTCTACAAAACGCAAACCAATATTAATCGATTGCGGATTGCCGTAAATAAACAAGGCACGCTGCTTAAGTATTAGCTCACCGTTTATAATTTGTGTGATCAGTGCGTCACAAATCTCGATTGGTGCAGTTTCGTTACCGTGTACAGCACTTGAATAAACCACATCTTTTGTTGTTTTAACCGCAGGTTGAAACTCTATTACTCCGGTGTCGTGTATATTCACACGCGTGCCATTATCTAAAACAAACTCACCTGCATCTAAATGCCATTCATTATTACGGCTAAGCGTTAAAAAATCACCGGTTTGTTTTAATTCATTTAAGTAAGATGGATTGGCTGACATGTAATAAGCCCTTTTATAGAATATGAGAATAAAACCTCAAGCGTCTACTTTTAATACCAATTGCATTAAATTAATGATCTATTATAGCGACAAGAAAATAGCGCAATAACAAGGCTAAAATTATGATACATAGCTGCTCTATATAAATAATTTTTAACGTAGTTAGTAAGTTATTTAATACGCTAAAGTGATCATGTTTTAATAAAATTGGTACAATAATGCTCAAGGGATAGATGCAAAAACGGCTGAATAAATCAGCCGTTTTCAAAATTATTAAACTCAGTTAGCTAATAACTGAATCTACAAGCTTTTTAGCTTCTTTTTCTAGCAATGCTAAATGCGCTTCACCTTTGAAAGATTCAAGGTAAATTTTATAAATATCTTCGGTACCTGAAGGACGCGCTGCAAACCAGCCGTTTTCGGTGACCACTTTTAGACCGCCGATAGCGGCATCGTTACCCGGTGCATGAGTCAACTTTTGCAAAATAGGTTCGCCAGCAAGCGTATCGGCTTTAACATCAGCGGCACTCAATGCTTTTAAACGTGATTTTTGACCACTTGTTGCGGGTGCATCAAGGCGTTTATAAATTGGAGAGCCAAATTCTTGCTCTAACTCTTTATAAAGTGCTGATGGTGTTTTACCTGTTACGGCCAATATTTCTGCAGCAAGCAGCCCCATAATAAAGCCGTCTTTATCTGTACACCATACAGAGCCATCAAAACGTAAAAATGCAGCACCTGCACTTTCTTCGCCACCAAAAGCAAGTTTTCCTTTGCTTAGACCTTCAACAAACCATTTAAAACCCACAGGTACTTCTTTTACTTTACGGTTGTTTCGCAAAGCGACCTTGTCGATCATAGAGCTAGAAACCAGTGTTTTACCAATCTCTACATTAGAGTTCCAATCTCGGTGTTTAAGTAAGTAGTCTATAGCAACTGCTAAAAAGTGATTTGGATTCATTAAACCATCTGGCGTTACAATACCGTGACGGTCGTAGTCAGGATCGTTACCAATCGAAATATCAAAATCATCTTTCAATGCAATAAGATTAGCCATTGAATAAGGCGATGAGCAGTCCATACGAATTTTGCCATCTTTATCCAGCGGCATAAAAGCAAAGCGAGGGTCGACAACATCATTAACAACGGTTAAATCTAAATTATATTTTTTTGCTATGACAGGCCAAAAATGTATACCTGAACCACCCAGGGGATCGATGCCTATTTTGATACCTGCATCGCTAATTGCTTTTAAATTAACAATATTTGCTAAGTCATCAATGTATGGCGTCATCAAATCTTCGTATCGAATAAAACCTGAACGCGATGCTTTAGCGAATGGAAATAACTCAACTTCAACTAAATCTTCTAATAATAGCTGATTAGCTCTGTCTTCAATCCATTTCGTTACATCGGTATCAGCAGGCCCGCCATTAGGTGGGTTATATTTAAAACCACCATCTTCAGGAGGATTATGCGAAGGCGTAACGACAATACCATCTGCTAATTCATTTGGATGTAGCTTATTATGGCTGACAATGGCGTGGCTGATCACAGGTGTTGGAGTAAAATCGCCGTTTTCTTGTGTGATCACTTGCACTTCGTTAGCAACGAGTACTTCAATGGCGGAGTTAAACGCGGCCTCACTCAATGCGTGTGTATCTTTACCTAAAAATAACGGACCAAAAATATCATTTTGTTTTCTGTAATCGCAAATAGCCTGTGTAATAGCTAAAATATGCGACTCGTTAAATTTAACATCGTAAGAACAACCTCTATGGCCTGATGTACCAAAAGCAACACAATGCTCTGGGAATTGTTCAAGGTCGGGTTCATTTAAGTAATAGGCAGAAACTAATTTTGGAACATTAACCAGCGCCGATTGTGGAGCTGTTTTGCCTGCGCCTGAGTGAATAGCCATTATATTTCCTTACAAGTAATCGCGAATTTTTTCAGCTTGCTCTGCACTATATCCAAGGCAAAGAGCAACTTCATGAAGCATCATTTTTTTACGCGTTGTATTAGAGTTCGTCATAACCCAATATTCACTATCAGTTATGTTTTTAGGATTCATACTGCTGCCGCTATTAACTAAGGCTTCTTTGCTGGTAGCAAAATATACTCGGTCGCGACCTTTAATATCTAATACGGCCGAAAAATCAGTTTTATGAGTGCGGTAAAATGCACTTAAAATAAACAAAAAACGCCCTACAACGCCTTTTTGCATTGCCAGTTCTTCTTTGTTCAATACATTAAAAACATTATCATTTTTTTGCTTCACCGGTGTGACAGCAAGCATTTTTTGTTTTTTTGATGGCTCAACAGCTAGCTCAGAGGTCTTCAATGCGGAGGTAGACATTGTCGCAGTTTGATTATTTTGAGTTAGTTCTACGTTTGCAGATTGAATTTTTTCGCCACTCAGATTTAATAAACGACGTAAAATAGTGGATGCACTTTCGCCAATACTTTGCGTATTGCTTGCAATATATTGATATAACTCGTCGTCTATGTCGATTTGTTTCATGTTCTTCCTGTTATTACGGGTCACATTTTTTCTCCCGACTGATTATACCCAAACCAATTAGAAATGCGAGTTACAACAAGCACTCCCGACAACATATACTGCAAACATATAAATAGACTATTATTTAACACCCTCTTGTTGATTTAACATCCAAAAGCCCAATTAAATAAATAGTCGCTGTATTTTTTGCTTTTTAATGCAATGCTCGGCAAACTATGGCCAAATTTTCAGGAGGCGTGTATGCAGTTAAATTACAAGCAACAAGGGCAAGGTCCTAATGTTATTTTGATCCACGGGCTTTTTGGATCATTAGAAAACTTAAATGTAATCGCCAAGCCATTAAGTGAACACTTTAATGTTATAAACGTTGATTTACGTAACCATGGCCTGTCACCTCATAGCGATGAGATGAACTATCCAGCAATGGCACAAGATATTGTTGCGTTACTAGCTCACTTAAATATAGATAAAGCACACTTAGTTGGGCACTCTATGGGTGGTAAAGTCGCAATGGAATTGGCACTTACCCACCCTGAGCGAGTAAATAAACTAGTCGTACTTGATATTGCCCCCGTTAGCTATCCGCCACGCCATACCAAAATACTGCAAGCATTAAAGGCGGTTGCAGTGCAATCAATCGACGATCGAAAACAAGCCGATACATTAATGCAACCTTTTATCGAAGAGCTTGGGGTTCGACAGTTTTTGCTTAAAAGCCTTGCTAAAAATGAGCAAGGTCAATTTGCATGGCGATTTAACTTAAATGTGCTTGATGAAAAATATTCAACAATTACAGCTAACGTTAATGAAAACAATTCTTGTTTATGCGATACTCTTTTTATCAAAGGGAATGATTCTGACTATATTCTGCCTGAGCATCGTAATGCAATTACAGCGCGCTTTAAAAACACCAAAGCTAAAATCATTCATGGCGCAGGACATTGGCTTCATGCGCAAAAGCCGCTTGCTGTTAATAAAGCAATAAATGACTTTTTAACTGCTATTTAAAGTAATTTTAATCGCGTGTTTTTGATTTTGCGTACTAAATATATGTATATTTATATGCTATAGTACGCGCCGTTTAATTTAAAGGTTATACGTTGATGGTCAGTCAGTTAATTAACGAATTTGATACCCTAGGGTTGTATTTTGGCTTAGCCGGTATTTTCATATTCATCGGCATGGCAATTAAAGACGTACTAAAAAGTGGTAATGTGCCAAAGTTCGGACAGTATATTGTTTGGGGCGTCCTCTTTTTAGGGTGTTCAGGCTTTATTGCTAAAGGACTTATTCAGGTATTTTGGCAAGGCGCAGGTGTAGGTTAAGCATGGCGAAGTCAGAAACAGATAGAACAACACTCGATTTATTTGAATACGAAAAACGCCCAGGCAGACCTAAAACGAATCCCCTTTCTCGGGATATGCAGTTAAAGGTAAATAAACGTAATCAAATAAAGAGAGATAAAGCACGTGGCTTAAAGCGTGTTGAATTTAAAGTTTCATCGCAGTTATATCAAGCATTGAGTGATATGGCAGATGCACAAAATATTAGCCGCAGTGCGCTGATTGAAACGATTTTACAAGAAAGATTGGCTATTGATACATAAAAGGTTTTAAATCCATGGCAAGTGTAGGCATTTTTTTCGGAAGTGACACAGGTAACACAGAACACGTAGCAAAAATGATCCAAAAAGAATTGGGTAAAAAGCTAGTGGCTGTTCATGATATTGCAAAAAGCTCTAAAGAAGAGATTGCTGAATTTGATTTAATCTTATTCGGTATCCCTACTTGGTACTACGGTGAAGCGCAATGTGACTGGGATGACTTTTTCCCTGAGCTTGAAGAAGTTGACTTTGAAGGCAAACTTGTTGCTATTTTTGGTTGCGGAGACCAAGAAGATTACGCTGAGTACTTTTTAGATGCTATGGGCATGATCAACGATATAGTGACTGAACGTGGCGCGATTGTTGTTGGCAATTGGCCGAGTGATAGTTATGACTTTGAAGCATCAAAAGGTATGGCTGACGACAAGCATTTTGTTGGTTTGGGTATCGACGAAGACCGTCAACCAGAGCTTACAGAACAACGTGTCAAAGCATGGTCTGCCCAGGTATATGAAGAAATGTGTTTAAGCGAATTAGCTGACTAATTTTCTGCATATATCGCTAGCTGTTTAAATAATTATCAAACAGTTAGCGTTTTAAGCTTTAGTGGCAATATAAATCAATTGTTCTTTGCACTTCACGCTTAGGCACGTTATCCTGTTTATTGCTAATGTGTCGTGTACATCTTTGCAAGATGTCTAGTATAACCAAATAAAATTGAGACAGATTTAATGACTGATCATAACTTGGAACTTAAAAAAGCCGGTTTAAAAGTAACTTTACCGCGTATTAAAATATTAGAGATTTTACAATCTCCAGATAACCAACACATCAGCGCTGAAGATGTTTACAAAATTCTTTTGGATTTAGGCGAAGAAATTGGTCTTGCAACTGTATACCGTGTACTTAACCAATTTGATGATGCGGGTATTGTAAGCCGTCATCACTTTGAAGGTGGTAAATCTGTATTTGAACTTTCAGGAAGCACGCACCACGATCATTTAGTATGTTTGAAGTGTGGCAAAGTTGTAGAGTTTGAAGATGAGATGATTGAACGTCGTCAACTTGAAATTTCTGAAGAAAATGGTATTACACTTACAAACCATTCTTTATATTTATACGGTGAATGTAACGATAAAGCAGCGTGTAAAGCATTTAGCGACGCTAACAGCTAATACCGCTTTTAAAAAGCAATAAAAAACCTGCTAAGTGCAGGTTTTTTTGTGTCTAAATTACGATAGTAATATAGTGAGCCGGTATAAATACGGGCTCATTATTAAACGTAGCTACTGTGTTTTAGACCATGAATCGCGAAGACCCACTGTTTGGTTAAATACAACGTTCTCTGATTTAGAATCACGAGAGAAATAACCTGTGCGCTCAAACTGAAAGCCCTGCTCTGCTTGTGAATTAGCAAGTGATGGCTCTAGTTTCGCGTTTGATAAAACAACCAGTGACTCTGGATTTAATGTTGTTTCAAACTCATCAGCGGCTGCTGGGTTTGGCACGCTAAATAAACGGTCATATAAACGTACTTCTGCTGTAATAGACTCAGGCGCTGAAACCCAGTGAATAACACCTTTCACTTTACGGCCATCACTTGGGTTTTTACCAAGTGTTTCGCTGTCGTAAGTACAAAAAATAGTTGTGATTTCGCCGCTTTCGTCTTTTTCGACACGCTGTGCTTTAATAACATAAGCACCACGTAAGCGTACTTCTTTATCAAGTACTAGGCGCTTAAATTTGTTATTTGCTTCTTCTTTAAAGTCTTCACGTTCAATGTAAATTTCACGAGTAAATGGTACATCACGACGACCCATTTCTTCTTTATTTGGGTGATTAGCCACAGATAAAACCTCAACCTTGTCTGCATCGTAGTTTTCAATAACTATTTTAACAGGATCGAGTACGGCCATTGCTCGTGGTGCATTTTCGTTTAGATCTTCACGGATGCAGGCTTCAAGCATGCCCATTTCAACCATATTCTCTTGTTTTGTTACGCCAATGCGCAAACAAAACTCACGAATTGAGCCTGGCGTATAACCACGACGACGTAGACCTGCAATAGTAGGCATACGTGGATCATCCCACCCTTCAACAAAGTTATTTACTACTAAATCACTTAGCTTACGCTTAGACATAATAGTGTATTCAAGATTCAAGCGTGAAAACTCAATTTGCTGTGGGTGACACTCTAGACTGATGTTATCAAGTACCCAATCATATAAACGACGGTTATCTTGGAACTCGAGTGTACATAACGAATGTGTAATGCCTTCAAGTGCATCTGAAATACAGTGCGTAAAGTCATACATTGGGTAAATGCACCACTTATCTGCTGTTTGGTGGTGATGAGCAAAACGTACACGATAAATAATTGGATCGCGCAGCACCATAAAAGAGCTTGCCATATCAATTTTTGCACGCAGAACACACTCGCCTTCTTTGAATTCGCCCGCACGCATTTTTTCAAATAATGCGAGGTTTTCTTCAACCGCTGTATCTCTGTATGGGCTGTTTTTACCTGGCTCTTTTAATGTGCCACGGTACTGGCGCGCTTCATCTGCTGTTAAAAAGCACACATACGCTAAGCCTTTATTAATTAACTCAACAGCGTAACCATATAAAGTATCAAAATAGTTAGAAGAATACTTTATATCGCCATCCCAATTAAAGCCTAACCACTGTACATCTTCTTTTATAGAATTAACGTAGTTAATGTCTTCTTTTTCAGGATTTGTATCATCAAAACGTAGGTTACATAAACCAGTGTAGTCTTTCGCAATACCAAAATTTAAACAAATTGATTTTGCATGGCCAATATGTAAAAAGCCGTTTGGTTCAGGTGGAAAACGTGTATGCGTAGTTGCATGCTTTCCACTTGCTAAATCTTCATCAATTCGGGTTCTAATAAAGTTACTTGGGCGATTCTCAATTTCCGCCATAGGAGTGCAATCCTCTAAATATTACGTAATAACAAAACTTATCCATTATTACAAAAACAATCACTAACATACAGCAATAGCTTAAGGTTTATTTTAGATATTGATTAACTTTAATTCACTTGAACTGTTATTTATCAATAAAATTTGTTTTAGCGCAATATTTAGGTCATCAAAGCCAATTATAGTAAGCCGATAACCTACTTTATAAGGATTCGAAGATGGCTACACTTAACCAACATCGCGTATATATTCCAACAAATGCACGTGCTAATCACTACTTATTAGCTGAAATAACCCCTAACGAAGCGTTTTATAATAGCTTTAGCACTATAAATTGTTGCTATGAGCGTATTGCTCGTCAGTTATTTGCGTGTTGTGATGAGTACGAACTCCATAACGTACATTTGCTAGCAAACGATAAGCTACCCGTTGTGCGTTTTCATGATGAGGCTTATCAATTAGAAACGGATAAGCAAATGTTGTTTTTTTATAACCCTCGCTATCACGAAGCCCATAAACTTTATTACACACCAAATACACAGAGCAAAAAAATACGTTTGTTATTTCTCGCAACAGGTGAAGATTTACGTGCAAACTCAGCGCAATTTCATAATAAAGTACAAAAAGTTTTAAATCTGTTACAAGAACAATTATTTATAAATCAATCTCAATTTAAATTGCGCGATCACCAACATCTTACTTACGATTTATTTGCTAAAGAGAAAGGCAATAAAGAAAGCTATGGTTACAAGCTAAGAAGCCTCTACCCGCGTTATCAATCAAGGCAATGTAATATTCCGGATGAATATGCCGAGATGACATACGCAACGTTTACTATTCCCGTGTCCCGAGCTATCAAAACGCAATTTCAAATACTGATGAATAATCACGATTTCGCAAAATTTTACGACTACTTTGCAGATAGTTTTAAACGCACATGTGAAAATAACAAGCTAACACATGGTGCAATGGTCGCCAATGGTGCGATACCTATTATCCGAAATAGTAAAATAGATAACAATGAAGGCAATGCTGAACTGCAAAAACTGAGTTTTGACGTTGAATCAATAGAAAGCCAAATCAAATGCTTTTATGAGGCAAATAAACTTGTCGAAACCATACACTTTGTCGTTGCTGCTACCAACCAAAATAAACATGAGATAGGCTATGGGCGATTTATGAATCAAGTAGAGAAAACAATTCACAGTTTGTGTGATGAACTTTCTATAAATAAACAGCGCCAAGACTTATCGGTACGATTTTTTCAGCATATCAGTTACCCATTCTAAAATTTTTCATCGGATAACAAAAAGGCTCGCATAAGCGAGCCTTTTTTAAAGAAAATAAGCGATTACCAGCCTGTTTTCTCTTTAAGTGCTTTACCGATATCAGCAAGTGAACGTACAGTTTTTACGCCCGCAGCTTCTAATGCAGCAAATTTCTCATCCGCAGTACCTTTACCGCCTGCGATGATTGCGCCAGCGTGACCCATACGCTTACCTTCTGGTGCAGTAACACCAGCAATGTAAGATACTACAGGTTTAGTTACGTTAGCTTTGATGTACTCTGCTGCTTCTTCTTCTGCAGTACCACCAATTTCACCAATCATTACGATGGCTTCAGTTTGTGGATCTTTTTCGAACATTTCTAAAACGTCGATAAAGTTAGTACCTGGAATTGGATCACCACCAATACCAACACACGTAGACTGACCAAAACCAGCATCCGTAGTTTGCTTAACTGCTTCGTACGTTAAAGTACCAGAGCGAGAAACAATTCCTACTTTACCAGGTTTGTGGATATGGCCAGGCATGATACCAATCTTAGTCTCGCCAGGAGTGATAACACCTGGGCAGTTAGGACCGATCATACGAGTACCTGTTTGATCTAGTTTAACTTTAACGTCAACCATATCAAGTGTAGGGATACCTTCAGTGATACAAACAATCAGCTCAATGCCAGCATCGATAGCTTCTAAGATTGCATCTTTACAGAAAGGTGCTGGTACATAGATAACTGACGCAGTTGCGCCTGTTTCTTGTACTGCATCACGAACTGTGTTGAATACTGGAAGACCAAGGTGCGTTTGACCGCCTTTACCTGGGCTTACACCACCAACCATTTGAGTACCGTACTCAAGTGCTTGCTCAGAATGGAAAGTACCCTGACCACCTGTGAAACCTTGACAGATAACTTTTGTATCTTTATTGATTAATACAGACATTATTTGCCCTCCGCAGCAGCAACTACTTTCTCAGCAGCGTCTGTTAGTGATTCAGCAGCGATGATGTTAAGGTCAGATTTAGCTAGCACTTCACGACCTAGTTCAGCATTAGTACCTTCTAAACGTACAACTACTGGTACGTTTACGCCTACTTCTTTAACTGCGCCAATGATGCCTTCAGCAATCATGTCACAACGAACGATACCGCCAAAGATGTTTACTAAAACAGCTTTAACATTGTCGTCAGAAAGAATGATTTTGAATGCTTCAGAAACACGCTCTTTCGTCGCGCCGCCGCCAACATCTAGGAAGTTAGCTGGTTTGCCACCGTGTAAGTTTACGATGTCCATAGTACCCATCGCTAGGCCTGCACCGTTAACCATACAACCAACGTTGCCATCAAGGGCTACGTAGTTAAGCTCAAAGCTTGCTGCATGTGCTTCACGAGCATCTTCTTGAGATGGATCGTGGAACTCACGGATTTTAGGTTGACGGTAAAGTGCATTACCATCAATGCCGATTTTGCCGTCAAGACAGTGAAGGTTACCTTCGTCTGTGATTACTAACGGGTTGATTTCAAGTAATGCGAAATCAAAATCAGTGAACATTTTACCAAGACCCATGAAAATCTTAACGAACTGTTTCATTTGTACTGGGTTAAGATCCAGTTTGAAACCAAGTTCACGTGCTTGGTAAGCTTGAGGACCTACTAACGGATCGATCTCAGCTTTGTGGATAAGTTCAGGTGTTTCTTCAGCAACAGTTTCAATTTCAACGCCGCCTTCAGTAGACGCCATGAAAACTACTTTACGAGATGCACGGTCAACTACTGCACCTAGGTACAATTCGTTAGCAATGTCAGTACAGCTTTCTACTAAAATTTTAGCAACTGGCTGGCCTTTCTCGTCTGTTTGGTAAGTAACTAGGTTTTTACCTAACCAGTTAGCTGCAAACGCTTTTACTTCGTCGATCGTTTTAACTAGCTTTACACCGCCAGCTTTACCACGTCCACCTGCGTGAACCTGAGTTTTAACAACCCACATATCACCGCCGATCTTTTCAGCAGCTGCTGCAGCTTCTTCAGGTGTATCGCAAGCGAAACCTTGAGAAACTGGTAAACCATATTCGGCAAAAAGTTGTTTTGCCTGATACTCATGCAAATTCATGATGCTTTATCCAATTTTTTATACTAAAAGAGCTGACTATTTTTATAAACAGACAACTATCCCAAATTGCGCACCTAGTATAGATCCCAAGGCTTAACATGAAAACCCCAGTACGACCAAAGGCGCAAAAAAAAAGCTGTGAATCTTCATCCACAGCTTACATTTCATACAACTAGATTAAACATCTAGCAATAAGCGAGTTGGATCTTCAAGTAACTCTTTAATAGTCACTAAGAAACCAACAGATTCTTTACCATCAATGATACGGTGATCATAAGAAAGTGCTAAATACATCATAGGCAGTATTTCTACTTTACCATTAACCGCCATAGGACGGTCTTGGATTTTATGCATACCCAAAATCGAAGATTGTGGCAAGTTAATGATAGGTGTAGATAGTAATGAACCAAATACACCACCGTTAGTAATAGTGAAGTTACCACCGGTCATATCAGCAAGCGTAAGCTTACCATCTCGACCTTTAAGTGCTAGTTCACGAATACCTTTTTCGATTTCAGCAACAGATAATTTGTCACAATCTTTAAGTACTGGAGTAACTAGACCACGTGGAGTAGATACTGCAATGCTGATATCAAAATAGTTATGGTAAACAATATCGTCACCATCAATTGATGCGTTAACATCTGGGAAACGTTTAAGTGCTTCAGTTACCGCTTTCACGTAGAAAGACATGAAACCTAAACGAATACCATGACGCTTTTCAAACACTTCTTGGTACTGCTTACGAAGGCTCATGATTGGTTCCATGTTCACTTCGTTGAATGTTGTTAACATTGCAGTTGAGTTTTTAGCTTCAAGAAGACGTGTTGCAATCGTTTTACGTAAACGCGTCATTGGAACACGTTTTTGAGTACGATCGCCCATCGGTGCTGCTGGAGCAGAAGCTTCTGCTTTTTTAGCCGCTGGCGCTGGTGCTTTTAAGAAAGTATCAACGTCTTCTTTAGTTACACGACCATTTTTACCCGTGCCATTAATCTTAGAAGCGTCTAGGCCTTTCTCAGCGATTAAACGACGAACTGATGGTGTTAATACATCTGAACTTTCGCTTGAATCTGCTGCTGGCGCTGAGTCTGCTTTTGCAGCTGGAGCCGCTGGTGCACCGCCTGCTTTAACCGAACCAATTACTTGCTCGCCTAATACAGTATCGCCTTCGCCGTGAATGATATCTCCCATGATGCCATCTTCTTGAGCGACTACTTCAAGAACAACTTTATCGGTTTCAATATCTACCAAGTTTTGATCGCGTGTTACCGCGTCACCTGGTTGTACATGCCATGTAGCAATTGTTGCGTCTGCAACTGATTCTGGAAGTACAGGTACTTTAATGTCCACTTCTTTACCTTCTGATGCTGGTGCTGATTGCGCCGCTGGCGCGTCTTCTGATTTAGCGGGTGCTGATTCTTCTTTAGTTGAACCTTCACTTGCTGGCGCTGCATCAGCATCACCAAGTAAACCCATAACTTGATCGCCAAGTACGGTTGCACCTTCTTCTTGTGATATTTCTGTAATTACACCGTCGTGCTGTGCAACCACTTCTAAAACCACTTTATCTGTTTCAATGTCTACTAAGTTTTGATCGCGAGTTACTTTGTCGCCAACACTTACATGCCATGTAGCAACGGTAGCATCTGCAACCGACTCAGGAAGAACAGGAACTTTAATTTCTGTGCTCATTGCTTATCCTTTATTTTCTATAGTAAGCGCGTCGGCAACGAGCGCTTGTTGTTCTTTAGTATGTACTGACATGTAACCACACGCTGGTGATGCAGAGGCTTTACGACCTGCATACTTTAATTTAGCACCTTGTGGGATTGCATCAACAAAGTGATGCTGTGAACAATACCATGCACCTTGGTTTTGCGGCTCTTCTTGACACCACACAAAATCAGTTACGTGTTGATAGCGTTCCATAATCGTTTGCATTTCATCGTGTGGGAACGGATATAATTGTTCAACACGTACAATTGCAACATTATCTTGTTCAAGCTTACGGCGCTCTTGTAATAGCTCGTAGTAAACTTTACCGCTACAAAATACAACGCGTTCTACTTTCTCAGGCTTAATATCATCGATCTCGTCGATCATATTGTGATAAATACCTTGTGAAAGCTCTTCAAGAGATGAAGTTGCCAGCGGATGGCGTAATAACGATTTAGGCGTCATAACAATCAATGGACGACGAAGTGGTCGAACTGATTGACGACGAAGCATAGCGTAAACTTGCGCTGGCGTTGAAGGAACACATACTTGCATATTGTGATCAGCACATAGTTGCAAGAAACGCTCTAGGCGTGCTGAACTATGCTCTGGACCTTGACCTTCGTAACCATGAGGTAACAATATTGTAAGACCACATAAACGGCCCCATTTTTGCTCACCAGAACTTAAAAACTGGTCAAATACAACTTGCGCACCATTAGCAAAATCACCAAATTGTGCTTCCCATAGTACTAATGAAGTAGGTTCCGCAGTGGCATAGCCGTACTCAAAAGCAACAACAGCTTCTTCAGATAAGACAGAATCAAATACTTGGAATGTACCTTGATCTTCACTCAAATGCTGTAAAGGCGTATAGGTAGCACCATCTGATTGACCATGAACAACAGCATGACGATGAAAAAATGTACCACGGCCTGAATCTTGACCCGTTAAACGAATATCGGTGCCTTCAGTTACGATTGTTGCATAAGCAAGCGTTTCTGCCATCCCCCAATCGAGCGGTTTCTCACCGCTTGCCATTAACTTACGATCGTCGTAAATCTTTTTAACGCGAGATTGTGCTTTATATTGCTCAGGGTAAGACGCTATCTTCTCACCAAGTGCTTTTAATTCTTCAACTGATACACTTGCATCGTAATCAACATTCCACTCGTGGCCAACATACTTTGCCCAATCAGAAGAATGCGATGTCTCTGGCTGAATTTCTGAGACAACACAGTTGCCTTCGTCTAATGCGTTACGGTACTCATCAGCAAGAGCTTTAACTTCTTGTTCAGAAAAAGAGCCTTCAGCAATAAGTTTATCAGCATAGATTAAACGTGGAACAGGATGCTTTTTGATTTTTTGGTACATTAGAGGCTGTGTAGCATTGGGCTCATCAGCTTCATTATGACCATGGCGACGGTAACACACTAAATCGATTACAACGTCACGCTTAAACTGGTTTCTGAAATCAAGTGCAAGTTGTGTAACAAACGCGACTGCTTCAGGATCATCAGAGTTAACATGGAAAATTGGTGACTGAACCATTTTTGCAATGTCAGTACAATAATCAGTAGAACGAACGTCATCTTGTTTTGATGTAGTAAAGCCAACTTGGTTATTGACAACAATACGAATACTACCACCACAACTAAACGCGTTAGTTTGTGACATATTAAACGTTTCTTGTACAACACCTTGACCTGCAATCGCAGAGTCACCGTGAATAGTTATTGGGAGCGCTTTAATACCAGAACTGTCACTTAGACGGTCAAGACGAGCGCGTACTGAACCCATAACTACCGGGTTTACAATTTCAAGGTGAGACGGGTTAAACGCAAGCGCCATATGTACATTGCCACCTTTGGTAGCAAAGTCAGATGAGTAACCCATGTGATATTTAACATCGCCTGAGCTCAATGTTTCTTTATGTATTCCAGCAAACTCATCAAATAATTCTGATGGATTTTTACCAAGTACATTCACAAGCACATTTAAACGACCACGGTGAGCCATACCAATAACAGCTTCTTGTTGGCCGCTTTCGCCTGCTCGGTGAATAAGCTCTTTTAGCATAGGAACTAACGCATCGCCACCTTCCAGTGAAAAGCGCTTAGCACCTGGGAACTTAGCCCCTAAATATTTTTCAAGTCCATCAGCTGCCGTTAATCCTTTAAGGATACGAAGCTTTTCTTCTTTTTCGAATTTAGGCCTAGACTGAACAGACTCTAAACGCTGTTGTAACCAACGTTTTTCTTCTGTTGATGTGATGTGCATATACTCAGCGCCAATCGAACCACAATATGTAGTTTTTAGTGCTTGGTATAGTTCACCTAAAGGCATAGTATCGCGGCCAACGGCAAACGATCCTACGTTAAACTCGCGGTCAAAATCACTTGAAGATAAGTCGTGGTAATCTAGCTCTAAATCTCGTACACGCTCTCGTTCCCAAATGCCTAATGGATCTAGGTTTGCATTTTGGTGTCCACGAAAACGGAAAGCATTAATAAGTTGTAGAACTTTGACCTGTTTTAGGTCACCGCCACTACCCTCTGCTACCACTACTTCTCTATGCTTGTTTTTGGCAAGCTGTGCAAACTGCGCTCGAACTTCTGAATGCTTTACTTCAACATCCACACCATTAACTTTAGGTAATTGTTCGAACACTTCTCGCCATTCTTCTGGCACAGAAGTCGCATCGTCTAAATACGCTTCATAAAGCTCTTCTACATAAGCAACGTTGCCGCCGTTTAAATGTGAAGATTCTAGCCATGCCTTCATCACACCTTCGTGCATTTATAAGCCCTTTTCTTTAGCGCAGAAATTAATAGTTATTATAACAAGATGGCTAATAATCTCTATTAGCCATCTTACAATTACTAAGTAATCAAACCGCTCGGTTTAATAACATAGATTTGATTTGTCCAATTGCTTTGGTCGGGTTAAGACCCTTAGGACAAACGCTAACACAGTTCATGATACTGTGACAACGGAACACGCTGAACGCATCGTCTAAATCTGCTAAACGTTCTTCAGTTGCTGTATCTCGGCTATCAGCTAAGAAACGGTAAGCATGAAGAAGGCCTGCTGGACCTATGAACTTGTCTGGATTCCACCAGAACGAAGGACACGATGTTGAACAACATGCACACAAAATACACTCGTATAGCCCATCTAATTTATCACGTTCTTCAATAGATTGAAGACGCTCGCCTGCAGCAGGCGTATCATTAATTAGATAAGGCTTAACTTTTTCGTATTGAGTGTAGAACTGACTCATGTCAATAACAAGATCACGAACCACTGGCAATCCTGGTAATGGACGAACTACTATTTTACCTTTGCCATTTTTTTGTAGCGTTGATAAAGGAGTAATACATGCTAAACCATTTTTACCATTCATGTTAACACCATCAGATCCACACACACCTTCACGGCATGAACGACGAAAAGATAATGTAGGATCTTGTTCTTTTAAAAGAATAAGTGCGTCCAACACCATCATGTCGTGACCTTCCTCTGTTTGCAAGGTGTATTCTTGCATACGAGGAGCGTTGTCAACATCTGGATTATAACGATAAACTGATAATTGTACTTGTGCCATCGTCTGTCTCCTAGTAAACACGTGCTTTAGGTGGGAAAGCTTCACGCGTTTTAGGCGCATAGTTTACATCACGCTTGCTCATTTCATCCGTTAAAGGATTGAATACTGAGTGACATAACCAGTTTTCGTCATCACGATCTGGGAAGTCAAAGCGAGAATGTGCACCACGGCTTTCTGTACGGAAGTTTGCAGCTACTGCAGTTGAGTAAGCTGTTTCCATTAAGTTATCAAGTTCTAGACATTCGATGCGCTGCGTGTTGAAATCTGATGATTTATCATCAAGACGTGCATGTTGCAGACGTTCACGAATTTCTTTAAGTTCTTGAAGACCTGTAGCCATTGAATCACCTTCACGGAATACCGAGAAGTTAAGCTGCATACATTGCTGCAAGTCTTTTTTGATTTGAACTGGATCTTCACCTTGCCCAGTCGTTGAATTTTCCCAACGATTGTAACGTGCAAGTGATGTTTCTAAATCAGACTCTGACGCGGCTTTAGATATTTCAACGTCATTAAGGTATTTGCCTAAGAAGTTACCCGCAGCACGGCCAAATACAACTAAATCAAGTAATGAGTTACCACCTAAGCGGTTTGCACCGTGTACAGATACACAGGCGATCTCACCTACTGCAAATAAACCTTGAACCACTGTTTCGTTGCCTTGAGCATCGATTTGTAGCGCTTGGCCATTTACGTTAGTTGGCACACCACCCATCATGTAATGACACGTTGGGATTACTGGAATTGGCTCTTTAGCAGGATCAACGTGAGCAAATGTTTTAGCTAGATCACAAACACCTGGAAGACGTAAATTAAGCGTTTCTTCACCTAAATGGTCAAGTTTTAGCTTAAGATGCGGACCCCAAGGACCATCACAACCACGACCTTCACGGATTTCTGTCATCATTGAACGTGCAACCACATCACGAGACGCTAGGTCTTTCGCGTTTGGTGCATAACGCTCCATGAAGCGCTCGCCATCTTTATTTAAAAGATAACCGCCTTCACCACGACAACCTTCTGTTACTAGCGTACCAGCACCGGCTATACCCGTTGGGTGGAACTGCCACATTTCCATGTCTTGCATAGAAATACCAGCACGTGTTGCCATACCAACGCCATCACCTGTATTGATGTGAGCATTTGTTGTTGATGCAAAAATACGACCCGCACCACCAGTAGCAAGTACTACTGCTTTAGATTTGAAATAAGTGATTTCACCTGTTTCAATCTCAATGGCAGTACACCCTACTACATCACCATTATCGTTTTTAACTAAATCAAGTGCATACCATTCAGAGAATACATTTGTTTTGTTTTTTACGTTTTGTTGATAAAGAAGGTGTAATAAAGCATGACCAGTTCGGTCAGCTGCAGCGGCTGTACGCGCAGCTTGTTCACCACCAAAGTTTTTCGATTGACCACCGAAAGGACGTTGGTAAACACGGCCATTTTCAAAACGAGAAAATGGTAGACCCATGTTTTCTAATTCAGTAATAGCTTCTGGGCCTGTTTGACACATGTATTCGATCGCGTCTTGGTCACCGATAAAATCGGAACCTTTGACGGTATCGTACATATGCCATTCCCAGTTGTCTTCGTGTGAATTACCAAGCGCTACTGTAATACCACCTTGTGCAGATACAGTGTGTGAGCGTGTTGGGAATACCTTAGATATTAATGCACACGTTTTGCCAGATTCAGTAATTGCTAGAGCGGCGCGCATACCAGCACCACCTGCACCAATTACTACGGCGTCAAATTCACGAACAGAATATTTCACTTAAACACCCCATAATACGATTAGACCAATAGCTACGTAAGCAACGGCCATTAGGTTTAATATAAAACCTAAAACAGCACGTAACTTCGCACACTTAACATAGTCTGTAAGAACTTGCCAAAGGCCAATGCGGGTATGAACCATAATGCAAACAAGGGTAATTAATGTAAACCCTTTCATTGCTAGGTTAGAGAAGAGGCCTGTCCAGGCTTCGAAAGTGACGTCTGGCGTCGCTAAAAAATAGCCGATAATAAAAATCGCATACGCGCTGATTATTAATGCCGTGGTACGTAAAGATACGAAATCTTGTACACCATCACGTTTAAGAGTTGCTTGATTTAAAACCATATCCACACCCCTGCCAATACGGCAAACACAACACCAAGAGCCATTGAAACTTTAGCGCTGAGGTTACCTGATTCAAGTTCTTCCCAATGTCCCATATCCATAATCATATGACGGATACCACCAATAAGGTGATAACCTAATACAGAAACAGTGCCCCAAGCTATAAATTTGGCAATGAATCCGTTAAACAGACCCTTGACGAATTCAAAACTTTCAGCTGAAGAGAGAGACTCTGACCAAGCCCAAATGACAAACGTTAAAGCAAAAAATAATGCAACACCGGTGACGCGGTGAAATATTGACGCTTTAGCCGTTGCCGGCATCGATATAGTTGTTAGATCTAGATTTACAGGTCTTTGCTTTTTCACAGTTACTTGCCCATCTTGCTCGCAGTGGAGCTCATCTACTTGCTTTTCTAAAAACCCATCAAATATTACTGATGGAACTATCAAAGTAAACGTATAGAATCAGTTAAAGTTCACAATAGCGTAAAAATTAAACTGTAAAACTATGTTTACCTAAATACAATACGGTTTAAAACCACCGTTAGTATATATACCCACAGGACTTTTTACAATTCTTGTTTATTTAGAGATGTTTGCGAATTAGCCAATAGTATTATATTTAATTGATATAGAATATTTATTATACAAATGTGCATAATGTTTATAAAAATTGACTTTAACCCCCTCTTTCACGTTAAAATGCAAAGATGTGCTTAAAACAGATTTCAGAACTTTAAAATCTAAAAATCAGAATAGATATCTTAATAGGAGATACATAGCGATGGCAGATAAAAAAGCCACAGTCCAAATTGATGGGCTAGATCCAATCGAACTTCCAATTTATCAAGGCACTGCTGGCCAAGATGTAATCGACGTACGTACGTTAGGTGCACATGGTCACTTTACTTATGACCCAGGTTTCATGTCGACTGGCTCTTGTGAATCTGCAATTACTTATATTGATGGTGGCAAAGGCATTTTGCTTCACCGTGGTTACCCAATTGAGCAATTAGCTGAAGAATCTAACTACATTGAACTTTGCTATTTGTTACTAAATGGTGAGTTACCATCTAAAGAGCAGTATGATGCATTCGCTAAGCAAATTACTCGCAGCACTATGCTTGATGAGAAAATTGCTAATTTCTTCCAAGGCTTCCGCTTTGATGCTCACCCAATGGCGATGCTTTGTGGTGTAGTGGGTGCGTTATCCTCTTTCTATCATGAAGACCTTGATATTACTGATGCTGAACAACGTAAAACCAGTGCTGTTAAATTAGTTGCTAAATTACCGACTATTGCTGCTATGGCTTACAAAACAAACATTGGCCAACCATTTGTTTACCCACGTAATGATTTAAGCTATGCAGAAAACTTCTTACATATGATGTTCTCTGTTCCTGCTGAAGAGTATAAAGTTAACCCAGTAACAGCTAAAGCGATGGATAAAATATTCATGCTTCATGCTGATCACGAGCAAAATGCGTCTACGTCTACCGTTCGTCTTGCTGGTTCTTCTGGTGCTAACCCGTATGCGTGTATTGCTGCTGGTATTGCATCTCTTTGGGGTCCTGCACATGGCGGCGCTAACGAAGCATGTTTAAACATGTTAGAAGAAATTGGCTCTGTAGATCGCATTGATGAATTCGTTGCTAAAGCTAAAGATAAAGCGGACCCTTTCCGTCTGATGGGCTTTGGACACCGTGTTTACAAAAACTTCGATCCACGTGCAACAGTAATGCGTCAAACGTGTCACGAAGTACTAGCTGAGCTTAATATTCAAGATCCATTACTTGATATTGCAATGAAGCTTGAGCAAATTGCACTTGAAGACCCATACTTTGTAGAGAAGAAACTTTACCCTAACGTTGATTTCTACTCAGGTATTATCTTAAAAGCGATTGGTATCCCAACAAGCATGTTCACTGTAATTTTTGCAATGGCACGTACAGTTGGTTGGATCACTCACTGGGATGAAATGCTATCTCAACCAGGTCATAAGATCAGTCGTCCACGTCAGCTTTATACTGGTTACACAGCACGTGACTATGTATCAACTGATAAGCGCTAATACGCTTTAATCGTGTATGAATACTTTAAAAGGCCGCTTTTGCGGCCTTTTTTATTATTTGTTACTTGAGAATAATAATAAAGTGATTACAATTCTCGCCTTAAATTACAACGTTGATGAAGCTAATGACTGTTTTAGAGTTTGATATAAATAAAATTCGACGAGACTTCCCTACCTTAAATCAAACTATAAACGGCTGTCCGCTTGTTTATTTAGACTCAGGGGCTACAACACAAAAGCCGCAAAGCGTTATCGACACAACAGCCGATTTTTACACACACAAAAATGCAAATGTACACCGAGGCCGCCATTCATTGAGTGAAAACGCTACTGTATTGTATGAAAATGTGCGAAACCAAACAGCTGATTACTTTGGTGTAAAAAACAATGAAATTGTCTGGACCAAAGGGGCCACTGAGGCAATCAACCTTGTCGCAAATGGACTAAAAAGCCAAATAAGCGAAAACGATACAATAGTAATAACCCCACTTGATCACCACGCAAATATTGTCCCATGGCAAGTTTTAACGCAGCAAACAGGGGCAAGGCTCGCTGTTATGCCATTAAATAGCGACGGTACTTTTAATATTCCTCTGTGCTGTGGATTTATTGAGAAAAATAAACCTAAGCTCGTTGCTATTACACAGGCATCTAACACGCTTGGTAATATTACTAATTTAAATGCGTTAATTACTTGCGCAAAAGCAATGGGGTCAGTTGTTTTGGTTGATGGCGCGCAAGGTTCGATGCATTTAAGACCTGATTTAAAAACGCTTAACTGCGACTTTTACGTTTTTTCGGCTCACAAAATGTTAGGACCAACAGGGTTAGGCGGCTTATATGGTCGTTATGAGCTTTTAAATACCCTACTCCCCTATCAAACCGGTGGGGAAATGATCCAAACCGTTACACTCACGCACAGTACGTATCGTGATGCTCCCGCCAAGTTCGAATCAGGCACCCCAAATATAGCGGGAGTACTCGGATTTGGTGCTGCACTTAGCTACCTAACTCAATTTAATCATGATCAAATCCTTAAACATGAGCAAAATATATTTAATTACGCCGCAAGCAAATTAAGTAATATTGAGGGTATTACACTGTATAGCGACTTAAATAATAATATAGGTACATTGTGCTTTAATTATAAAGATGAGCATCCATATGATTTGGCAACTTTACTTGACGGTTATGGTGTTGCAGTAAGAGCTGGGCATCATTGTACACAGCCTTTAATGGCTCATTTAGGGCTTAGTGGCACCCTCAGAGCAAGTTTCGCATTTTATAATAATCATGATGATGTAGATCAATTCATCAAAGCACTGCGCGAATCTATCGCACTTTTAGATTAATTTTGGATGGCTAATGATAAATACGTTTAACCTAGTAACTGATCCGATAAAAAATGCGTCTGCGTGGCAGCAAAAATACCGTGAAATAATGCTACTTGGTAAAAAATTACCGCTGTTACCTGATGCGTTAAAGACAGATGACGCACTCGTACCTGGGTGCGAAAGTAAAGTGTGGATGTTTGTAGAGTTTGATTTAACTGAGAACGCATTAGTGGTCATAGGTGACTCAGACACACGTATTGTTAAAGGCTTATTAGCATTAATTTTAGCACTGTATAACGGTTTAACCCCAGAGCAAGTAATAAATATCAACGCGTATGAAGAATTTGAAAAACTAGGCTTAATTAGCCACTTAAGCGCTTCTCGCGGCAATGGGGTAAAAGCCATGGTCGAAAAAATACAAACGTTAGCCAAACAAAAAGCGCGTTAGGCGCTTTTTATAACAATATAATAAGCAGTCTGTATTTAAATGTTTAAACGTGCACGCTTATCTAAATATTTTCTCACTGCTTTGGCGGCAACAAAAAACCCAAAGCTTCCAGTGATCATAGTGACAGAGCCGAAACCATTATTGCAATCCATATTCATCGAGCCATCAGCACTTTGCTTTGCATGGCATACACTACCGTTACTGCCAGGGTATACAAGCTGCTCTGTTGAATAAACACAATCGATATTAAATTTACGCTTAGGGTTATTACTAAAATTATACTGCTTGCGTAAAATATAACGAACTTTTGCAAGTAGAGGGTCTTGCGTGGTTTTAGCCACATCACCAAATGTTATTTGACTAGGGTCGGTTTGCCCACCTGCGCCACCCGTTGTAATAATAGGCAGTTTATTACGTTTGCAGTGCGCAATTAATGCTGCCTTTTCTTTAACCGCATCAATGCAATCAATAACGTAGTCAAAACCTTGAATATGCGATTGAATATTATCGATTGTAATAAAGTCATCTATTACATCAATCTGGCATGCTGGGTTTATTAACTCACAACGCGCTTTCATTGCATCCACTTTAGCTTGGCCTATCGTGCCGCTAAGCGCATGAATTTGCCTGTTTACATTGGTCGCGCAGATATCATCTAAATCAATGAGTGTTATTTTACCAACACCTGTACGCGCAAGGGCTTCAGCAGCCCAGCTCCCTACACCACCAATACCGACGACACAAAAATGTGCTTGTTGAAGCCAATCAAATTGCTGATGACCATATAAACGTTTAATTCCGCCAAAACGTATATCTGTAACTTTTTCGTTCATTTACCAATCCAGTTGCCATGGCGACTGCCATGCTTGAAAATCTTGATGTTTTATCAGCGCTATATATTCATCGCCATGTTCAGGTAACAACGTAAATTGCATGTGTTCACCTTGCCATAAAAAGCTCAGTGCATAAGCATGCAAATAGGTACGATTTGATGGCGTACCTGCATACATTGCATCCCCTAAAATAGCCGAACCTATGCTCTTTAGCGCCACCCTTAATTGATGCGTTTTACCTGAATAAGGTTTCAAAATATACGCCCTAAACCCTGTTTTATAACTCACAGAATAAAATCGAGTGATCGCTGGATTAAGCTTAGTTGTTAGTAGCTTGAACGAACCACGACGAGATTTGGCCATATCACCTTTTATCCAACCTTGCTTTTTTTTAGGTTTGGCATCGCTGATAGCTAAATAAAATTTGCTTATTGCATGCTCAGTAAAAAGTGCAGTGAAACATGCAGCTGCGTCTTTGTTTCTCGCTAAAATAATCAGCCCTGATGTCACCTTGTCTAAGCGATGAACAGCATAAAGTTTTTGCGATAATTGCAGCTCAGCTAACACAACAAAACCAGGTCCATCTTCTGAATGAAAACTGAGCCCTGCTGGTTTTTCTACAATATAAAAATCGTTATGTGTAAATACTATTTTTAACAGTGTATTTGCTTGTTCACTCACGCGTTTGTACTTTTAATATGCGCTATAACTTTGGCTAAATCTTCGGGTGTATCAACGCCTGAATGCGGCGTTATCTGCGCTTGCTCTATTTTAATTTTATAACCGTGATATAGCACGCGCAATTGCTCTAACGATTCAAGTAACTCAAGCGGAGATACACTGAGCTGTGTGTATTGTTTAATAAAACCTGCTCTGTATGCATAAATACCCACATGGCGTTGAAATGGCGCTAAATCAAGCCTGTTTTTATCATCCATCATCGCACTTCTGTCAAATGGAATATTGGCTCGCGAGAAATACAACGCATTTTTATCAATATCGCTAACCACTTTAACGGCATTAGGATTAAATACGTCATCTCGCTCTTCAATAGCAACACTTAAGGTTGCCATTGGTGCCGTTGAATCGTTTAATAGCGCAGCAACCTGAGATACATTTTCAGGTGCAAGTAACGGCTCATCACCTTGTACATTAACCACAATGGTATTGCTATCGAGATCAAGCAAATCAACGACCTCAGCTAAACGCTCAGTACCTGAGTGATGATCTTCGCGCGTCATTAGTACATCACTGGTAAATAAACTGACTGCATCAAATACTTTTTGATGATCGGTTGCAATAACAACTTGGCTTGCGCCTGATAAACAGGCTTTTTCGTAAACATGCTGAACCATTGGCTTACCACAAATGTCAGCAAGCGGTTTACCTGGCAGTCGTGTTGAGGCAAAACGAGCCGGAATTACAACTACGAATTCCACTTTTCAACCTCATCTAAAGATAATTCACGCGCTTCATTTTCAAGCAGTACCGGAATGTCATCTTGGACCGGATAAGCTAGCTTAGCAGCGGTGCTAATTAGCTCGTTATTTTCTTTATCAAAACGTAATTTACCCTTACACACTGGGCACGCAATTATCTCGAGTAGTTTTGTATCAAAGGCCATTGAGGATCCCTTTTTCTTTTAATAATGAATTTAATGTGTTTATAACGACATCGGAAGGCTCTGCATCTACTGGTAAATAATACCAATTAGGTTTTGCAAAACTACCGCACTTTACCGCATCTTTTTCAGTCATGACTACGTTATCATCACCAAACCCAGAAAAATCATTCGCAGTGTATGCATAATGATCTCTAAAGTGATGAGTTGATAGTAAGCGAATACCTTGCGCCTCTAGTGAGTTTTCAAAACGCTGCGGATTGCCAATCGCGCTGATAGCATGCGCACTGGTAATTAAACTGTTTACGGGTTTTGTGCCACTTACTCGTCTTAATGGACTGGTTTGTAACGTATAATGACTGCTACTTTGACCACCATTTTCAATAACTAAGTCGACACTATTTAAACGCTTTGTTGTCTCTCGTAATGGCCCTGCTGGCATTAAAAAACCATTACCGAATTTGCGTTCACTGTCAACAATACAACACTCTATACTACGTGCCATTTTATAATGCTGCATGCCATCGTCTGAAATAATAACGTCTGGTGCATATGTGCGCTCTAGCAACTCAATGCTGTGCTGCCTATTAGGGCCAACAGCAATTGGACACTTTAAACGATGATATAAAAGTACCGGTTCATCACCCGCTTCATTCGTACTTACTTGATCTGTAACAAGCAGAGGGTAATTATTAGCATGTCCACCGTAACCACGGCTAATGATCCCAACAGATAAACCTTGTTGCGTTAAATAGTTAAAAAGCCATAACACAAACGGTGTTTTTCCATTGCCACCCACGCTAATATTGCCAACCACAATAATTGGCGTTTTACTTTTAAATTGTTTTAAAAACCCTAATTTATACAAATACTTTCGACTGCTCGAAATTAACCAAAATAGTATTGATAAGGGTAAAAGTAATAGCGTAATTAAGCTGACGGGCTTATACCAGCTATGCTCTATTTTATTCACACTTGCTCGCCAAATTGCATTTTACAAAGTGCAGAGTAAGTACCGTCATTGGCAAGTAAACTTGCATGATCTCCACTTTCAATAACACGTCCATTATCGATAACGTAAATTCGGTCGCTATTTTCAATCGTTGATAAACGATGCGCAATGACAATAGACGTTTTATCTTTCATTAACGCCTCAAGAGCTTGTTGAATCAGTTTTTCAGATTCGGTGTCAAGCGCAGACGTTGCTTCGTCTAAAATTAAAATTGGTGCATCTTTTAAAATTGCTCTCGCAATGGCAATGCGTTGTCGCTGGCCGCCTGAAAGCATCACGCCATTTTCGCCTACCATGGTATTTAATTGCTCAGGAAGATCTTTGACAAACTCCCAAACATGCGCCTGTTTTGCTACGCGTATTAACTCATCAGTAGAGACATCATGCGTTATGCCATAGCAAATATTGTTCGCGATAGTATCGTTAAATAACACGACTTGTTGTGAGACTAAGGCAAACTGACGTCGCAAGTCAGCAAGTTTATAGTCACTTAGTGCAATACCGTCGAGTAGAATTTCGCTTGGCAGCTCTAAATCATAATAGCGTGGCAGCAAATTGGAGATTGTTGACTTCCCCGAGCCTGAGCGACCTACTAATGCAATGCTTTCACCAGCCTTTATAGTCAAAGATAAATCGTTGAGTACGGCTTCTGCTTTTGTTGGGTATTTAAACGTTACATTTTTAACCTCAATTAACCCTTTAACTTTATCGACTGCGATTATGCCGGTGTCTTTTTCTACATTTTCGTCAAGGATTAAAAATATACTTTGCGCTGCCGAGATACCACGTTGCATGTCGCTGTTAACGTTAGCTAATTGCTTAAGTGGACGCAGTAACATCATCATCGATGATATCAAAACCACAAAATCACCAGAGCTTATCGTGTCAATCATTGCGGGCATTGATACCACCCACAAAATAACGGCCATTGCACTTGCAGCAAGAACTTGAATAATAGATACACTGAGTGCTTTAGTTGCATCCATTTTTATTCGTTGTTGACGGTTGTGATTATTAATTTTAGAAAACTTATTGATTTCTTGCTCTTGCCCACCAAAACCATGTATTACCTTGTGTCCGCTTAACATTTGTTCTGAGCTGCGCGTAACTTGCCCCATCGCCGATTGAATATTTTTAGAAATATGGCGAAAACGCTTAGACACAACGGTAACAATAATGGCAACCAATGGGATGATCACTAAAAATATTAGTGATAACTTCCAATTGGTATAAAACATCAAACCCAATAAAAATACAACAAACGCCCCTTCACGTACCACAATTAATAACGCTTTTGTAATGGCTTGTTGAACTTGTTCGGTATCAAAGGTGATTTTAGAGATTAAATCACCGGTTGAGTTTTTATCATGAAAAGAAACCGGTAAATGTAATATGTGTTCAAATAATGCTTGGCGAAGAGAGCGTACGACTTGGGAGCCTACATAACTTAAACAATATGACGACATAAAATTAAAAATGCCACGACCAATCACTAAAGCAATCACAACAAACGGCGCATACGTTAACACATCACTATTGCGCTGGTTTAAGCCTTCATCAATAAACGGCTTCATTAATTGAATGAATAATGCATCCATTGCCGAATAACCAATCATTCCTATAATAGCAACAAGGGCAACGCTCTTATATGCACCAACGTAAGAAATTAACCGTTTATAAATTTGCGTAGTACTTTGATCCATAACACTCTCTTTATACAATTACAGCCCCTATTGTATCCTTAGGTGCACTAAAACAAAACGTCAATTTTTGATAAACCAGTAACTTTCATACTCTCTTGCCGTTTTTACCTGTGCATACTCATTGTAAAATTTGACACTGATTTGTCCTTGCTGTCCTGTAACATATTGAGTTGCATTTATTTTGCTATAACGCTTAACAACCTGCTGTTTAGGAAATTGCCATTGCCCTTTATAGGCACTTGAATGAATAACAATTTGTGGGTGTACTGCTTTTATAAATGCATCACTTGAGGATGTATCACTGCCATGATGCGGGCTCAACATCACTGTACTTTTTAAAAAATAGCCCTGTTGGAGTAATTGCGCTTCTCGTTGCTTAGAGATATCACCCGTTAATAAAACACTGTGCACTTTATCGGACACTCTAATAACGCATGAATCATCATTTTCATTTTTAAAGTTTGTTGTTTTAAAGCTCTCTATTTTAAGACCAAAGAAATCTCTCTTCGCAACTTTACATATATCTTGTAAATTATGTGGGTGAAAAGTAGCAAAGGTAGACTCATACCCCGCTTGCACAAAGTGCTCAACACCACCAGCGTGATCGCTATCTTCGTGACTTAAAACAGCTATAGAAACAAGCAGTTTATTAGCTTCAATATAAGGTAATAAAATACTACGAGCACGGCTAAAACGATTAAAATAACTAGGGCCAAAGTCATAAATTAACGCTTGTTTATCTTTTTCTATCAGTACCATCAAGCCATGCCCTACATCAAAAACATGTAATTGCCATTTTGGCTTTTCAGCAACTAGGTAATTAAATAACAGTACACTAAATGGAATACATGTTAACCACTTATACGGAACCAAATAAAAAATTAAAAAAGTAATATAATAAAAAACAACAAAAATAGAATCCGTATTTCCTATATTTAGCCAACGAATAAAGACGGGGATTTTTGTTAATAACTGAAATACATAACTTAAGCAGGCATCAAAAAAAGTGATGAAAATACCCATATCAAACACACTACTAAGAAGTGTGATAATAATTAAACTGGGCATAACAATTAAGGAAAGAAGTGGAATAGCAATTAAGTTAAGCACTAAACCTGCCAAACTAACACCATGGAAAAAGTATAGCGAAAGTGGTAACAAACCTAAAAACAAGGCCAGCTGTACCAGCCCTAGCGATGCTATTTTATAGAAAAAGGATGTATTTGAAATCGGTATTTTACGCACGACTAAAAATATAATAGCCACGGCGGTAAATGACAAATACAGCCCTGCGTTTAATACATTAAAAGGATTTATTATAAGCAAAATAACAAGAGCAAATAAAATACTGCGCCAACGCAATGGCTGTTTTGCTAAATAATAGAGTACTAAATAGCACCCGAGCATAATTAACGCACGTGTAGCTGACACTAAAAAATCACTTAGATAAACATAAATAAATGCAGCAAAGAAGCCTACTGCACTGTAAATAACAGAAAGGTTTTTCGTTTGGTCACTAACGTATTTGATATGTTTAAATAAGCTGCGTACAGCTAGATAACCAAAACCAAATATTAAGCCTATGTGTAATCCTGATATCGCCAATAAATGACTCAATCCTAGAGATTGCATTAATTGCTTATCACTAAAATCCATTAACGATTTGTCGCCAGTCAATAGCGCATAATACAACCATTGTAGAGTTGTATTACTATAAACACCCTTTATAAGTTTCCTGTAATTTATAATCGTACTTTGTTTTTCGTTATTTGTGATCACTAACTCTTTATTTAGTACTTTCCCTTTAAAAAATATGCGCTGTGTAAAAGCGTAGCGCTCGTTATCGAAAACATGAAAGTTCTTTGTACTACGAAAAGGCTTTAAATTAATTGAGGCACTAAAAGTGTCACCAATTAGTAAGGTTTGACTTGAGTTTACACTCAACATAGCGCTTGGGGCTCTAAAGTGAGCGTAGCTGTCATCATTGAATTTTATAATTTTTGCTTTTATATATTGCGGCTGTTTACTTGAAATTATACTTTCGATAATCAACTCAGCAGAATGTGCATACTTTTCGTCCGCTTTTGGGATCTCAAAATTATAAAAAGTATAAAAATGCACTGCAATACAACAAATAGCGCAAATAAAGCCTAACAATACATTTAAAAACGGCTTAAAATAAACACTCACAATAACTATTGAAATTGTGAGTACTGTAAATTCGAGAGTTTGGTAATAAAATACGGTTGCGATACAGCCAATTATAAACCCAAGACTTATCCACACTGATGTAAATGGTTGCTTTAAATGGCTAAAAAAACGATTCAAAGATTTTTACCTGATCCAAATAAAATTAGACATCATAAGTCTTTGAGAATTTTTGGGCACCTTTTACAAGATGCAAATCTTTGGCACTTAAATAGACGCTCCGCTCGTGGTGCATTTGCTGTTGGGCTGTTTTTTGCATTCATCCCCGTTCCTTTTCAGATGGTTTTAGCCGCAGCTGGTGCTATTGTATTTAGAGTTAATTTACCGATTTCTGTTGCGTTAGTATGGTTAACAAATCCCCTAACTATGCCCCCTATCTTTTATGGCTCATACCTAGTCGGCACTTTATTATTAAATCAGCCAGAACAGCATTTTGTTTTTGAAGCAAGTTGGGCTTGGTTTTTAGAAAGTATTGAAACTATTGGGCCCGCTTTTTTGCTTGGCTCTTTAGTATGTGCTTCTATCGCTTCTATTATTGGTTACTTTGGTATTGATATTATCTGGCGCCGCACTGTTTTAAAAGCCTGGTCTGCTCGAAATTAAAATGCGTTAATGAGCTAATTTTTAACCAATACTATTGTTATTAGCATAGTACACATTCTGATTATGGAGCACAGCTTAGGCAAATAACGCTTTGCTAATGGATTTTTGTTCTCTATGAGGCTGAGCTATTTGCAATAATGAGTTTATGTTCGTGTACTTTCTAATTACCTCTAGGAAGACACATGACTGTTCTGCAAAAGCTCTATTACGCTATTATTTGACCGAACTCTGATTAAGCTATTCTCAGTGCAAATTCAACCCAGCTAGCATTAAAAAACAGCTTCTTCAGATTAATTTGTTATCCAAGACACTGGTTATCTCCTCACTTCATTTTTTAAATCGTTTGGTTAAAGACCACTTTTAAGTAATATAAAACTAAATGCTATAGAAGCTACTTTCATTAAAGTACTTGATGAATTGTGTTGTGCAATGATGAGGATTAAACGGGGTATATAATTAATAGGCTTTGAACTAATGCATTGCGCATACACAAAGCCTATCAACTAAAAACTAACTAGCTAAACGAGTTACTCGCCAGACTCTTCTGGGCGATGTTGTTTTTGCACGCCGGTTAAAAATAAACGTAATATTTGGTCATTACAAACACGGTAATGTTTATTGTCTACTTTACGAGAAAACGCGCTTAGTTCATGTTTACTTAAGTCAAAATCAACCAGTGCAAGCGTTGCTATCACATCTTCTGCTTTCATATTCAAAGCAATACGTAGTTTCATAAAGATAATATTGTTGTTTAGCTTTTTCTCGGGCTCTGGTTGCTCACCTTCGCGTTTGCCACGCTGGGTATTAATAAACCCATTTAAAAAGCTAGCAAACTCAGTATCACTTATTGGGGTAAAAGCCTCTTCACCTTCTTTAGTTAACCATGCAATTACTTGCTCTTTGGTGACCGTATGCTCTGCTGATGCAAAAACATTGACCGTAGCAGTATCAGTTAAGTTAAAAGTGTAGCGAATGCGGCGTAAAATATCGTTATTAGTCAAAGTAAATCCCAAAGTGAGGTATAGCAACCAAGCAGTTATTGCTTAATTTTAAATAAGCGCCTAGTTTAACAGATTTACTATTACCACCCTATTAATTTTTATTTAAGCTGTTAGCTTAGTTACCAAGCACTTTGGCAGGATCGACGCGCGTTGCTTGCCATGCAGGATAAATAGTAGCAAGTATCGCCAGCGCAAACGTAACAATCACTGTAATACCGATGTCTTCAAGTACTAATTTACTCGGTAAAAACTCTATAAAATAAACGCCTTCAAGGGGGTTTTCACCAAATAATTGGCTTATCCAAGTAAATAGCTCACTTATATTAAGCGCTAATACCACCCCAATTAGCGTTCCTAGCGCCACGCCTACAAATGCTTGCATTAAGCCCTGCAATACAAAGGTTGCTAAAATAGTACTGTCTTTAGCACCCATGGTTTTTAAAATAGCGATATTGCCTTGTTTTTCACGCACTTCCATCACTAAAGAGGACACAATATTAAAACTTGCCACAGCAATAATTAAAAATACCACAATATAAACAATAGTACGCACCATTTGAATATCTTGATACAGGCTGCCTTGCGTTCTAAACCAACTAGAAATATACACGTAGTCGTCAATCGTTTGACCCACTTTTAACGCTATTTGATGCGCCGAAAACACATCATCAACACTTAATCGCAGCCCTGTTACTTGGCTTGCGTCGTAGCCTAATGCTTGCTGCGCTTTGCTGAGATGTATAAACGCAGCTGTACTATCAATCGGGCCACCCATTTCGATAACACCGGCAAGCTTAAGTGTTACTCGCTTAGGCGCTAATAATGACTGACCTTTTTGGCTTATTTGCGGAATAAGCAACGTAATGTTATCGCCTACTTTAGCATTTAACTGTTCTATTATTTGCTTCCCCAAAATTACATCATCAAGGCCTAACTGGCTCACTAATTTACCGCTGGTAAACTGGTTAACTGCCGAGACATTGCTTTCTAAAGATGGCTCAACACCGCGAATTTCCACTGCTTTTAGTTGGCTTTTATATTGCGCCATACCGTTTACAGCAATAAATGGTGCAGCCCCTGTTACGTGGGGTTGTGATTGTAAGCTCTCCACCTTTTGCGACCAATTTGCAATAGGCCTACTTGGCGCTACATATTCAACTTGTGGCACAACACTCAATAACCTGTGCACTAATTGCTGTTCAAAGCCATTTATTACCGACAACGCCACAATTAAAACCGCAACCCCCAATAAAATACCAATAGTCGACGCTTTAGCGATAAAACTAACAAAGCCGTTTTTTTCGTCCTTGTGACCTGAATAAGCTCTAAAACGTTTACTTAAAAATGCACTAAGCAACATGCTGCGACTCTTTAATAGCTAGTTTTCCATCGTCTAAATAAGCAATTTTACCTAGCTTATCGGCAAGTTCTAAATCATGTGTGACCACTACAAAACTGGTGTTTAAACTTTTGTTGAGTTCATTTATTAAATCGTAAATTTTAATCGCATTTTGTTTATCTAAATTACCGGTTGGCTCATCGGCAAGCACAAGCGCTGGCTTAGTAACCAGTGCACGTGCAATCGCTACTCGTTGGCGCTCCCCGCCTGAAAGCGCAGAAGGTTTATGCGAGCTGCGATGTGCAAGGCCTACTTTTTCTAGCATTTCCAGCGCTTGAGCTTTAGCCTCTTTTGCACTTAGCCCTTTAATTAATAGTGGCATTGCTACATTTTCAACCGCGCTAAATTCCATTAATAAATGATGAAATTGATAGATAAAACCCAAGTTTTGATTTCTAAATGCGGCCTGCTCAGTGCGTGAAAGCTTTGCAACTTCTTGATTTTTAATTTTAGCGACACCTGAACTTGCAGTATCTAAAGTGCCGAGTATATGTAAAAGCGTACTTTTACCTGAGCCAGAACTACCCACAATGGCGAGCATTTCACCTTGCTGGAGCGCTAAGTCAACGCCTTTTAATACTTCAACTTGATTGTTGCCGTCTTGATAAACTTTACTTAAATTTTCACAACTAATGACTAAATCATTCATAACGTAATACCTCTGCTGGTTTTACTTTCGCGGCTTTGCGCGCAGGATATAAGGTAGCTAAAAAGCTCATAGCAATACTGGCAGACGCTATTATCACTAAACTCAAAATATCAAATTTTACCGGTAGCTCAATACCCGCAAGTAAGTTCAAGCCCACCAATGCAAGTAACTCATTTATATATAAACTCAATATAACACCTAAAAACGCGCCTATTGCGGTACCAATTACGCCGTTATATAAGCCTTGTACCATAAACACTTTTTGTACTTGTGAAGGCGTTAACCCTAACGTTTGTAGTATGGCTACCTCACCTTGTTTTTCGCTTACCATCATGGTCAGTGCCGATACAATATTAAACACAGCGACCAATACAATGAGGGCAAGCAACATCGACATAATCCGTTTCTCCATAGCAACGGCTGCAAATAAAGTCCCCTGACTACTGCGCCAATCACTGTAATTGTGACCTTTAAAAACACCTTGGCTTGATTCAATAAATTCATTTAGTGCAAACGGTTCATGTAACGATACACTTAAATTAGGGGCCGTATTTTTATCCAGCTTTAGTATCCGTTGTAGTGAAGGCCCACTGGTAAACGCAAGCGCCATATCTATTTCAGAGCCGGTTTCGTATATCGCAGCCACTTTAAATAAACGTTGGCTTGGCATTCTCCCAAGGGGTGTATAGGTTGAGGCATTTGGCATAATGACGCGAAGTTTATCACCTACACCGACGCCTAACTTGCGGCTTAAATAACGACTTATAGCAATACTGTAGTTTTTGGTTAATACGATTTTCCAATCACCTTGCACTATTTTATCGGCAATTTTATACAAAGAGCCGTTATCATCGTAAAGGCCTTGCAGTAAAACGCCGTGTAAATCTTTATTGGTTTGTAAAATAGCTTCGCCGTGGCGGTATAGGCTTACATGATCAACATAGGGTGATTGTTCTAGGTCTGCTTTGAGGGTATCCATTTGCGAGTTTGTGTGCGCATCTGATTGCACCTCAACGTGTGGTATAAGGCCAAGCATGTTAGTTTTTAAGCTATTTTCAAACCCATTCATTACGCTACTAACGGTAAATAAGGCGATTAAACCAATCGCAATACCGGCAATAGAAAAAAACGAAATAAACGATATAAACGCATTTCCTTTTGAGGAGCGGCTATATCTAAGCCCTATAAATAAGCTAACCGGTTGAAACATATTATTTTAAACACTTATCCGAAAAGTATTAAATAATAGTAGCACGAAAAAAGTCCTTTTGGGTATGCCGTAAAATGTAAGAAATAATTTAAAAATCTGATACTTGGCTAAATTTCAAGCACTGCAAATTGAATTTATCTGTAAAGGTTAATTAGGCTTAAATCGATTACTTTAGAGGAGGCAAAAGCTTTCTGGGAATGTACAAAGCTCCATTTCATCTTTATTTTTCGAAGATTGATCGCAAAAAACAAAAGTTATACTATAACATCATTGATCCAATGCCGCTGGATTGTTATAGTATATCACAACATAATAACCGCGAACTTTTATATTCATGACTAAGCTAACACTAATCTCATCAGCTCTTCTTTCTGTTTTATGTTCTCACTCGGCGCTGGCCGCGACTGTAAATGGCAAAGTAATCGATGATAAAAATCAACCAATTAAAAATGCGACTATTCATATACATGGTAAAACGCAAAGCGTAAAAAGCAATGAACTTGGTGAATTTACTATTGAAGTCGATACAGCAAGCCAATTACACATTAGTAAAAACAATTATATTGACTCTCGTATTGCTGTAACTGATTCATCAAATAACCTAAGCGTATCACTAAAACCAACATCCGTAGAAACAGTGGTGGTGTATGCTTCTGCGCTTCATAAGAATAGTTTAGAGATGATTTCCCCCGTCAGTGTTTTATCTGGTGATGAATTAAGAAATAAATCTAAACCCACCCTTGGTGAAACGCTAAAAGGCTTACCTGGCGTTAATGCGAGCTATTTTGGTCCCGTTTCTTCAAGCCCTATTATCCGAGGTTTAGATGGCCCTCGCGTTAAAATTACTCAAAACGGATTAGATAGCAGTGATGCATCGCGAATTGGCCCTGATCACGCGACATCAAGCGATAGCTTAGCGGCAGAGCAAATTGAAGTGCTACGAGGCCCAAGCACGCTACTTTATGGCTCTGGTGCAATTGGTGGCGTTGTCAATGTAGTTGACAACCGTATTCCTACCAGCAGCATGGATACCTTAACGGGGGCTGCTGAGTACAGCCACGACACAGTCTCAAATTCAAATACGGTAGCTGCAAAACTTGAAACCGGTAATGAAGGATTTAACTTTCATTTTGATGGCACTAAACGTAGCGGCGATGATTATCAAACACCTACATTTACCATTGCTGATGATGACGATGTTGAAATTGAAAACTCAGTAGAAAATACCTTTATTGATAGCGAAACACTCAACTTTGGCAGCAGCTATGTTGGAGAGCATTTAACGGTTGGTTTTTCTTACGGTAGTATTAATACTGATTACGGAATTCCTGGACATGAGCATCATCACGAACATGACCACGAAGGTGAAACCGAAGAAGAGCACGCAGAGCATGACGATGAAGCTGCTGAAGCACCAGTCTATGCGCATTTAGAGCAAGATCGCTGGCAAGGCCTTGTAAGCTACGCGCTACATAATAATTGGATCGAAACAATTAACCTGCGTGTAGGTTACACTGATTATTTCCATCAAGAGATTGAAGACGGTGCAGTTGGCACAACATTTACCAATCAAACAACAGAAGCGCGTCTAAATGTAGAACATAAATTTGCTGATTGGCACGGTATGATTGGCTATCACTATAGTGATTCAGACTATAATGCAATTGGTGAAGAAGCCTTTACACCCGCGAGCGTAACCACAACAAACGCGTTGTATTTACTAGAAGAACGTGAATTTGGTGATGTAACAGTTGAGCTTGGCGCACGAGTTGAAGATTATAAAATAGAAAGCCAAATTTCAGAGGCCGAACACGGTCATGATCACGACGAAATTGAAGAAGACCACGATGATGAAGAAACAATCGGTTACAGCAAAAGCTTTACTAATTTAAGTGTCTCTGCTGGTGCTATTTGGCAGTACAAACCTGGCCACAGTATTGCAACCAGTATTTCTCATTCAGAGCGTGCGCCACTCTCTGCAGAGCTATTGTCAAACGGCTTGCACATTGCAACCGGCACTTACGAGCTAGGTCTTGGTTACAACATTGAAGGTAATGAAGCGCATTTTGAGCCTGAAAATATTAAACAAGAAACATCAACAAACCTAGATTTAAGTCTTAGACGTTTTAGTGGAGACTTTGGTTATACCGTTAATTTTTTCTATAACGATATCAAAAACTTTTATTTTCAAGAGAATACCGGTTTAGTTTTCGATGAAGAAGACGGTTTAGAATCTGCTATCGGCGCTCATCACGATGCTGTTGCGGTATATCAGTTTAATAGTAAAGACGCTGAGCTTTACGGAATTGAATTTGACGCGCATTATCAAGTAACGTCGAACGCAATGGTTAAAGTATTCGGTGACTCAACGCGTGTAAAGTTAAAAGACAACGCGGGGAATTTACCCCGTATTCCAGCTAATAAATTAGGCTCTGAGTTACAGTATGATTTAGGTGACTTACAATTAACACTAACAGGTACTCATTACTTTGATCAAAACGATGTAGCGGCGTTTGAAACACAAACAGATGGTTATACATTATTCGATGCACAGGCTAACTACCAATTAGGTTTAGGCGCTGTAGATGCACAACTTTACATCAATGTGGATAATATTACCGACGAGCTAGGCTTTGTACACAGTTCATTTATCAAAGATAAAGCCCCACTACCTGGTAGAAACTTCCGTTTTGGTATTCGTGGTTATTTTTAATAACTAACCTGATCTCTGGTTAAGAGATTTACTAACGTATTGAATCATGGTGATATTTAAATTTATTTTCTCTAGCCAGAGATTTTCAGTGGAAACAAGGCGAATTTACGCGTCAATAGCTGGCCTATTGCAAGTAAATTCAACGCAGTTAGCGCTGAAAATAGCTGCTCGAGATAGATTTATACCAATCTGCTTATATATGGGGTCTATTTAACGTTAAGAAAATTACGCTAGAACTAGGCAAAAGTTTTTATATCTAGTTGTTCTAAATAAAAAATTTTTAACGACGTTATAGTGCAATTTAATTCGTTAAATTGATCAAAGGTTTATGCAGGTTGGTATTATTATCCAGATTTCAGGTTAACTAACAAATAGCTCTTTAGTTTATATATTTAAAAACCGCATTTTATTAATGCGGTTTTTTATTTTTAGCATCCATAAAGTTCTTAAATTACAGACACAAAAAAGCCGTATTCAAATTGAATACGGCTTTTTAAACTCTTAAGTTTAAAATCTATTTAAATTAAGAAATGATTTCGTGTAGTTCAACGTCAAATACAAGCGTTGAGAAAGGTGCAATTGCAGCACCCGCGCCACGTTCACCATAAGCAAGCTCATGAGGAACGTAGATACGCCATTTAGTTCCTACTGGCATCATTTGTAATGCTTCAGTCCAACCTTTGATCACGCCACCAACTGGGAATTCAGCTGGTTGGCCGCGCTCGTATGAGCTATCAAAAACAGTACCGTTAATTAATGTACCGTGGTAATCAACACGAACTGTAGATTCAGCAGTTGGCTTTTCGCCTTCACCCGTTGCTAGTACTTCGTATTGAAGACCAGACTCTGTAACTGTGATCTCAGGGCGTTTAGCATTTTCTTCTAAGAAAGAAACACCTTCAGCAGAAAGTACTTTAGATTCTTCTTCACGACGAGCTTGGATCTCTTCGTTAATTTTTTCGAATGCAGCTTGGATCTCAGGGATCTCAACTTGAAAAGCGCTACCTGCGTACGCATCTTTCATGCCTTCAAACACTGAATTTAGGTTTAAGCCTTCAAAAGGATTAGACTTAAGTTGCTCACCCATTTGTAAGCCAATACCGTAACTTGCTTTTTCAGCATCTGTAGTAAAATTATCTGACATAATGTGTTTTTCACGTTTTGTTAGTTAAAAGACGCAGCTATGCTATCACAAAATAAACCGTTTTTGGGTCTAGTTTTTGCTGAGTTTTACCTTTAATAGGCCAACAATATAACTACTCACCACTAAACTGAATAAAATTCCAGCAAGCAAGGGCAAGGTAAGCAACCCTACTTTGCCAGACAACAAAAATGGCACAACTATAAGCCCTACAAAACCAATAAATATCGAAGCAATAGTGGGCCAATGTTTATCGTATTTTGTGATTAAATGAGCAGTTAAAAGATTGAAACCAACACCATAAATTAATGCAGTAATAAGGGGGTATTCTGGTTGTGCATCGGCTGCCATTTTAACTAGCAAAGTAATTGCACTGTGGTAGCAATAACTAAACACGGTCCATAATAAAATATGTTTAATTAATCGCAGTGGGATTGATTGAATAGATTTTGTCATTTTTAACTTCCACATAGCAAAAAACCGCCAATAAGGCGGTTTTTTAAATAATGGTGGAGAGATAGGGATTTGAACCCTAGATGGGCTATAAACCCATGCCGGTTTTCAAGACCGGTGCATTCGACCACTCTGCCATCTCTCCGTACGGCGCGGATAATAGGGGTAAATGCGTAATTTGTAAAGGCTTAATATATAAAAAATTAAAAAATAACTCAATTACTAAAATAACCACTACCTAAGGCTAATAATACTGCTTTGGTTTTCGTGCAATCCACGAACAAATTAAGCATATTAATAAACTAAGCGTAAAAAGAGTAATACTTTGAAAAATCAAGTCAAAATGATTTAATTCTCCACTTGGTACTACAACGAGCATAACCGCAGGTAAAGCACTTAATAACAAGACATAACAGCAGATTTTAAATGCACGAGCAAAACCGAACCGTTTTGATTGCTGCATCCACCATGTTAATACTGCAAGCACACCTATGGCAGAGCATGCGATGAATAGCGCTGCATTCGTGCTCATGCCTATATATAGGGTTAAAAATGCCCCTAAAATCCCCCAGATTGACCACGCTAACCAATTTTCTTTTTCTTGTAAAAATAGATTTCCCATAATATAAGTCTTCTTTATTGTTATTTTTGTTGAGACTTTCCATACACTATCAAAAAACAACCGATTAAAAAACAAACTGAAGAAGAAATATTACCATTATTGCATCCGAGCGCTTCTCACAGCCTCACCATTCATTGCTTAATTGTGTAATGTTAAGCGTAAAAAATTGTGACTATGAAAGGTGCATAAAGTTCATACTATTTTACAGATAGCTAAAATAAGTTTCTGGTTTATGGCGAGGTGACTTTTTACAGTTAACTACAGGTGTACCTAAATATAAATAACCAACAATTTCATCATGCTCGCACAAATTAAGCGCCGCTTTTACAGCTGGGCTTTGTGCAAAATAACCGGTACGCCAAACGCCCCCCAAGCCTTGTGCAAATGCGGCTTGTTGCATGGCTAATACACTACATCCTGCACTCTGTACTTGCTCTATACGCGGTACTTTTAGATGATCTTGATATTTTGCAATTGCGATAATAATCATAGGCGCGCGCAGTGGTAATTCCTTAGCACGATTAATCGCTTTTTCTGCTTGTTGCTCAGTCACTGCGCTTTGATGATAGATTTCACCTAATGTATGGCGCGCATCACCTTGTACAATAATAAACTGCCACGGCGCTAAACACCCATGATCCGGAACTCGTAATGCAGCTTGTTGGATAATGGCTAGCTGCTCACTATTTGGCGCAGGCTCAGTTAATTTTGGATCAGACTGGCGGGTAAGTAAAAGCTCAATTGCGTTCATCACGTTTCCTCAAAAATAAAACGCTAGAGTAACATTTAAAACCTGAAAAAATAAATATCGATAGCAAAACGGCCACATAAAATAAATTTATGTGACCGTTAATAATCATATATTTAGTGCGTCATTGTTTTACAACACTTCGCTTTAGCCAATAATCAATACTGACAAAACGTCCCCCACCCATAAAAAACAAGCTCAATAGCATAGCAAAGTAGATAGCTGAAAATTCAATACCATTATTTAAAATTGAGGGCTTTCCTTTTTCATATAAATAATCAGCAGAACCATGCTCTTCGACTAAATTACGAATAATGCCAATTCTATCGCGTACTTCTAGCGAGTTTTCGAGGCTTTCTTTAGCACCTGGAATAGACAACCAATCAAGTACTTGTGCCGCGCTGGTATCGGGGTTTGTAGGCGCTATTGCAAACCAGCCATTATGCCAATGCACAGATGTAGCAGCAACCACCATTGTAAACATCAGCGGAATACTCACTAAGCGGGTTAGCAAACCAAACAATAAAAACCAGCCACCTAGAAACTCACTCCACCCCGCTAAAAAAGCAAGTAAATCGGGAAAAGGTAATCCTAACCCCCATTCAGTATTGCCAAACCATTGAACAACGTCGGGAGAAGCTAAAAAGTTATCGAGGAAGCTTGTGGTTTCAGCGCTTATGGCAAGTTTATTGTAGCCTGCGATAATCATCACAGGCGCTAAAATCAAGCGAAAAAGTAAAGCAGGAAAACCATCTAAAAATGATAATTTAGCCTGTATTATATCGTAAATACTTATTATTTTGTTTCTCATGCGTGTCCCGTTTGTTCATTGTTTACTAAGTTATAGACTATAAACAACCAAGACCGCACTAAAACAAAAAGTATTTCATACCAAGCTAGTCACGTTAGATAACCTAAAATCTGGTTAAATACTTCGCGCAATTTGTAGGGCTTCAAATATCGCGCGTTTAGCATCAATCGCTGAAGCAAGTTTAGCCCCGCCAATGACATGCACTTTTGCATTATCAGCATAGTCTTTAAGCACTTCATTATTTGATACCTGTCCAATACAGGCAATAACAGTATCAACTGGTAGTATCTGTGTTTCACCGGCGACGGTAATAGACAGCCCTTTTTCATCAAAACTATTATATTGGCAATCAGCAATTTGCTTAACGCCATGCTGTTTTGCTACTTGACGGTGTATCCAACCCGTTGTCTTACCAAGCTCACTACCAAAGCGCCCTGCACTTCGTTTTAACATATACAATTGGCGTTCATCTTTATGTGGCTGCGGCTGACATTCAATACCCCATTGCGTTTTAAAATCAGCGATACTTTGCGATTTGTGTTCACTTAAAAAGGCAACCATATCAAAACCTATGCCACCGGCACCTAAAATGGCAATTGATTTACCTAACTCAACCTCACCGCGAATAACTTCATCATAAGCAAAAACGCGTTTACCATCATCGCACTTAATAGTTGCTTCTCGTGGTCTTACCCCGGTTGCAAAAACAACATCGTCGTAGTTTTCAAGCATGCTATCGTTATAGGCTTTTCCTAATTCGACCGCTACGTTTAAGCGTTCCAACTCATTCGTGTAATAAGCTAATGTGTGGTTAAAGTCTTCTTTACCTGGTATTTGCATCGCTAAATTAAACTGACCGCCCATTTGCATTTTTTGGTCAATTAACGTTACTTTGTGACCTTTTTGGGCCAAATAACAGCTTGCTGATAAACCCGCTGGGCCTGCGCCAACAACAAGCACATTTTTGACTTCAGCAGCTTGCTCTAATGGGTAATCGAGCTCAAACGCAGCTTGAGGATTAACTAAACAGGTAGCACGCTTATTTTTAAATACATGATCTAAACAACCTTGGTTACAGCCAATACAAATATTAATTTGCTTAGATTGCTCGTTCGCGTATTTATTAAAAAACTCAGGATCGGCAAGTAACGGTCGGGCCATTGAAATTAAATCGGCTTCGCCTGCATTTAAAATATCGTTAGCAATCTCTGGCGTATTAATTCTGTTAACAGCAATTACAGGAACACTCACCACGTCTTTTAAACGTTTTGATGCTTCTTTAAATGCACCTGGCGGAACCATACTCGCAATCGTAGGCACACGAGCTTCATGCCAACCAATACCGGTATTAAAAATATCAACGCCTGCTTTTTCAAGCTCAGTTGCTTGAGTAATGACTTCCTCAGGTGTTGAGCCGTTTGGAATTAAATCAATAACCGACAACCTAAAAATAATTAAAAATTGTTCAGATACTTTTGCCCTAACCGCTTTTACTATGTCCAATGCTAAACGCATTCTATTTTCTAAACTGCCACCAAACTCATCTGTACGCTTATTCGTATGCGGCGCCATAAATTCGTTAATTAAATAACCTTCAGAGCCCATTACTTCAACGCCATCGTATCCTGCCTTTTCAGCCATATAAGCAGAGTGCGCAAAGTCTTTAATTGTTTTTTTAATAGACCCTAATGACATCGCTTTTGGTTTATAAGGGTTAATAGGTGCTTTTATAGCACTAGGGGCTTGATTAAATGGATGATACGCATAACGCCCAGCGTGGAGTAATTGCAAACAAATTTTTCCGCCGTGTTTATGCACTGCATCGGTGTACGCGCGGTGCTTAAATACATCATAATAACTATTAAATGATGACGAAATAGGCGTTAACTTGCCGCGTAAATTAGGGCTATATCCACCTGTAATTAACATTGCGGTGCCGCCCTTGGCGCGTGCTTCATAAAATGCGCGTAAGCGTTTTCGGTTATGCCAACCTTCTTCAAGGCCTGTATGCATTGAGCCCATTACTAAGCGGTTACGTAATTGCGTGTGTTTTAATTGTAATTGTTGTTCTAACATCTTGTGCCCCGTTAACTGGTCTAACCTGTATACATTAGTTAATTCTGCTTTAATCGCAAGTAATATGCAATATATGACTGTATTTAATTATTAATCTCGTAATAGTATTAAATAATCATTGATACGCATTAATTTAGTTTAAAAAATAATATTAAAACAAAAAAAAAGCTGCCATTACGCGCACTTGAACATATTCATAAACACTTCGTTACGATTTAGCAGTTAAACTTATTTTTATTCTGAGATAAGATGGAGTAAATGTATCAGCTGTACCAACTTAAGGAGCTATTTTGATAGCAAAAATATTTAAAGGTATTTGGACTGGGATCAATTTTTCTCGTCGATTAGTACTTAATATTCTGTTTTTATTACTTGTAATTGTTTTTATTGCGGGTATTACTAGTGATGAAGATAAAATAACTGTTGAAGATGGCTCTGTACTTAGACTCAACCTTAACGGCCCTATTGTTGAAGAAAAAACTTATGTCGATCCAATTGAAGCCGCTATTAGTGATGCAACATCAGGCTCTGAAGTGCCGAGCGAGATTTTACTAGACGACATAGTAAAAGTAATTAATGAAGCCGCTAAGGACGAACGTATTACGGTATTACTCCTTGATTTACAAGAAATGCCTAAAGCGCACTTAAATAAGCTTAAACAAATTACAAATGCTATTGACCGCTTTAAAGAAACAGGCAAAAAAGTTATTGCGTCAGGTTATTACTACACACAAGCGCAATACTACATTGCGTCACATGCCAACGAAGTTACCATGCATCCATACGGAAGCGTAGCCATTGAAGGTTTCGCCATGTATCCACTTTACTTTAAAGATGCACTTGAAAAGTTAGAAGTAACACAGCATATTTTTCGTGTCGGTACGTTTAAGTCAGCCGTTGAACCATTTATTCGCAATGATATGTCTGATGCTGCAAAACAAGCTAATCGTGTTTGGTTAGGGGCACTTTGGAATGAATACAAACAAGATGTTGCTGCAGCTCGCCCATTTGATGAGTCAAATTTTGATGAAAAAATGGATGTATATCTCGCTAAAATGCAAGCAGCAAACGGCGATGCAGGAAAATATGCAATTGATCATCAGTGGGTTGATTCATTAAAAACAACTCAACAGGTCCGCAAGCAGCTTATTGATTTAGTTGGTGAAGACGAAGATGGTAAAACATTTAAGCAAGTATCATTTCGTGACTATTTAAGCTTAGTTAAACCACCTATGGTATTTGATAACCCAATTACTGAAAAAGTAGCCATTGTTGTAGCGAGAGGTACCATTGTTGACGGTGAACGCCGAGCTGGCGAAATTGGTGGCGACTCTACTGCTGCCCTTCTTCGTAAGGCACGCCTTGATGATAAAGTGAAAGCGGTTGTGCTTCGCATCGACTCTGGTGGTGGTAGCATGTTTGCCTCAGAAGTAATTAGAGCTGAAGTACTTGCACTTAAAGCAGCGGGTAAACCCGTTATTGCTTCTATGAGCTCTGTTGCTGCATCAGGTGGTTATTGGATTGCCTCAGCCGCAAACGAAATCTGGGCAGCGCCGAGTACGATTACGGGCTCAATTGGTGTATTTGGTACGTTTATGACATTTGAAAAAACCCTTTCTAAAATTGGTGTTTATTCGGATGGTGTAGCAACAACCGAAATGGCTGGCTTTTCTATCACCCGCCCTCTTAACGAAAAAATGGGCCAAGTAATTCAAATGAGCGTTGAAGAAGCGTACGGTCGCTTTTTAAATGTTGTGGCTGATGCACGTAATATGACCCCAGAGCAAGTTGATAAAATTGCACAAGGCCGTGTATGGATCGCATCTCAAGCACTCGAATTAGGTTTAATAGATAAGCTGGGTGATAAACAAGATGCAATTAACGCCGCTGCAGCACTGGCAAAATTAAATCACTTTGAAGTTAAAACGATAAAACAAGACTTAAGCCCGCAACAACAAATGATGCAAGATGTTTTTGGCAATGCATCGGTTAAGTCAATGCTAGGGCTACAAACACAAAAGACATCTGTATTAGCCACACAAGCTAACCTACAAAGTGTTATAAGTCAGCTAAGCTCAAAAGTAGAAAACCTTAAAGATTACAACGATCCGCAAGGCGTATACGCACGCTGCTTAGTATGTACTATTGCACAATAAAAATGCATCCCAGCCGTTAGCTGCTGTATTTAAAGTAGCTTAAGGTTATAATAAGCCCAGTTTTTTTACTGGGCTTTTTTTATGAAACGCAAACGCATTTATATCGCTTACACTGGCGGTACTATAGGAATGAAAAAATCGAGCCGTGGATATATCCCTGCCGAAGGCTTTTTAACCGAAACAGTCGTTAATAATGCTGAATTTAATCGTGATGAAATGCCTTTATTCGATATTCACGAGTATTGCCCTCTTATCGACTCATCAGATATGTCGCCCGCTCATTGGCAACTCATTGCTGATGACATCAAAAGTAAATATCAAGAATACGATGGTTTTGTTGTTCTTCATGGTACCGATACGATGGCGTATACCGCTTCTGCACTTTCGTTCATGTTCGAAAACTTGACTAAGCCAGTTATTGTTACTGGTTCGCAAATTCCGCTTTCACAATTGCGCTCAGACGGGCAAGTTAACTTACTCAATGCAATGTATTTAGCCGCAAATTACCCAATAGCAGAAGTTAGCTTATTTTTTAATAATCAGTTATTTAGAGGGAATAGAGCAACTAAAGCACATGCAGATGGTTTTAATGCTTTTGCCTCACCTAACCTTGAACCTTTAGCCCTCTCTGGTATTAGTATTCAACTCATTAAAGGTCAACTTAGTCCTTACGTTGAAAACGAGCTGCAAGTTACGCCCATTACCCCTCAACCTATTGGTGTGCTCTACTTATATCCAGGTATTAGCAGAGACGTAGTTAAAAGCTTAGTCAATGATAATATTAAAGCATTAGTTTTACTTAGCTTTGGTGTGGGCAATGCACCTCAGGATCCTGAGTTTTTATCCGTCTTAAGTGAAGCAAGTAAACGCGGTATGGTTATTGTTAATTTAACACAATGCTTAAAAGGTCATGTAAACATGGGCGGTTATGCCACAGGTAATGCCCTATTAAATATTGGTGTTATTAGTGGATACGATATGACACTAGAAGCATGCTTGACTAAGTTGCATTACTTGTTTAGTCAAAAACTAGAAATTGAGACTATTCGCCATTTAATGCAAGACGACCTGCGCGGCGAATTAAGCCGATAACACCATACTAAAACAAAAAGGCACGCTATATAAGCGTGCCTTTTTATTTTTAAAGCAACTAGTTAACCAGAAGCTCAGGTTAGCTATTAACGAACTTTAGCGTCTATCTCGACTAAATCTGTTAAATGGCATGTTTCACCACTGTGGGTTTTAATACCGTGTTCACCAAAGTAATCACGCTGGGCTTGTACTAAATGCCCATTACTTGGTGTTGTTAACGTTGCAAAGTAAGTTTGTGTTGAACTTAGCACTGGAAATGCTAAGCCTGACATAATTGCTTGACCGGTAATTTTACGAAGAGCAGCGGCTTCCTTATCTAAAGAATCGATAAATTCAACGCCCTGCGCCACACTATCTAAGTAGTCAGCACGAATAATACACCCTGCACGCCAAGTCTGTAATGTTTTAGATAAATCTACTTTCCATTGATGTGTACGCGACGCCCCTTTTATAAGTGCTAACCCTTGGCGATAAGCTAATAAACTTGCAAGCGTAAACGCATCTTTCAATTCGTCTAAATCAATATCAACTGTGTTGGTTGATTTAGCTGCGTAGGTCATCTCTTGAGCGGCCGTTGTATCACATGCATTCGTTAAATGACGAGCTTGAACAGCTGCAACTAAAGATGGTACTGCAATTCCCAACTCAAGTGCATTTTGTGCAGTCCAAAGGCCTGTACCTTTTGCGCCAACTTTGTTATCAATTAAATCAACAAGCGGCATGTTTTTTTGGTTTTCAAGAGATAAGATATGGCTAGAAATGGAAAGTAAGTAACTATTTAGTTGACCTTTTGACCAGTCATCAAAAATGGCAGCCACTTCTTTAGGTGAACGATTAGTGCCTAGGCGAAGTAATTGATAGACCTCAGCAATTAATTGCATTAGTGCGTATTCAATACCGTTGTGCACCATTTTTACAAAATGACCACTCGCTGATTGACCAACACGTGCAAAACATGACTCGTCATTATAGCTTGCAGCCACTTTTTCAAACCAAGGTTCTATGCGCTCCCAACCACCTTCAGAGCCACTTGCCATCATTGCAGGGCCATGACGAGCGCCTTCGGCACCACCAGATATTCCCATTGTGGCAAATTCAAATTTGTTTTGGTATTTAAGCTTACGTGTAATGCCGTCTTTGTAGTTGCTATTACCACAATCGACTATCATATCGTTACAATCGACGCCCGCATCTACCAGTTCATTACAAACCGTATCAACTAACTCACCCGCTGGAACAAGTAATAAGATAGAGCGAGGTGCTTCTAAACGCTGAACCATGTCTCTTAAATCAGAAACAATGTGGAGCCTATCGGCCATCCCCTGAGATTTAGCACAACTTAATAACTCTTCACCCGCATTCGGATTTTTGTCATAAGCGACTAGCGTGATCCCTTTTTCAATCAAGTTTAAAGCAAGATTTTTTCCCATAACGCCTAACCCGACTAATGCAACTTGCATTTAGTGTCCTCCTCGGTAACAACTATTTGGTTAGTGGATGTAAATAATACCGTGTGATTTATAATGCTTAATCATAAAAGACTAATCTTAGTTATAATACACATGCTTTTTTATTATAGATAAACAAGCTCTGTAATTATATCAAACATCAGTCCTCTGAGGGTGACAAAAAGCGAAGCTATTTAAAATTTAAGAACATTGACGCATTCTGACACCGGTGTCATAATGATGACACATTAGTTTTGTATAAAATAGTGACAATAATACTAATATTGTCCAAAACTAAAAATATTTTTACCTTTTTGTGTTTATATTTTAAATAGAAAAACAACCGTTAACCCGCTTACATCTTAAGCACACAGGAGAATTTGATGCTTAGACGCACGAAAATAGTTGCTACCCTTGGGCCTGCTACCGATAGAGATAACAATTTAGAAAAAATTATTCGCGCTGGTGCCAACGTAGTACGATTAAACTTCTCACACGGTATTGCACAAGATCATAAAGACCGTGCACAAGCGGTTCGTGATATAGCTAAAAAATTAGGCAAGCATATTGCCATACTTGCTGATCTTCAAGGTCCTAAAATTCGCGTTTCTACTTTTAAAGAAGGTAAAGTAACACTTGCAGTAGGTGCTAAATTTACCCTTGATGCAAAAATGGAAAAGGGCGAAGGCGATGTTAATTCAGTTGGTATTGATTATAAAGAATTACCAAACGATGTAAGCCCTAACGATTTACTACTTTTAAACGATGGACTTATTCAGTTAAGCGTTGATGAGGTAGCGGGTCACTTAGTGCATTGTACCGTGACTGTTGGTGGTGTTTTATCTAACAATAAAGGCATTAACCGTTTAGGTGGTGGCTTAACAGCGCCTGCATTTACTGAAAAAGATAAAGAAGATTTAATAACAGCGGCTGAAATTGACGTCGATTACATTGCAGTATCATTTCCACGTAGTGGCGATGATATGCGCTACGTTCGCTCTCTAGCTGAAGCGGCTGGTTCAAAGGCACAATTACTTGCTAAAATTGAACGCGCAGAAGCAGTCGAAACACAAGACGCGGTTGATGACATTATTTTAGCATCTGATGCAGTAATGGTTGCACGTGGTGACTTAGGTGTTGAAATTGGCGATGCTGCCCTTATGGGTAAACAAAAACTAATTATTCGTCGCGCTCGCTCATTAAATCGTACTGTAATAACAGCAACGCAAATGATGGAATCGATGATCGATAACCCTATGCCTACACGTGCAGAAGTTATGGATGTTGCAAACGCCGTTCTTGACGGAACAGATGCTGTAATGCTTTCTGCTGAAACAGCGGCTGGTGATTACCCTGAAGAAACAGTTGCCACAATGGCACGTGTTTGTTTAGGTGCTGAATCTCAAAAAGAAACACACGTTTCTAAACATCGTTTAGATAGTCGTTTTTCTAGCAATGCAGAATCAATTGCCCTTTCTGCTATGTATGCTGCAAATCACTTAGATTCTGTTAAAGCAATTATTACACTGACTGAATCTGGTAGCACCGCTAAACTTATGTCGCGTATTAGCTCTGGTTTACCAATCTACTCGCTTTCACGTCATGCAAGTACTTTAGGCCAGACCGCACTTTATCGTGGTGTTTATCCAGTATTTTTTGATTCTACAAAAGCTGAAAAAGACGGCATGGTAAAAGCAGCACTTGATACTTTAGTTGCTCAAGGGTCTTTGCACTCTGGCGATACAGTAATTATTACTCACGGTGACTCAATGGAAACTGTGGGCGCAACGAACACAATGAAAATTGTAACTGTTGCATAGTTAATGACTAAATAGCTTGAGCTCTGGATAATAAATCTCTTAACCAGAGTTCAGTTTAAATATAAAAAATGCGAGCCTAGGACCTGTAATAAACAACTTTTTATCAGTGTTATACCAATCTGCTTATATATGGGGTCTATTTAACGTTAAGAAAATTACGCTAGAACTAGGCAAAAGTTTTTGTATCTAGTTGTTCTAAATAAAAAATTTTTAACGACGTTATAGTGCAATTTAATTCGTTAAATTGATCAAAGGTTTATGCAGGTTGGTATTAACTGGCTAGTGCCGCTTTTACCTTATCTCGGTAGCTACGGCTTACTTTAAGCTCTTGCCCGTTTTCAAGTACTAATAAATACTCGCCACTCACTTGTGTAACCAATTTACTAATTTGTTTTGTGTTAACAATCGCACTACGGTGAACGCGGACAAACAAATGAGGATCTAACTCTTGCTCTAGCTCTTTCATTGTTTTACGTAAAATATGCGTTTGTCCATCTTGGCAATGCAAGCACATATAATCCCCCGCAGCGTCAACCCATTGAATAGTCGCAACTGGGACGCGAATTATTTCGCCCTGCTCTTTTACGGCCAATGATTCTGGGTAGCGCCTGTCTGTTAATGTATCACCTGTCGCTAGTTTTTTTAGTATTTCTTCACAATTATTACCAGTAATACCGGCTACAAAACTCGCTAGTTTTTTCTTATGGGCGTTATCTTGCTGCGTTTTTAAGTAGGTATGCACTTTCTCTACCGCCTGTTTTAGTCTGTTGTCATCAACGGGTTTTAAAATATAATCTAAAGCATGAATTTCAAACGCTTTCACTGCAAATTGATCAAACGCAGTTACAAACACAATCGCAGGGAGTACTTTTGTGCTTTCGCTAAGTGCTCGTGCAACTTCAAACCCGTTCATACCTGGCATTTGAATGTCTAAAAATACCAAATCTATCTTTTCGCTTTTGCATGTTTCTATTGCGTCTGCACCCGAGCTACATAATTTTATCACTTCAATGTCAGCAAATTCTGCAAGCCTAACATCTAAACCTTTGCGTGCTAATGGTTCATCATCAACAATAAGTGTTTTTATTTTTATCATTTCTTCACAGCCTTCTCAAACGGTACTCGCAGATTAACTTTTAATCCACTTGGCGTATTATGTGATAATACAAACGAATAGTTATTTTCGTAGAGCGTTTTTAATCTATCTTTAGTATTTGCAACACCTACACCTTGGGCATTAACTAACTGACCATTTTTTATTTCAGTGCCAGGCCCATTATCACCAACTTCTAGGAGCAATTCATTGGCAAATACTTGTGCTTTTATATCGATTACGCCGCCATGTGATAAATGAGCTATAGCGTATTTAATCGCATTTTCAATAATAGGTTGCAGTATTAAGCTAGGCACTAGCGCCTCTTTTGCTTGCTCGCTTACTTCTACGTTCACTTTTAATCGCTCGTCAAAGCGTACACGTTCTATTTCTAAGTACAACATCAAAGCATGCAACTCTTGCTCTAATGGCACTTTTTTTATTGGATCCGTGTTTAAGGTATAACGTAAAAAATCACTTAATTTCGATACCATTAAATTAGCATCTTTATTTTCTTTAACCAAAATTAATGTTGAAATAGCATTAAGTGTGTTAAATAAAAAGTGAGGGTTTAGCTGGTATCGCAACATTTTTAATTGTGCTTCGTGTGCCATCGTTGTTGCTTTAAGCGCTTTTTGACGTTCACCTTGCAACAATTGATAATACTTAACACCAAAATATAAGCCACTCCAGCACAGTATAATATAAACCGAGTCTAAGCCCTGTTGTAAATAATAAAACCACTCTTCGGGCCTATAACCATGGCGATAAATTTCCCACAGATTAAACTTTTGAACCACCGCCCATAAAGTGCCTGTTACGTAAGAAGCACCAAACACAACCACCATAAGCACCCAAGGTGAAGCATTCCATACCGTGCGATATATATAACGCAGTGGGACAGTCATCAAACAACCGGCGTAAGCATTGAGCAAAATCACAAACACGTAGATATCGCGCATTTCAAATACTTTAGAGCCGATGTAATTTACAAGCGCATAACCAATCCAGCCTGCAATTTGCAGGAGCCAAAAAAAGCGCTGTCGATTATCAACTAAAGATTGCCAGTTCACAATTTACGTTTACTCCATAGTGTTAAAGTCTAATTCGACTTACACATTATATAGATTTATCAGAATGTTTAGCACTACCAACTGTCTTAGTTTTTAAGAGCCTTAACGCAAAGTTGTATAGCGCCGATAATAAAAAAGCGAAAGGGTGTGACCTTTCGCTTTTTTAATACTATTTATTAAATAGGTGACTATGCAAGCTTGTCTGAAGCAACCTTGTAAGTTGGATCTTCAATGACATTTACTTCTACTAAATCACGTGCTTTGTGTAGTAACTGAGTACAGTCTTTGCTTAAATGACGCAAATGAAGCTGCTTACCCGCTTTAGTGTATTTTTCAGCAAGTGCATCAATTGCTTCTATAGCACTGTGATCTGAAACACGGCTATGTTTAAATTCAACTATTACGTCTTTAGGATCATTTTTAACATCAAATAACTCAGAGAAGTTTTTTACTGAACCAAAGAATAATGGACCGTGTAGTTCATATACTTTAGCACCTTCATTATCAATGTAGTTTGTTGTATATATATGCTTAGCATGCTGCCAAGCAAATACAAGTGCAGAGACTATAACACCTACGCACACGGCAATTGCTAAATCAGTAATAACGGTTACACCCGAAACCAGTACAATCACAAATGCATCAGATAATGGTACACGCTTCATCATTTTGAAGCTTGCCCATTCAAATGTACCAAGTACAACCATAAACATTACACCAACAAGTGCAGCTAATGGGATCATTTCAATTAGGCTTGATGCAAAAATAATAAAACCAAGTAACATAAGCGCAGCACTTATACCTGATAAACGAGAGCGGCCGCCTGAATTTATGTTGATCATAGATTGACCAATCATTGCACAGCCACCCATAGCACCAAACATACCACACGTAATATTTGCAGCACCTTGACCAATACACTCTTTGTTGCTGTGACCGCGTGTTTCTGTTATTTCATCAATTAAGCTAAGTGTTAATAATGATTCAATTAAACCAATTGCCGCCAATATAAGCGCGTATGGGAAAATAATTTGTAATGTTTCTAAATTAAAAGGCACCATAGGAATATGAAACTCTGGCAGGCCGCCGGCAATTGTAGCGGCTTCATCGCCTGTCATTCCTTTTAAGAAATCAAGTACAGTGTGTGCTTCTAAATCAAAACCAATAACTAAACCCGTCACCGTTACAATAGCCACTAAAGAGGAAGGCACTGCGGTGGTTAACTTGGGTAAAAAATGAATGATTGCCATTGTTAATGCGACTAATCCAAACATTATAAACAGTGGGCTACCTGTCATCCACTGTTGTCCGCCCATACCGTCTGGTACTTTAAATTGCCCTAGCTGAGCTAAAAATATAACAATTGCCAAGCCATTCACAAAGCCCAACATAACTGGATGTGGCACCATTCGGATAAACTTTCCGAGCTTAAATATACCCGCAAGTATTTGCAATATCCCCATCAATAATACAGTCGCAAATAGATATTCTACACCATGGTCGAGCACTAAACTCACCATTACTACAGCCAATGCGCCAGTAGCACCTGAAATCATACCAGGGCGACCGCCAAAGATAGCTGTGATTAAACCAACGATAAACGCGGCATATAGACCAACTAAAGGTTCTACATTTGCAACAAAGGCAAACGCAACAGCTTCTGGTACCAAGGCAAGCGCCACGGTTAATCCAGAGAGAATATCGTTTTTAGCAGAGCTTGGCGCCCTACTGAGTAAGTTAAACATTGAGTTCCTCAAATGGTGTAATGGGTATTAAAAAAGCGCTAAATTCTATCAAATTAGCGCCCAGTTAACAATTGTCATTGTATGGTTAGGCTAAACGGTGTTTAACCTAACAGAAATGTATTTTATAGAGGAAGGGCTGTGCTGCGTTTTACGCACGTCATTGTCACATTGGAATGTACTTCTTGTACGTATTCTAAGCTTAATAGGTTATCACGAACAAAGTGCTCATAACCTTCAATACCTTGTGAGATAATGCGTAACATAAAGTCCATTGTTCCTGCCATAGTGTAACACTCGGTTACTTGATCATAGCTCATGATCAGCTTTTCAAACTCGGCTAGATTCTTTTTCCCGTGATTAGATAAACGTACGTGAGCATAAACGAGCATATCAAAACCAAGTTTCTTTTCGTCTAAAAGAGCAACTTTGCTTTTTATATAACCATCTTGTTCAAGCTTCGCGATACGACGCCAACAAGGAGATTGTGATAAGCCAACTTTATCCGCTATTTCTGCAGTAGATAAACTAGCGTCTTGTTGTAAAAGTGCCAAAATTTGGCGATCTACGTGATTTAGAGACATTTTATTTCTTATTTATCAAATAAACTGGTTAAATTATACAGCTATTTTAAAAAACAGTCTGCTTATTTTTATCTTTTCTAAGTTACTTTCTTATCTCAAACATGAATTGGCATTAACCTATAGCCCACTGTCGTGTTCTACCAATTGAATTAAATTAGTGATCTGTTATAGCGATAAGAAAATAGCTCAATAACGAGGTTTGAATTATGATATATAGTTGTTCTATATAAATAATTTTTAACGTAGTTAGTGAGTTATTTAATACGCTAGAATGATCATGTTTTTAATAAAATTGGTATTACTACCATGCCCTGCTAATTTTTTTGAATTATTAGGTAGTGTTAGTATTTGCGTTTTAATTTATTCAATTAATTGTTCACTGGTTCCCTTGGGGAAATCAGTACGCCCTACTGAGCCTTCAAATATTACGTCACCGACAATAACGCATTGCTGCGTTTGTTTATAAAACACAACATACCCATGTGTATGTCCAGAACAATGCTTTACGTTAAACGTTAGGTTACCAACACTGACAGCGTCTGCTAGGGCCTGTTGACCTTTCAGGATTGAAATTTGTTCTATCTAGGGGCTATTTAATCGCGACGCGAGGTTTGTAAGCTAGTGGGCTCGGTAACTGCTCCTGCGTTACTCTAATGGCTTACATCCCTGTAAGAATAAGTAAAAACCGAGCAACAAAGAGTAAATTGCCCCTAGGCAGAACCCAAGGGCAGCGCATGTTTGGCATTAATGCTACGTTATCGCCTATTTATGGGAATAACCACCTAGGTCGACGACAACAGCTTGCTTAGTCTCTGAGCAAACTATAATACGGCAATTTTGAGCAAAGGGTGTGACAGAAATCCTTATGATCTGCATATTATATTTCTTTATCTTTTTGATCAGGTATAACAACCTTTTCTTCGAACGACATAAGTATTGGGTATTTTAAATAGGCTTGATCATAGAAAGGGCTGTGCTCATACAGCCAATTTAAACGTGCATCAGGGTCTAGAGAAAATGCCTTGTCGTCATTAATTCTTTTATCAAACGCGAGTGCAAGCGTTGGGTTATCTTTTAGCATTTTACGAGCGTATGGAATTAACGCATAATTTTCCATGTATTCTGTTCGCTGAAAAATGGTGTTAAATTCACCCCACGCAAAAAATGAATCTGGTGCCTCCGGATGCAACAAATGCACCGCTAACTCACCTGCTTTTTGTTGCGTTGTTACTTGATACCAACCATCCAAATCGATATTGATGACAGGCAAATAATCAAAACTAGCCGACACTCTGAAGCGACCTTCAAAGGGCGCTTTATCAAACGAGTGCTCTGTTACTTTAGCCACTTTTAAAGGCTGTGTATTTGCCCCTTCTAGTTTATTAACAGAAACACCGTGTAACTTTAATTTCTCAATAATATCGCTGTACACTGGTGGAATAAAAAACGCCTTAGGTACTTCAACCGTATGCCCTACATCTTTTTGCCAATAAATAGGTAAGTCAATATATGTTTGTGCTTTACCTAAATACTTCACTTCATTTTGACCCGAGAGTACATTCATGCTTGATGAATATTCAATACCTTTAAACTGTGCAATAGTGTCAGCCTGCTTGGCATAGCCACGCTTTACTATTAACTGTTTAGGAACAAATTCTTGTTCTTTTTTTACTGCATTAGCTAGCTCGTGACTATGCGTTGAAAGTGCATTAATTACGCCATCTAAAAACACATACGTACCCAATACACGCTGTTTATAAGGCTTTAATGAATGGTTTTCTACTAAAATAGTAGGGAGAGACTTTAAATCACCCCAACCGTTAGAATAACGAGGTGTTGCCACCCATCCCGCGAGGCCTTTTTTAAAGTCACGTTTATCCATAACAAAAACAAGTGGTCCAGGTGTGTGTCCTTGCTCAGCTAGCGTATTGTCAATCACCGGTTTAAAAAACTGATTTAACGTATCAGATACCGCTGGCGATTCGCTTGAAAAGACCGGATTGTAGCCATAAGTCACATCGTATTGGTAATCTGCGCCATCGGTTACATGTATATCAATGTATAAATTTGGGTTGTAGTCGTTAATAACCTTTAAAACACTTCTAACTTCTGGAGTATCTAATTTAGTAAAATCGCGATTTAAATTAAGATTGTTCGCATTTGTTCTAAAGCCCATTTTAGCAGGGCCACGCTGGTTGATCCGATTGAATACACTACTGCGTTCGTGCCCATCTACATTCAAAATAGGAATAAATAAGATATTTACCTTTTTTAGAATATCGCGGCGTTTGCCTGTCGCAATATCCCTAAGTAACATAAACATGGCATCTTTGCCGTCTATTTCTCCCGCATGGATCCCTGCTTGAATAAAAATAGTTGGCTTAGTGCTATTAGCCATTTTACCGGCTTCAAAAAAACCTTGTTCACTTGCAACTAGCATTTTAATTGCACGTTTACTATTGCTATAGCCTATTGTTTGCGATTTAAACTGGGTGGGGTTTGCAGCAACAAGCCTATCTACAAATGCCATAGTTCCTGCATAATCAGGTGAAATTTCACCGTCAGACAACTCAAAGTCAGTCGTCAATGGACCCTGTTTTTGTAAAAGCTCTACGCTTTGGCCTTGCCACTCAATGAGAGGAGGCAAATGTGCGTCATACGCCACACTTGCAGATAAAAATAATAAACTTGCAAACATAAAAATCTCTAACAAACGCGTTAATTATATAAATTATATCAAGTAATTTTTTTTTAATGAGGAAACTGCGGTGATTCAACAAAAAAATGCAGCCAATTACATATCACACGTTCAAGTCCGTAATTTAGTATTATTAGTGTCTTTTAATTCAATGTATTAATATGCAAAAGCCTAGCTTTACTAACTCTGTAGTCACTTTAATAATACTAACAGCAATAAATTAGTGAGCAATTATAGCGATAATATGTAAATAACCAGACGAAAATAACATAGGGCTGTCTCGGCAATTACTTCCTGTATCCTTACAGTCGATTACTAATACCAATCTGCTTATATATGGGGTCTATTTAACGTTAAGAAGATTACGCTAGAACTAGGCAAAATTTTTGTATCTAGTGTTCTAAATAAAAAAATTTTAAGGACGTTATAATGAAATTTAATTCGTTAAATTGCTCAAAGATTGATGCAAGTTGGTGTAAGTAACCTGAACTCTGAATAATAAATCTATCCCAAGCAGCTATTTTCAGCGCTAACTACGTTGAATTTACTTGCAATACCCTAGCTATTGACGCGCAAATTCGCCTTGTTTTCACTGCAAATCTCTCGCTAGAGAAAATAAATTTAAATATCACCATTATTCAATACGTTCGTAAATCTCTTAACCAGAGTTCAGGTTAAGTAAGGTCACTCAAGGTTTAAGCACAAAAAAAGGAGCCATAGGCTCCTTTTTGATACTTATATGAAAAAGCTTAAGCCGCTAGGCCTTCTTTTGCTTTTTCTACAAGCGCTGCGAATGCAACTTGGTCATAAACAGCGATATCTGCAAGGATCTTACGATCGATTTCTACAGAAGTCTTTTTAAGACCGTTGATAAAACGGCTGTAAGACAGACCATTTTGACGTGAAGCAGCATTGATACGTGCAATCCATAATTGACGGAATGTACGTTTCTTCGCACGACGGTCACGGTAAGCGTATTGACCCGCTTTAGTAACAGCCTGGAAAGCTACGCGGTAAACACGTGAACGTGCTCCGTAGTAACCTTTTGCTTGTTTTAAAACTTTTTTGTGACGTGCACGTGCGACAACGCCGCGTTTAACTCTTGCCATTTCTAAAAACCCCTATTAAGCGAACGGTAACATACGTGAAACTAGACCATGGTCATTTTTATGAACCATCATCTTAGGACGTAGGTGTAACTTACGCTTAGACGTTTTCTTAGTCAGAATATGACGAAGATGCGCTTGTTTACGCTTGAAACCGCCAGAAGCAGTCTTTTTGAAACGCTTAGCAGCGCCACTGTGACTTTTTAGCTTATAAGCCATTGCAATAACTCCAATTGTATTGCTTTTAAATTAGTAAGTAGGCGTGAGATATATTTCTATAGCTCCACTTTTAGGCCTAACTTACTGCCATGTTCCGGTGAAGACCCAACATAAATGCTGCAATCTTACTTTAAGACCGGTTAACCTAGGTGAATATTTGCATATTAACTTGCAGACCTAGGCTAATTTCGGTGCGTATTATCGCTTAAAAATTATTTTTTAGCAACAGGCGCCATCATCATAACCATTTGGCGGCCTTCAACACGATTTGGGAAAGACTCTACAACTGCAAGCTCTTCTAAATCGGTTTTGATACGGTTTAATAATTCTATACCAATTTCTTGGTGAGCCATTTCACGACCACGGAAGCGGATGGTTATTTTAGCTTTATCGCCACCTTCTAAGAACTTACGTAAGTTGCGAAGCTTAACCTGATAATCACCTTCATCCGTACCAGGACGGAATTTGATTTCTTTTATCTGGATCTGCTTTTGCTTCTTCTTCTGCTCTTTCAGTTCTTTACTTTTTTCAAAGATGAACTTACCGTAGTCCATGATTCTACAAACAGGCGGCTCAGCATTTGGGCTAATCTCAACAAGATCAACACCCGCTGCGTCAGCCATAGTTTGTGCGTCTTTTAATGACTGAATTCCAGCTTGTTCGCCTTCAAGGTCAATTAAACGAACTTCTTGAGCTGTAATTTCTTCGTTAATACGATTTTTTTGGGCTGTTTGTTGCCCTTTCTTGCCGCCTCTAATAGTACGTTCCTCCAAGAATATTAATAATATAAGCGTGTAATTGGCTGTTTGTTATGCCTTACACGCTCTGTTTTTACTGTCGACTTTTAATTTCTTCGCTAATTTTAGCTACAAAATCGTCAACATTAAATTTGCCAAGGTCTTCACCTGTGCGCGTACGCACTGCTACTTCTTGCTGCTCAACTTCTTTATCGCCAACAACAAGTAAGTATGGAATACGCTTAAGTGTATGTTCACGGATTTTAAAGCCAATCTTCTCATTTCTCAAGTCAGCAGCGGCTCTAATACCTAATTTATTTAATTTTTGCACAACTTCTTTAACATAAGGCGCTTGTTTATCGGTAATATTCATAATTACCACTTGCTTTGGTGCAAGCCACGTTGGGAATAAACCGGCATACTCTTCTGTTAAAATACCAATAAAGCGTTCTATAGAACCTAAAATGGCACGATGTATCATTACAGGTGTACGACGTTCATTATTTTCTGCTACATAAGTAGCGCCTAAACGACCCGGTAATGCAAAATCTAGTTGCACTGTACCACACTGCCACGCTCTGTCTAAACAATCGTACAAAGTAAATTCAATTTTAGGACCGTAAAACGCGCCTTCACCCGGTAGGTAATCAAATTCAATATCATTTAGCTTAAGTGCATCAGCTAATGCAAGCTCAGCTTTATCCCACATATGGTCTTCACCAATGCGTTGTTCTGGGCGAGTTGAAAGCTTAACGACAATCTTCTCAAAACCGAATGTTTCATAGGTATCATAAACCATCTTAATACACGCTGACACTTCGTCCATTATCTGTTCTTCTGTACAGAAAATGTGAGCATCATCTTGTGTAAAGCCACGAACACGCATTAAGCCATGTAGTGCGCCTGATGGCTCGTTACGATGACAACAACCAAACTCAGCCATACGAAGTGGTAAATCACGGTACGACTTTAAACCTTGGTTAAAGATTTGCACGTGACCTGGGCAGTTCATTGGTTTAATTGCGTATTCACGCTTTTCAGACTCAGTGGTAAACATTGCGTCTGAATACTTTTCCCAGTGACCTGATTTTTCCCACAATGAACGGTCCATCATCATTGGACCTTTTACTTCTTCGTACTCATATTCGCGTAATTTTTCACGTACAAATTCTTCAAGTTCACGGTAAATGCTCCAACCATCGTTGTGCCAAAATACCATGCCTGGCGCTTCTTCTTGCCAATGCCATAAATCAAGCGCTTTACCAATGCGGCGGTGGTCGCGTTTTTCAGCTTCTTCAAGACGTTTTAAATACGCTTTAAGTTGCTTTTTATCGCCCCACGCTGTGCCGTAAATACGTTGTAGCATTTTGTTTTCTGAATCACCACGCCAATATGCACCTGCCACTTTCATTATTTTGAAGTTTTGGCAAAATTTCATGTTAGGAACGTGAGGTCCACGACACATGTCTACATATTCTTCGTGATGATATAAACCTGGACGATCATCTTTAGCAATGTTCTCGTCCAAAATTTCTATTTTGTATGTTTCGCCACGCGCTTCAAAAGTATCGCGTGCTTCTTGCCAGCTTACTGTTTTTTTCACTACGTCGTAGTTTGTTTTTGCAAGTTGCAACATACGCTTTTCAATTGCTTCAAGATCATCTTGTGATAATGAATGTTCCATATCGATATCGTAGTAAAAACCATTATCAATAGTAGGACCAATTGCCATTTTTGCGTCTGGGAAAAGTTGCTTAACTGCATGACCAATTAAGTGAGCACACGAGTGACGAATAATTTCAAGACCGTCATCGTCTTTTGCGGTGATGATCTCAAGGCGAGAATCTTCACTTATTAAGTCACATGCATCAACACGGTCGCCATTAACACGACCTGCAATGGTCGCTTTAGCTAAACCAGGACCAATATCGTTTGCAACATCAAGCGTACTTACAGGGTTTTCAAAACTACGTTGGCTTCCGTCTGGAAGAGTAATAACTGGCATTATAAATCCTTACTACAGTGGTGACACCTACAATGTATCACGTGTATTTTTATTAAATTAAATGAGAATGGCTCGACAACGCTTTTACGAATAAGCATTGACTAATTAATGTAGATGACGAGTCTGTTCAACTACAAGGATATATTGTCGCGTGCTGTGCATTTAATTACAAGTTTAAAGGGGTGAAATCCTCCAGTTTTGAGCACTAAATGCAGCTTTTAGTACAAAAAAAATCATTTAGTTAAAATATAAAAGCATCAACGCGCTAATTACACACCTACACCTACACCTACACTCGCATTTTAATGTGTGTTGCGTATAATACTGGGTAATTAAGTTATTTTAGAGAATAGACATGAGAACATGTGGTGTAGAAATTACCGGTAGTGATGTACTACTTTGTATTTTAAGTAAAGATAATGACGTATTTGATATTCGCGATGTGCGCCAAACACGCTTTACATTAGGTAACGGTAACGACACTGAAGTAATGCGTAAATTTCAATTCGATTTTGCAAAACTAATGCAAGATTACCAAATTGATTCTGTTGCAATCCGTGAGCGCCAGCCTAAAGGTAAATTTGCTGGCAGCGCAAAGGGATTCAAAATGGAAACTGCGATTCAATTAATTGACAATTTAGATGTACGTTTATTTACCACAACCGAAATTAAAGAACAGGTTAAGCGTAATCCTATTCCTATTGATTTTGAAGAAACGGGTCTTAAAAAGTACCAAGAAAATGCATTTGTAAATGCCTACGTTTATATAATGAAAAAAACATACCGCAGCGACGAAATGTAAACTCATTGCTCGTTTAAAAACGCGTACTTACTTTGTAAGACGCGTTTTTTTGTGCCTAAAAAACAGCTTTGGTTTTTATAAAACCACTAATACATTAGTCTAACCGCACTTCTCTTTGTCGACAATATGTGTTTATTTTAACTTTGTAGTTTAATAACTCACGCACATTTTCATGGAGAGAGCAATGCACACACACACTATTGCAGTAAAAGAAATAGAACAAATAAATCACTTACCGTTATCACAAAGCTATTTTAAAGGTATAAAAAGCACACCTTTAACAAATTCAACTATCGGCGAGTACTTTGATTTTATTGTCGACAAAAACCCAGAAGCATTAGCTGTAGTAGTTCATCATCAGGGTATTCGCTTAACGTATAAAGAATTTCAACAAGAAGTTAATCAACTTGCTATGGGGTTGCTTGCCCTTGGCATAAAACCTGGTGAGCGAGTGGGTATTTGGTCTCCTAATAATATTGAGTGGTGCTTAACCCAATTTGCAACGGCTAAAATTGGCGCAATAATGGTGTGTATTAATCCAGCATACCGCCCTAATGAATTACAATATGCGTTAAATAGTGTTGAGTGTTCAACCCTCATTACGGCATCAAACTTCAAAGGCAGTGACTATTTAGAGATGCTTAATGGTTTAGCGCCAGAACTTGCAACTTGCGATAAAAACGAACTAAATTTAAAAGCACTGCCCACTCTTAAAAATATAATTCGCATTGGCAATGAAGCATCTTCAGGTATGTATTGTTTTAATGACGTTATTAACTTGCCAACAGCAGCACATGCGCTCGAATTAAAAGCAATAGGTACACACTTAAATGCAGAGCAAGACATCAATATTCAATTTACATCAGGTACAACAGGCAGCCCAAAAGGCGCAACGCTTACCCATAAAAACATTTTAAATAACGCGCTATTTGTTGCCGAATCTATGCATTTTACAAGCGACGACAAATTATGTATCCCAGTCCCTTTATATCATTGTTTTGCGATGGTATTAGGCAGCTTATTGTGCGTAACTAAAGGCGCTGCGGCTATTTATCCTAGTGATTCATTTGATGCAAAAACTACCCTTGATGTAGTGCAACAAGAAGGTTGTACAGCGCTGCACGGTGTACCTACTATGTTTATTAGTGAGCTTGAGCTGAGTAATTTTAACGATTATAACCTAAGTACTTTACGCACGGGTGTTATGGCAGGCTCTACATGCCCAGAGCAAGTAATGCGAAAAGTACAAACACAAATGAACATGCATCAAGTACTTATTGCTTACGGGCAAACAGAGTGCAGCCCCATAAACAACATTACCGAAACAGACTCCTCAATAGAACGGCAAGTAACGACAGTTGGCCGCGCTCTTGCACATACTGAGGTTAAAATTATTGACGAGCTGGGTAATATTCAAAAAATTGGCCTACCAGGCGAAGTATGTAGTAAAGGGGCAGGCATAATGCGCTGCTATTGGAATGACGAAGCTAAAACACAAGCCACTATAGATGAAGGCGGTTGGCTGCACTCTGGTGATTTAGGTGTTATGGATACTGAAGGATTTGTAAGTATCGTTGGCAGGATCAAAGATATGATTATTCGTGGCGGCGAAAACATTTACCCTCGAGAAATAGAAGAAGTACTTTACACCTACCCGGGCATTCAAGATGCTGCCATATTTGGTATAACAGATGAAAGGTATGGCGAGGAAGTGTGCGCTTGGATCCAATCAAAAGAAGATGTTCTGCTTGATGAGCAGGCAATTCGTGACTTTTTGAAAGACAAACTAGCCTACTTTAAAATGCCACGACATATCCGCTTTGTAGAAAACTACCCAATGACAGTAACAGGTAAACTGCAAAAATTTAAAATGCGCGAGCAAATGCAAGAAGAGCTAAGCGATAAGGCTTTCTCTTAATTTCTCCTCTATGGAAAACCCGTATTGCGAATAATAAATATACCTCAAGCAACTATTAAAAAGCACAGCCAATTGGCTGTGCTTTTTGTGTTTTGAATTTATTATAAATCCAACATTCTCTTTTTTAAACGCTCTAAATCAATCGCACTTGAGCGTACTGTTAATTTAATATGACTGTATTCATATTCTTCTTTAACAACACTCATGCTTGACCGAATTTCGCCCACGATACCTTTGGCGGTGTAGGGTATAACAACCTCTTCTTCAATCATGTCCTCTTGAGCTATATCAACAATGTATTTATGCAGTTTACTAATGTCATCAGGGTTACGCGTAGAGGTCATCATTGCATCAGGAAACTCATCCATTAGCGACTGCTGCTGTTCAGTACTTAATTGGTCTGATTTATTCAGTACCAGTAACTTTTTACTGCCTTCCACTCCAACTTCAGCCAAAACGTTATGTACTACTTCAAGCTGTGAGCGAAATGAAGGATCAGATGCATCAACTACATATAACAATAGTGATGCATCATGCGCTTCTGCTAATGTTGAATGAAATGAAGCAACCAAATCATGAGGTAATTTTTTAATAAAACCAACAGTATCTGACACCAATATACGAGGCTGTGTGATCGGGTACAGCGCCCGAACAGTGGTGTCTAGCGTTGCAAAGAGCTTGTTTTCTCCCTCTACATCACTGCCGGTAATTGCACGCATCATTGATGACTTGCCCGCATTGGTATAACCAATTAAAGCCACTGAGAATAGCTCTGAGCGCTGCGTACGCCTGTCCATCATTACATCTTGAACACTAACAAGTTCGCGCTTTAGTTCTGCTAATTGATCGCGTACTTTACGACGGTTTAGTTCAAGTGTGGTTTCACCCGCACCTTTACCCATTTGGCGTTCTTTATCACCTGTGGATGTTTCACGAAGCCGTGGCGCTACATAATTAAGGCGCGCAATCTCAACTTGTAATTTTGCAGTTTTAGTACGCGCATGACGGCTGAATATCTCTATGATAATCCCAGTGCGGTCAAATACTTCTACGCCTAACTGGTTCTCAACATTACGTAGTTGAGAAGGCGTTAAATCGCAGTCAAATACCACTACATCGGCACAGGCAAAATCAAGTTCGTCTGATGGAATTTCTGACGGCATGTCAGATAATGGATCGTCATCAAGAACATTTTCATCCTCTTGCTCATCTGCAGCGGAGCCTTTATTACCAGTAAGATGGGCTATTTCTGCTAGTTTACCTGAGCCAAGCACATTAACTTTTTGAGTAGAGCTTTGTTTTTGCGATTGCGTACCTACTACTTTAAACCCTAACGTAGTAACCAAACGCGCAAGCTCTGCAAGCGACTCTGTTGCTTCGTCACCTTTAAACTGTGGTGTACTAATAGAAATGAGTAACGCATTAGGAAGTGATGGTTTTGCAGTTAATTGCATAATTTTTGTGTGTTAATGCACCTGAAGTGCAAACCTATTTTTCATTCGAAAGTAACTTGATCCTACGCTGTTATAGCAAAGCTTTACAGCCTTTATAACTGACTATCAGTCATTATTATCAAAACACATCTTTACTGGCATTATAAATGACGTTATTTAGGTATCAGTAAAGGAGATATTAAGGGTACGTTGAAAATTCAACATACCCTGAGCACTTAACTTAATACCGCTCACTAAACTTGACGATAGTCTTTAAAAAAGCGTTTCATTTTTAGCATCGCATCCGACAAATCATCTTTGTTTGGCAAAAATACTAATCTAAAGTGATCTGGCTCAGGCCAATTAAACGCCCTACCATGTACTAATAATATTTTTTCAGCTTTGAGCAAGTCAAACATCATTTGCTCATCGTCTTTAACATTAAAATACGCTGTATCTACCTTAGCAAACGCATATAGAGCACCCTTTGGTTTTTTACAGCTAATACCTTCAATTGCATTTAAACCACGCCAAGCTATATCACGCTGCTCGTATAAACGACCACCGGGATTAATTAAATTATCAATTGATTGCACGCCACCTAACGCTTGTTGAATAGCATATTGAGCTGGTACGTTTGCACATAAACGCATAGAGGCAAGTATATCTAGGCCTTTGCGTAAGTCATCCATTACCGAAGTACGGCCACTCAACACCATCCATCCCATTCTAAGCCCTGCAGCACGATATGTTTTTGCCAAACCGTTAAAAGTAATAATTGGCACATCATCGCAAAGCGAACCTATAGACGTGTGCGTTACACCGTCGTATAAAATCTTCTCGTAAATTTCATCGCTCAATAACAGTAATTTGTGTTCTCGTGCTATATCGATTAATTGCATTAACAAGTCGTCGCTATAAACTGCGCCGGTTGGATTATTAGGGTTAATTAATACCAATGCTTTTGTTTTTGAAGTGATTTTACTTTTTATGTCAGCGATATCTGGAAACCAATCTTGCTCTTCGTCGCATAAATAATGAACTGGGTTGCCCCCTGACAGCTTAACCGATGCAGTCCAAAGCGGATAATCGGGTGCAGGAATAAGTACTTCATCACCATTATTGAGTAGCGCTTGGGTGACCATTTGGATCAGTTCACTTACACCGTTACCAATATAAATGTTATCAACGTCTAAATTATGTAACTTACGTTGCTGATAATGCTGATAAATAGCAACGCGAGCTGAATAGAGGCCTTTGGAGTCACAGTAACCTTGAGCTGAATATAAATTGCGGATAATATCGCGATGCATATCTTCAGGCATATCAAAGCCAAAAGCGGCTGGGTTGCCTATATTCAATTTCAATACTTTTTGACCTTCGTCTTCCATTTTTTTAGCTTGCGCTAAAACCGGTCCACGGATGTCATAGCATACACCTTCTAACTTATGACTCTTTTTAATATCAGACATTTTTACCTCTTTAGGGCGTATTGACTTTATGGATTAAATTTGTTCAATCTAGGGGCGATTTAATCGCGGCGCGAGATTTGTAACCTAGTGGGCTAAGTGAAAATTGAGTAACAAAGAGAAAATAGCCCCTAGGAAGAACCCTCTGGGCAATGCGTGTTTGGATTTTATATGTTGTTATCGCCTATTTATGTGGAAAAACCACACTGCATAGGCTCTGTCTAACCTAAAAACCAGACACTCGTTACAAATTCAATCCCGAAAGTTCAACACGCCCTAGTGAGTCTTTAGACTAACCTAGTAAAGGCGTAAAATACCAGCCTATTTAAGCGCTTAATACTGAAATAAATTCAAGCAACACTTAATATTTAACGAGATGCTAACCATTCATTTAGCTTAGCCTGAGAGCCAGTTACTTGAGCCATTAAACTATTAGATGCGTCGATGGCTTCAGCTAAGTTATCTAGGTTTAAATTTTGTTCAATAACACGAGATACTTCTGCGAGGCTTGAAGCACCAAACTGCGCCGCATTAGACTTTAAGCTGTGAGAGTGACGAATAGCCGCTTCTTTGTCCCTACCTATCGTTGCTAACACTTCAGATCCTAAACGCTCGAACTCTGTACAACAAAAATCAAGCGTGTCAGCAAATTGTTCACCCAATAACGATTCCATACTCTCTAATGCCGATGTATCAATATTTATTTCTGTCATATTTTAAGCCCTTAAAACAATCCATGTACATTACCGTTTAATATCACTACTTTATATTGATGCGTAAAAAAAACCAACTTAATTACCTTATAAATGTATAATTATGAAGTTCGTACTGGCAACTAAAAAGTTTATTAAATGGCACGCACACTTTGCACTCAGTGTAACTTTGCACTAAACACCTGCATTTGCAACGCAATTACAAATATAAACAACAAAGTCAGGGTTATTATTCTAAAGCATCCTAGCGAAGAAAAAACAGCAAAAAATACCGCTAAGCTACTCAATTTATGCCTAACTGATTGCCAAATAATCAAAGGCGAAAATAATGATGACTTTGCCATACTAAAAACGCTGCCAATAAGCTCAACTGTTTTACTCTACCCTAACGAAAACGCTATAAATTTAGACGAGAGCGCTGAGCAACCCAGTGCAACAAACATCACCCATTTAATCGTGGTTGATGGCACATGGAAAAAAGCCTATAAAATTTTACAACTCACTCCCTTACTCAATCAGTTCAAAACGGTCAGCTTTAAACAACTACCTAAAAATCGTTATGCTATCCGTAAAGCCCCTAGGGCCGACAGCCTATCCACACTTGAAGCCGTAGCGCATAGTTTGTTTTTAATAGAGCAGCTAAATCCTGCACCACTTTATAATGTGCTTGATGAATTAATACAAAAACAAACCCAACACATGCCCGAGCACGTAAAAGCACGTTACTTAGATTAAATTTGGCGCCATAAACTTTAATGCGTAATTATCCCAACAGATTAAAACGAGGCTTTACTCGCCAAGGCCCCGACTATCGCTTTGACGACCAAGTCGACTTTAGCGATATAAGAGACAGCTTTGGCTTTAGATCTATGGTCGTTGGAAAATGGGTAACCAAAGAAGAGCGCTATATTAGCGCCAATTTAATTTACGATGCACTGGCGGATCTTGCGCAAATACTACACTTACCTCCTGAAGCTATCGGCCTGCGAGGCAAGCTTAACTTTGCATTTGGTCATGGTGGTCAAAAAGGTGTACAGGCACATTATAATGCGGCCACTCAAACACTTGCTCTTGCAAAAAATGCAGGCGGTGGCGCACTCGCTCACGAATGGTTTCACGCGTTTGACCATCATATAAGCGAGCATTTATTTGCAGCAAAACCACGATTTGGTTTTGCCTCAAAACTATGGCTTTCAAATACACCAAATTTATCGCACCCACTTAATAATGCGCTTAACGATTTTTACAAAAACGTGTTTTTAGATGAGGATGGTGTGGATGCGAATGAATTTGTACAAACGTGCATAAAACACGACCAAGCGCATAACATGAACTATATGAGCATGCCTGAGGAACTTGCAGCACGCTGCTTTGAAGCCTGTATTGAAGGCCACACATATATAAAAAATAGCTTTTTGGTGGGCGGCTTACAAAGTAGTAATTTAATATACCCAAACGCTGAGCATATTAACAAAGCAAATGAAGCGCTTAACCAGTATTTTGAATTACTGGGTTATGCGCTTCATAAAGTAGACGAATAAGGAGCTTTATTTAGAGGTTACTTATCGTCACTAATGCGACTCGCTACTGCACTGTTTTGGTCTTTATATTTTGCATCTTTACGAATGTTGTATGGGTTTTCACAAGGGCCTGAGAGCATTTCAAAGCTCATAGCACCAATTTTCATCAGTGGGCGAAGCGCCAGTGGTAATTTACCTGAGTTGTAAAACTCTAAAACAATATTACCGCTCCAGCCTGGATCTATTCGGTGCGCGGTTACGTGCACCATTAAACCTAAACGTGCAAGTGATGAACGTCCATCTAACCAACCTACTATATCTGCTGGCAACGTTACTTTTTCATGGGTAATAGCTAGTGCAAGTTCACCTGGGTGTAAAAAGAATGCTTCACCTTCATCAAGCACTATTTCTTCACTCATGATTGATTCCATGGCTTTATTTAACTGATCTTTTGGACCACTTAAATCGACGTATGCTGCATTATGCGCATTAAAAGTTCTAAATTTATTACCCAAGCGTAAATCGGCCGTTACACCGGAAATCATCTCGCTCGTTGGTGCAGGCTCAATAGCTATGCGGCCATCGCTTAAGTATTCATTAATATGGGTGTCTGAAAGTCTCATTATTTATTAATCTTCTGTAATTACAATTTCAATCGAATTGTGATGCTGTTGATAATAAAGCGTGCTGGCTATTAGCCTCGCTGCTGCGCTGTATGTTTTGCTTATTGCGGCGTCATTATCATTGGCAATAAGTTTTCCTTGCTCAGAATACTCGCGTATATCTATGGCAAGAGGAATATGACTAAGCACCGGTACGCCATGCTTATGCGCCAGTTTTTGCGCGCCGTCTTTACCAAATACGTGATTTGCCTCACCGCAGTGGCTGCAAATGTAATGACTCATGTTTTCTATTAAACCCAGCACTGGCACGTTTACTTTATTAAACATAGCAATGCCTTTTTGCGCATCAGCAAGCGCTAAATCTTGCGGCGTAGTGACAATAACAGTGCCGCTCGCGGGAACTTTTTGGCTCATAGTAAGTTGAATATCACCGGTACCTGGTGGCATATCCACAATTAAGTAATCAAGCTCGCCCCAATCAGTCTCGTTAAGCAATTGGCTAAGTGCGCCTGACGCCATTGGTCCGCGCCATACAGTGGCGTCATCGCTTGGCACTAAAAAACCGATTGATTGCGCTTTAATACCGTTTGCATCAAAAGGCTGTAATTGTTTGTTATCTTTCGTGACCGGCTCTGCGCCCACTAACCCTAAAAGCATGGGAATAGATGGGCCATAAATATCAGCATCTAAAATACCGACCTTTGCGCCTTCATTTTTTAATGCGCCCGCCAAATTCACAGCAGTAGTCGACTTACCTACTCCGCCTTTTCCTGAGGCAATAAGCACAATATGCTTAATCGCTTTAAACTTAGCCGCCTCTTTAATGATAACCTTAGCGCTAATTGTTACAGGCACATTTAAGCTTTCACTTACGTGTTGCTCAACTAGAGGCATTTCTGATTGCCCAGCAAATGGCAGGGTTAATTTAATGTGTAGTGATTTATCGTCATTTTGAGTAATAGTATCAATGAAGCTTTCATCAATACCCGCGGCAAAAGCCGCACTACGGTATGCCGCTAAGGCAGTAATAATCGGTTGTTTTTGCACCGATTTAGAAGAGAATAGTTTCGACAGTCCAAACATAGCAATTAAATAGCGTTTCTTTGATGAAAAGTGCCTCGGAATTATGTAACATTCAGGGCATTAACACCAGTCAATTAATAAAAATCCATAAGCTGTGCACACTCTAAGCAGATAGCTTGTGGATAAATTAATGATAATTGCCGTTTGTATAATAAAAACGGCGTTTTATCCTCAATTCGGAATGATTATGACGCAGCGAAAGATCCTGATTACCAGCGCATTACCTTATGCAAATGGCCCTACTCACTTAGGTCATTTATTGGAATATATTCAAACTGATATTTGGTCACGTTTTCAAAAACTACAGGGCCACGAAGCTTATTATGTTTGCGCAGACGATGCCCACGGCACGCCAATTATGCTTAATGCCCAAAAGCAAGGGATCACGCCTGAAGAAATGGTAAAACAAGTAAGCATAGAACGCCAACGCGACTTTGCTGATTTTAATATCAAATTTGATAACTACCACAGCACACACAGCCAAGAAAACAAAGAATTAAGCGAACTTATTTATAACCGCCTAAACGATGCTGGTCATATTAAAAAGCACACTATTTCGCAATTATTCGATCCTGAAAAAGGTATTTTCTTACCAGACCGCTTTGTAACAGGTACTTGCCCAACGTGTAAGTCTGAAAACCAAAACGGCGACAGCTGTGATTCATGTGGTGCCACATACAGCCCAACAGAACTCATCAATCCACGCTCTGTTATGTCGGGTGCTGAGCCTGTACTTAAAGATTCTGAGCATTACTTTTTTGACCTGCCAGCGTTTGAAGGCATGCTAAAGGAGTGGTTACACTCGGGCACTATTCAACAAGAAATGGCTAACAAGCTAGACGAATGGTTTACCGATGGCCTACAACAGTGGGATATTAGCCGCGATGCACCTTACTTTGGTTTTGAAATTCCAAATGCACCAGGCAAATACTTCTACGTTTGGTTAGATGCCCCTATTGGTTACATGGCAAGCTTTAAAAACCTATGTGACAAAAAAGGCATCAACTTTGATGAGTTTTGGGCTGAAGGTTCAGACGCTGAGCTTTATCACTTTATTGGTAAAGACATTATTTACTTCCACAGCTTATTTTGGCCAGCAATGCTAGAAGGCGCTAATTTTAGAAAGCCAACTAACGTATTCGCTCATGGTTTTGTCACTGTAAATGGCGAAAAAATGTCTAAATCGAAGGGTACGTTTATTAAAGCGCGTACTTATTTAGATAACTTAAACCCAGAGTACTTACGTTACTACTACGCCGCAAAATTAAGCAGCGGTATTGTTGATCTTGATTTAAATCTAGAAGACTTTGCACAACGTGTAAATTCAGACCTAGTAGGTAAAGTAGTCAACATAGCGAGCCGTTGTGCTGGCTTTATTACGAAAAAGTTTGATGGCAAATTAAGCAGCACTATTATGCTGCCAGCGCTGTTAGCAGAATTTCAAGCTGCTGCACCTAGCATTACATCACACTACGAGAACCGCGATTACAGCCGCGCAATTCGCGAAATAATGGCGCTTGCCGACAAAGCAAACCAATTTATTGATGGTGCAGCACCTTGGGTATTAATTAAAGACGACACTAAGCAACAAGAAGCACACGAAGTGTGTTCTCTTGGTCTCAACTTGTTCCGCGTTTTAATTACTTACTTAAAACCCGTGTTACCAGAAATGGCTGATAACGTACAAGCGTTTTTAAGTGACGACCTTGCATGGAACAGCGTTCAAAATGCGCTAGTAAGCCACCCTATCAATAAATTTAAACCGTTAATGCAACGTGTTGAAATGGATAAAGTAAATAAAATGGTTGAAGAATCTAAAGAAAGCTTAGCGCCAAAAGTAACTATTGACCCTAACAGCCCACTTGCAAAAGAGCCGATTAGCGACGAAATAGAATTTGATGACTTTGCAAAAGTAGATTTACGCGTAGCTAAAATTGCTAAAGCAGAGCACGTAGAAGGCGCAGATAAACTACTTAAGCTAACACTTGATTTAGGCGGCGAAACTCGCCAAGTGTTTGCAGGTATTAAATCAGCTTACGCACCAGAAGATATCGAAGGCAAACTAACCGTTATGGTTGCTAACCTTAAGCCTCGTAAAATGCGCTTTGGTATGTCTGAAGGCATGGTATTAGCAGCAGGTCCTGGCGGAAAAGAAATTTACATTCTTAATCCAGACGACGGTTCAGAGCCTGGTATGCGTGTAATGTAATTATAGTTTAATAAGCCGTTGTAACTTCAGCGGCTTATTGAGTTTCATCACCGCACATATCAAAGTTCGCATAATCATGAATTTGATAATCCTCAATCTATAAAAACCATCCGATCTAAATCAGTTACCTAAACCCGACAATTATAATCAACCCTAAAGTTTAAATCACAATAAAAATACCATCCTTTCAGGCTAGTGTTTTATTATTGCTATTAAAACATACTTGTTTGCTAGTTATGTATAGGTATTCTCTATGGCAGAAGAAAAAAACAACGTGGTAGAAAAAGAAAATTTACCCGATAAAAATAATAAATTTTTTCTAGATCTTTTACCAGGTAAGTTAATTGATATTCAGTTAAATAATCCTATCCAAATGCGCTTTAAACTCCCGCTTATAGGCTATGATATTGGAAAATATTTAGTATTAAAATACCCATCGCAAGCTGGAAAACATAGCTACACTGATGTTTTAAAAGAAGGCAACGGCGCCATTGTTAGGTATGTTGTTGAAGATGAACGAGGAGAATGCATTGCATTTTCTACTACGATTCTTGCAATTTCCTTTCGCCCAGAAAGGTTGATTTTTCTCGACTATCCAAAAAAGATAGAAAGTAGACAATTAAGAGAAACTAGTCGATTAAAAACACACATTCCGGCAAAAATAAGCCTACATGAAGAATATGAGCCTGACAGCAAAGGGTTATTACATGGCTTAATTATTGATATTTCGCCGACTGGGTGTCGATTTACGATTCACGTTAGTTCTGGCTTTTTAGCACTAAAGAGGCGACAGGTTTTTATGCACATCATTTCGCCAATAGATAGTAAACCTGTTGTTATTAGCTCCTACATTAGAAATAACCAAATGAAAGACAGTAATTTACACGTAGGTATAGAATTTGACGCCCAAGAACACGCAAAACTACAAGAATTACTTGAAGCTTTTTCTATCAGTGGTGATTGAATACACTTCAATCATCCTCATTACCGGACCAATTGAACTTTATATTAAACATAGCAATAAAGTGATTAGCTTAAATTAACTGTTCAGATAAACACCTTTTCTATCCCTTTTTTATTCGAATTTAAAGGAATTACTAGGGCCTGTTGACCTTTCAGGATTGAAATTTGTTCAATCTAGGGGCGATTTAATCGCGGCGTGAGGTTTGTAACCTAGTGGGCTAAGTAAAAAACCGAGCAACAAAGAGTAAATTTACCCCTAAGCAGAACCCAAGGGCAGCGCATGTTTGGCATTTATGCTGAGTTATCGCCTATTTATGGGGAGTAACCACACTACATAGGCTCTGCCTTGCCTAAATACCAAACAGTCTGCTGCAAATTTAACCTCGAAAGATAAACAGGCCCTAGAGCTGTTAACGCACTTAACTGCGCTTATTTTGTGCATTAATTACCATGACTTTAGGAAGGTGAATAACAATTGATTGAGAGATTATATAAAACACCCAATTAATATATCTTATCTGCGGATAAAATCCTTCTCCGCCATTACCATAAATCCAAAAAAGACCTATTAAGGCATCTGCTAATGCGGCAAAAATTAAACCTAAACTCAATATCCACACACTCAGCGGCGCTTTTAAAGCCCCATATGACTTAACTAACAAAACACTAGCTAGACCCACAGCCGTTATTATAAAGCTATAAGCCCACGTTAATATTAATGTGTAGCTCGCAGCTTCTGGGATATACATAGAGTAAAAAGAGGTCAAAGATACACATAAGGCTGTTAAAAAATAAAGACCTAAAATACGGGTGTTATTGCACGCTTTTGACTTAATCACAAAAAAACAAGCTAGTAGCAATAGTGTATAACCAGGTGCAAAAAATAAAATCGAGTCAACTAAATAATCATGTTTAATCACATTGCCATGAATATAATATTGCTCTAGTAAATTAAAATTAACGACGTCACCGCATATACATAACAATAATGATCCCGTACAAAGCAACGCAACCCTTTTCACACGCTTACTCTCATTATTTTTATACACACAACGAGTGATACTGATACTGTTAAATAACAAAAGAGCGAGTGAAGTAACCTCAAAAGTTAATAATGTATGTTGCTCAGGTGCCCATAATAAACCGGCACTCGCTACAATTAATGCAATAACTGACGCTAAAGCTGATAACTTAATATGTTTATTCATAATATATGACCTGAACTCTGGATAATAAATCTATCTCAGCAGCTATTTTCAATACTAACTGCGTTGAATTTACTTACATTTAGCACGCTATTGACACATAAAATTGCCTTGTTCTCACTGACAATTCTTAGCCCGAGTAAACCTCTTAACCAGAGTTCACGTTAAATAGTTTTTAGTTAACTCAAAAATTAGGCGTTAATTTAATACTTTTAAAATACGATCTTTTCTTGGTAAATAGTAGTCATCATAATCAAGCGATACAATCACTCGATTAGCTTTACCTAGGAGCTCTTGGCGAGGTATTAGACCAATTACGCGTGAGTCTGCACTATTATCTCGATTATCACCCATTGCAAGGTAGTAACCGTCAGGGATAATTACTTCTGCAAAGCCCGATAAACGCGAAGGACTATGAGCAACACGTATAGAATGTTTATGACCATTTAAATCTTCAATTTTATCAAACGAGTCTGTATTACTTTGCTGATATGCATAAGTAAGCTTTTTGCCATTAATAATAAGTTCATTATTTTCAAGTGCTACGCTGTCTCCTGGAACGCCAATAACACGCTTAATTAAGCGGTTATCTGCAGCTTGTGAATCAAATACAATAATATCACCTGTTTTCGGATCGTTTAATTTTAATAATGATATGTGCGTAAACGGAATACGTAAATCGTAGGCCATTTTGTCGGTAAGGATCCGATCACCTTCTTGAATCGTTGGTTGCATCGATCCTGTAGGTACTTCGTACCAATCTGCAACCGCACTTCTAAAAACACTCATTAATGCAATGAATACGATGAGAGAACGGTTATTTTTCCAAAACTTAAAAAGTGACTTCATGCTTTGTCCTTGCTGTTGGTTGATATTATATGACTTTGTTAAGTAGCAGTCGTTCAATGAGGAGTGTAACAAAATATGTTTAATTTAGAGAAAAGCAAATAGATAGGAAAAAACCAAGGCGAATTTACTTACTATCGACCTTGGCTAAACGTTTACTCGTTACTGATTTAGTTTTTCTTTTGTTTCTTTTACCTTTTCAAAATCTAAACCTAGTTCGTCGGTTGCTTCTTTAATTAAGTGTGGCTGTGTCATTACGACTGCCATTAGTTGCTGTAGCTTTTCTGGTGGAATACCAAGCTCTTGAACAAGTGCCATTGCCATCATTGGGTTTTGAGTAAACGCTTCAAACAATGCTTTTACTTTTTCGTCGCTTACATTGTGCTCTTTAAGTATTGCTAGTATTGGATTCATTATTAAACCTTAAGTGTTTTTTATAGGACTTAGTATATGGGCTAAACCCTAAAATTAAAGAGTTACTCTACAAGTAAAACCACTTTACCCGCATTTTCGTTACGCTCTAAAATAGCATGAGCTTCGTTTGCATCGCCCCAAGGTAGAGTTTTATATACGTTAAAGTCATATTTTTTATCGGCTAGCTCGCTGTAAAAACGCGCTACAAAATCATCACGTAAATTACGTTTAAACTCAATGCTACGATTACGAAGTGTTGAGGCATGGAACGAAATACGCTTTTGTAAAAGCGTTGCAAAATCGACTTCTGCAAAGCGTCCATCTAAAAATGCCAACATTACAATTTGACAATCCATCGCTGCAATAGTGGCGTTTTTATTTAAGTAACTCCCCGAAACAGGATCTACAATTGCATTTGCTGTGAGATTATTTGCTTGCATATATTCTACAAAGTCAGTGGTTTTGTAGTTAATTGCATGATCGGCACCGAGCTCTTTTGCGTGTTGGCATTTATCATCCGTACCAGCGGTAATGACCACGGTAGCTCCAGCGCTTTTAGCCATTTGAATTGCTGCACCGCCCACACCACTCGCACCTGCATGAATAAGCGCTGTTTGCCCTTTTTGCAATTTACCAAGCTCAAATAACGCGCCAAATGCGGTCAAATATACTTCACTTATTGCAGCGCCCTCAGCCATTGTTACATCATCTGGCAATTCCATCAGTTGCTTTGCATCAACGGCTACATATTCACTGTAAGCACCACCAGCACATAACGTAAATATACGCTTATTTAGCCAAGTTTTTTCTACCTCTTTGCCAAGCTCGATAATTGTACCGGCACACTCAAGTCCTAAAATTAGACTGTCTCCTGCTGGTGCTGGGTATTTACCTTGTCGCTGCATACAGTCTGCACGGTTAACACCAATCGCTGCCACTTTAACTAGCACTTCGTGGCTTTTTAAAACCGGCTTGTTGGTTTGTGCAAATGCAAGATTGCTATCTTCATGAGAAATATATTTCATTGTTGCTCCACATGTAAAAACTGTAATAGCTTATAGATGGGGATGAACACAGATCCAAACAACCTCAAAAGCGCCAGCTTTGTTTATAAGGATAAACATCAGGTAAATAGCCTTGGTGTATTTGTTGCTGACAGCTTTGCCAAAACCCAGCTGAAAACAGATTATTATGATGGCTATTAAAGTACTTAAATGCGCTGTCGTTTGCACTAAAAAACACCTTGAACTGACTCGGGAAAATATCGTTTTCGTCTATATCAAAATACGAACTAGTGCTTAGCTCTTCAAGGCTATTTTGTGTTTGCGGTACTTCTCTAAAGTTACACTCAGTCAGTGGGCAAATCTCGTCAAAATCATAAAATACAATCCGGCCCCAACGTGTTACACCAAAATTTTTCATTAACATATCGCCTGGGAATATATTAGCGCCGGCTAACTCTTTAATTGCTTTACCGTAATCAATCATTACCTGCTCTAGAGCTTTGTTATCACAGTGATTAACGTATAAATTAAGCGGGGTCATTTTACGTTCAACATACACGTGTTTTAAAATAAGTGCCTTGCCCGATATAATCATGCTGGTACCAATTTGGCTTCTCATTTGTGAAAGTAGCCCATCGCTAAAACGGCTTAAATCAAACGCTAAATACCTAAATTCGTGCGTGTCTACCAAGCGCCCAACGCGGTCAGCTTGCTTTACAAAGTTATATTTTTCTTTTACTTGCGCCTTGGTAGCTGTTTTTGGTGCGCTAAATCTATCTTTAATGACTTTGTAAACATAGTCTGAGCCTGCAATTGTAAAAACCAGCATCACCATACCTGGCGTACCAGGTGCTATTGTGTATTTAAGGTTTACTGGGCTGTTTTTAGTCGTATCAACTTTATAACGATAAAATTCCGTTTTAGCGTGTTTAATAAAACCGATAGCGTTAAATAACTCAAAACGTTGTTTGTGCGGCATTAATACACTTAAGTAATCTACGTAGCGGGCGGGCTGGTCGGTATCAACCATAAAATAGGCGCGTGCAAAGCCAAATAATAAACTTAATTGATCGGCGCCCATCATTACAGCATCTATTTTTAATCCGTTATCGGTATTCAAAATAGCGATGGCAAAAGGCATATTATCGCCATTTTTAGCTATGCAACGCCCAATTAAATAACAGGCTTTATTTCTGAAAAATAATGAATTAGCGTATTCAATATAGCCATCATTTAAGTTTATAAGTTCGTACACCTGTTTGCATTGCTGCTGCGCGCCTTGCATTAACGTACTGTGTAATGTGGCTACATCACGCTCTAAATGATTAAACGGCACTCTAAATACTTGATTAGTAATAAGCGTTTTAACGGCGCTATTGAACCCTTTTTGTAGTGATACTCTACTCACTAAGCTCTCAAAGGAACGTGGCTCGCTGCGATACTTTGCTTTCAATACAAATAAATGTACGGTACGAATTTTTTTATCGTCCCAAATTGCACCAAAAGTAGAATTAAAAAAGGTATGTGCAATGGGTTTGTTTTCATGATTTTGCACCATATCACCGTAAATATTTTTAGCTAACTGCCACGTTTGCGAACAAGTAAGTTCAGCGTAAGCAATAACCCGCACCGCTTCACTTACGTTTTTCACTTCGAGCTCGTATACCTGTAAACGCTCACGCATAGCGCTTTGTGCATCGTGATATTTTTGTTGTTCAAAACGGCTTTGTGCACCCAGTGTAATATTTAAAAATTGCGAAAACATCGCTTCAAACCCAGCAAAAACAGACCGAGCAAGCTTACTGGCTATAACGTGTTGTAGCGCATTATTAGATTGATTTGTTAACCTATTTTGCATAAATACAGTACTTATATTGATGCCAGTTATGGCGGTTATTTTTTATTAATTGTTTACACCTTAGCAAGCAGGCTTTAATTTAGATAATTAATAAAGCATATAACTTAAATTGATCATATGAATATAAGAAACGTCGACCTCAACTTGTTAGTATACTTAAATGTACTCATTGATGAAAAAAGTGTTTCGAAAGCGGCTAACAAGCTCGCGCTTACGCAACCTGCTATGAGTAACGCATTAAAGCGTTTACGCGATTTATTTGACGATCCACTACTGGTGCGTGCTGCAGGTTCAATGACACCAACGACAAAAGCAATTGCGTTAAAACCTGAAGTAGAGGCCCTATTAAAAATGGCTGAGGCTATTACTCAACCTAGCGAGCAATTTAACCCTGCAACCGCTAACATTACGTTTAGAATAATGGCAAACGACTATATAGAGTCGACCTTAATAGCCCCTTTTATAACCGCGCAACTTAGTAAAAACCTAGGTATCAATTTTGATGTATTAAGCCCAAGTGACGTAAATCTGCAAGATATGGAAAAAGGCACTATCGATTTAGCCATAAATCGCTTTAATGGGCTGCCTCGCTCGTTTCATCAAGCCAGCGTATGGCGCGATAATTACTGTTGCTTATCCCACCCTAAAAATACCTTTTTACAACAGTCAGGTTTAGACGATTACTTAGAGAAAGAACATATTTGGGTAAACCGTGCAGGTTGGGGGCCTGAAGCCGCTGTTACTAATAAATCGGGAAAACAAAAACTCGGTTGGGTAGACGAAGCTCTTTGGCAACTCGAGCAAACCCGTAAAATACGCGTTTTTACACGCCACTACATGATTGCAGGCCTCCTTTGCCAATCAGAGCAGCTTATTGCTACCCTTCCACGCCGCCAAGCTAAATTACTCACTACACATACAAACCTAGTAATAAGCCAAGTTCCTTTTCAAATAGTGCCTATTGAGGTGAAAATGATATGGAGCCCACTGCTGCACCACGCACCAGCGCATCAATGGCTAAGGCGTGAGTTATTAACGTTTGCTAAAACAATTGCAGATAGATGATAAAAATAAACTAATTCGCATGTTATAAGCAATATTTAGAATAATAAACCCTTTGCGTTATTCCGTAAAAATTATAAAATAGTAACAGTATTACCCAACATAAAGCCTAGGGCCTGTTGACCTTTCAGGATTGAAATTTGTTCAATCGAGGGACGATTTAATCGCGGCGCGAGGTTTGTAACCTAGTGGGCTAAGTAAAAATAGAGCAAAGCTTCCGCGTCCTGCTCACGCCCCTTATCTACATTCATGTAGGCAACAAAGAGTTAATCGTCCCTAGAAAGAACCCTATGGGCAGCGCATGTTTGGCATTTATGCTGCGTTATCGCCTATTTATGGGGAATAACCAAACTACATAGGCTCTGCCTTACCTAAATACCAAACAGTCTGCTGCAAATTTAACCTCGAAAGATAAACAGGCACTAGTAATGAGCGAAATTCATTTCTTAAATATAGATCTAGATATTGAATCAAAGGAGGATATTCGTCCAATTGTCCATTTTTGGGGCGAAGAAGTTATGATATTTCGACTCGAAGAGATTGAAGGCACTTGGCGTGGTTCTTTCGAAACGTCTGAAGATACAGAAAACGATATCGTTGATAAATATCACCAATTGATTATGTCTCTACCACCTAACCTGAGAGCTATTTGGGATGGGTGTATAAAACGGATATTCGACTTTGGGTTTGAAGCAGGCTCTTTGCCAAGAGCATTTCAATCATCGTTGAGTCAAAGCTCGATCTCAAAGTTAGCTGAAATTGGTGGAGCCATAACGGTGACAATCTATGCATCAGCTGACTAAAGTAAAAATGACCGACTATATAAGCGCTCTTTAATCTTTGTCACCCCATTGAAGTATGGACGTTTGGATTTTTGTGAATTGAAATTTTCCCAATCTAGGAGCGCTTGAATCCCTACGCGTGGTTTGTAACCTAGTAGTCTCGGTAACTGCTCCTGCGTTACTCTAATGGCTTACATCCGAGTACGAATAAGTAAAAACCGAGCAAAGTTTAGTTATACCTAAAAAGAATCCAAAGGGCAGCCCATGTTTACCATTTATGCTGCGTTATCGCCTATTTATGGAGAGTGAACACTATTTAAGCGCTGCATTAACTTAGAACCAATAAATAATAAAGGTGTTAAATTGGAAAAGTTATTTTCATACGGTACATTGCAAATGGAATCTGTTCAAAAAGAAACTTTTGGTCATGTGTTAAACGGAGTAAAAGATTCGTTGATTGGTTATACGCTTGGCGAAATTAAAATCTCTGATCCAGCAGTAATACAAGTTAGTGGTACAGATATTCATTCTATTCTTAACTATACGGGGAAAGATACAGATATAGTAGAAGGCACCGTTTTTGAGCTTACACCATTAGAATTAAAGCAAGCTGACGAATACGAAGTAGAAGAATACGTACGAATAGCGGGAAGTTACTCTTCAGGAAATAAAGCTTGGGCCTACGTATGTGCTAAATCTCAAATAAATAACATATAGCTATAAAGAATTAATTAGCATTACTTTTAGGCTAATTGCTATTTTCAAACTCACTAAACATTGAAGAACATAAAAATGAATGAACTCGCACCTATATCTAATATATTTTCTACTCTTATTGCGTCGAGAGAATTCGAACTATTCAATTGCACAGGCACAGAAAAGGTGACAGTTGAAATTGGAACACCTGTTAACGACGTTGAAACTGTTAGCGGTTACGATTGGAGGTGTCCAATCAAAATCATTATTGGTAGTAAAATTATCAATGATCGAGCTTGTGGCGTTGATTCATTTCAAGCTTTAAGTATAGCAATGAATCAATTGATAAAGTTACGATTAGAAACTATTGCTCAAGAGAAAGAAGCAACAATACGCCTCTATGGTGAAGAGTATGATTTCGAATTGTAAATTTCAATAATCATGTTATGTAAATTAGCACTTACAACATAACTTAAAAATCGTAAATGGTCATTTTATCAAAGATATAAGCGGTTGAAGCGATATCTTGACGTGCGATGAATAATTGAATCAAAATAAATACTTCACTATGTTTATTGTTTTAATGAAATAAGTAATTTCTAAACCTCATTGTATTTAAATTGGATGATTAAATGGACATAATCGTACAGAAAAAATTTAGTACTTACCCCGTTAACGTGAGTATTTTACTTAATGCGCTACGTGATCTTATTTTTGAAGTTGCCAGGCATGACGGAATTTCTGATATAACAGAAACATTAAAATGGGGGGAGCCTAGTTACATTTCTAAAATTGGCAGTACCATTAGGATTGATTGGAAAAATAAATACCCTGAGCAGTATTTTATTTATTTCAACTGTAAAACATCACTCGTAGATACGTTTAAAGAGATCTACGGCGACACTTTTATATACGAGGGTAATCGTGCCATTGTATTTAAAATTAACCAAGCTGTACCTTATAAAGAACTAGCGCACTGTATCTCGATGTCATTACGCTATAAAAAAATCAAGCACTTAAGATTACTTGGTGCATAATCACTCAATGCTGCACGTTTAATCTCCATAGTTCAACAGCACTTAAAAGGTCTCCGTTAATGATAAATAAACTCGATAATACCGATGACCGTATTGCAAAAGCGATTTTTACAATATTTCAACGCGCTTATACTATTGAAGCTCAACTTATTGATGTGCTTGATTTCCCTCCATTATCACGTACCGTCAACGATATAAAAAATTCAGAAACGCTCTTTTATAGCTATCACGAGAACGAATGTTTAGCTGCCGTTATTGAAGTAGATATAAAAAATGACTGTTTAGATATTTGTAGTTTAACCGTTGATCCTGATTATTTTAGAAAAGGTATCGCACATAAATTATTAGAAAGTGTGTTAGCAATAACACCGGTTTCACGGGCAATAGTCGAGACGGCAGTTGCTAATACACCAGCAATCAATTTATATAAAAAACATGGTTTCGTGGAATATAAAAGATGGACTCCTTCACATGGTATTGAAAAAATTGCGATGTCTATTAGCGCGTGTTGACCTTTGTGGTAATTAAAAGTAAGCCTTTATTTTTATTCAATGTTTAGCCTTATTTTTATACGCCACTGAGCAGCAATTACGGAAAGTTAAGACCACTTTAGCTTAATATTGATCAAATCAATATCAGTTATTGAAAACAACAATTTCATTAATAATACACTTAGCGCTAGAGTGAAGTTAAGCCAACAAACTAAGAGTAATTATTATGCCAACGACAGCAACTTTCACACGACAAGACGGATTATTCATTGATGCTAACTTACATCAGTTCATTGAAGAGCTGCTGTGCACAACAGCAACTTTAAAAACTACTGAGGTTTATCAAGCATTAGCAACACTTGTAGATGAGTTTGGGTGTACGTGCCGTAAAAATAAGCATCAAGCAAATGACACACTTGAAGTCAGTACACTGTTAAATGCATATCAGCAACAAAATCATCCGCACTGTCATGTAGATGCACAAACAACAGAAGCCGTTCTTGATGAATACTGCTGCCAAGTACCTGCCATTATTGTTGTTGCATTAATGGATACACTTAGCGGTACACATTGTGATGAGCCAAGTGCACATGCCTTATACCACCGCGCTGCACAATTAACTAACCGCCCTTGCATGCACAGTTTACAACTTGCTAATGCATCAGCAGCTTAATAATGGTTGTGTTTAAAAATGCTCGATAACCTTTTGCGCAAACTCTGTACACATTAAGGTTGTCGAGTTATGAAGACTTGAGTTATCGGTGTGCTCTTTTATTAAATCAAAGGTTACTTCACCGCTTTTAAATGTTTGCTCTAACGCATTTTCTATTAGTAATGCGGCCTCTTTCCAGCCCATAAACTTAAGCATTAATACTGCACTTAAAATACTACTGCTCGGGTTCGCTTTATTTTGCCCAGCAATTCGCTCGAACGTACCATGAGTGGGTTCAAAAAAAGCCACTTCATTATTTAAATTAGCTGCCGGCATTATGCCAACACCGCCAACTTGGGCGCTTAGCATATCTGCTAAAAAGTCGCCGTTTTGATTGGTCGTTGCTATTACATCAAACTGCTCTGGGTGCATTAAACATTGCTGCAGCATGTTATCTGCTATTACTTCTTTAATAACTAGAGGCGCGTACCCTGCTCGCTCTATTTGTAACCAACGACCATTTTGATGATTTGTCGCTTTAAACTCTTTTTTAGCCAGCGCAAACCCCCAACGTTTAAATGCACCATCAGTAAATTTAAGTACATTCCCCTTGTGCACAATGGTCAATGAGTCGCTGTTATTGTTAAGAGCATAGTTTATAGCATAACGAATTAAACGTTCAGAGCCTTCTTTTGATATGTTTTTAATACCAATGCCGCATTCTTGTGTAAATCGTAAGCGCGTTACCCCCATTTCTTCACATAAAAAATCGAGCATCTTTTCACTTTCAACACTGCCTGCTTGCCATTCAATGCCTGAATACACATCTTCGCTGCTATCTCGCAGTACAGTTATATTAGTTAAAAAAGGATTTTTTAGAGGGGATGGGAGCGCGCTAAAGCCTTTAATTGCCCGCATATTTACAAACAAATCCATTTCTTGCCGGAGCGCTACATTGAGTGAACGAAAGCCACCACCCAGCGGGGTTGTTAATGGCCCTTTTATAGCGATTTTACAAGCACGTACTGCATTAATTGTTTCTTGTGGGAACCAATCACCATCATATAATTTAGCTGCTTGTTCACCATTGTAAACCTGCATCCAATGAATTTTCCTATCCTTTTTATAGCAGTGAGTAATGGCGCTATCCACGACATGGCGCATTACAGGCATAACATCTAAGCCCACCCCATCACCATCTATATAAGCAATAATAGGTTCAGGCGGGATATGCCATTGCCCATGGCCGTCTATTATTATATTTTGACCTTGCTCTGGCACATTTATATGTTGGTACTGCATTGCTAACACCTACAAATTTTTATAAACACAATTAAAGCATGTTAACTAAGGTGTGTCTGTATATGTACTTTTATAGTTACTATCACTTTAAAAAATAATAAATTAACTGTGACTATTTACGTCATGGGTTGGTCTTGTTTAGTTAGCCTTATCGTATTAGCCATTAAATTAAGCGGAGCACGTTAATGAAACTCTTTTTAGTATTACTGTTATCAACAATCGCTTTTAACACGTTGTCCATTGAAGTGGTAATACATAACCTCAGCTCGCTCTCAAATAACGGCCAAAAAACGGTATCGACTTGGGTTAATCAAAGTGTTGAAAAAACAAAAAATACCTTAGGGCCTTTACAACAAAGTATTTTGCCTATTTATTTAAAACCGCAATACTTTGCTTTTGAGCCAGTGCCTTGGGCCACTGTTAAACGTAATAATCCTGATGGGCTTGAGCTACATATAGATCGCTACGCCAGTTTAAAGGCATTTACTAAAGATTGGACGCTGTTTCATGAGCTTGCACACTTATATTTACCACTATTGCCTTATTCAGGGTTTTGGCTAAGTGAAGGTTTTGCCAGTTATATGCAAAACGTGATAATGCGTGATAATGGTATAATTACCCAGCCACAGTTTGTACAGCGATTAAATGCAGGATTTGACCGCGCACGCTTGCAAACCAAAACTAAAAATCAACCGCTTGATAAGCTTTCTGCCGATATGTGGAGGCAGCGTGCCCAGCAACGTGTTTACTGGACAGGCGCTGCTTTTTTTGTAGAAGCTGATTTAGCACTGCAAAAGCAAGGAAAAACAGTTTCACATGTAATCAAAGCGTATCAAGTATGTTGTAGAGCCTCACGTTCTGATGCTAAAACGCTTATAAAAAATCTCGATAAACTATCTAAAAGTAGTGTATTTTCAAACCTATACGTAAAATACAATAGCCGTACTGACTTTCCCACAATTACAAAATCACAGCTTAATCAGTTGTAGGACTACTTTTTAAGTAACTACAAAAATCGCTGTATCCTTGTTCATCAAAATTGGGCGAGAGCCGATTCATAAAACCATGTAAATAGTCTACTTTGTTACACTCTACGCTAGCTTTATCGCTTAACCTTAAAATGATTTCATCAACATTAAAATGTACTTCGCGTTTAGGGAAAATAAACTCACACGGCACGTTTGCACTTAACGCGAAATAATTACGGATTTGCGATGGATAAAATCCAATTAGCTTTTTAAGGTGTGTATTGCCTGTTAATAACTGCGCCCGCCATGCAGCACTTGCTCCAGCGCTAAATGCAATACAGGTTGTAGGAACTTTGAGCTCATTAAAGCGTTTATGAAGTATGGCTGTATATTTATCATGCCCACATTGCTCAATAAAGTTATTATAATTATTTTGTTCACTTTCAATGAGTTGAACTTTACTATTATAAGGGTCCACAATCGATACATTCGCACTAATTTCGTTTGATAACTGCACTAAAGCAGTGCTTAAACCAAAAATATCACTCACAATCAGGTAATTCATGCTTATCCTTTATTAACTGAAAATTGGCTTTGTAAGCAGTTGATAAGATTTATTATAAATAATACCGCATAAATTACTTGTGCTAAACATATATTTAAGTTACCTTCCCTCTCTGGTTTAAATAAACCACCGCGGTTAACCATTTACCCTGATCCAGTAAGCCCCGCAAAACGTATATTTGAAAGCTAAGTTATTGTACGGCGAGAACCCCTTAAATAATACCGAGATGAATTTTACTATCATCGCAAAAGTGTCATAAAGATCGTCAACACTGTAATGAAGCTAAACACAACATCGTTTATTTATTAACTGCATTTTGCTATAAAAATATAGCGCAGAATAAATAACAAGAATAAAGTGAGTTTTATTATGTCTTATAAATATAATGGGTCTATGATCCAAATTGCACATCCAGTGCAATCAATTTCAGTAAACAAACATCGTGTGATCTTCAGTGATACACAAGGTTTAAAAAATGCATTATTTCAAAAAGCGAGTGATGCGCGCCAATTTGTTAAGTGGCTAAAAGCCAGTTAAACAAAAACATTAATTGTCTTTTATCCGCAATTACTAAAAATATTTTGCCAGCCTCGTTGCTGGCATTTTACTTTTTAACACTTTAGTGGTTACAATGGTCTTAGGATAATAACTATTGGTTGCCGCGTTAATGCCTCGTATATTTTTAACCTTTATATTATTTAGTTATTTAAGCCCCGTAGCTAATGCTAAAACCATTAATTGGTTAACGCACGACTTTGCACCTTATTATATTTTAAACGGCCAGTACCAACACCAAGGCCGTGACGAAAGCATAATCTCCCTTCTTGAAAAGCAATTACCCACTATTACTTTTAACCGGGTCATCATACCTTCAGGTAAAGTAATTCAAGAGCTATCAAATATCTCCCAAAACGTCTGTGCATTATCGCTTTATAAAAATGATTACAGAAAAGAGCATATTTACTTCACTGATGAAAGCTCAACAACAGGCTTATCACCTTCAATTGCCATGCATAATAAACTGGCTGATGCACTTGAACTGCCTAATGCCACTGAGGTGTCGTTGTTAAACTTAATACGTGATAAAAAGCTGACGCTGGGTGTTTCAATGAGTCGCTCATACGGTAAAGAAATTGATACCATTATAAATACAACCCCTGATATAGATTTAGTAATAAGACCTACTCGCGACAGCCTAGCAAGCCTCACTTACATGCTGAATTTAAAACGAATCGATATTTTATTGGGTTACCCAAGTGAGCATTACTATCTAGCTAAGTCGATGCATTTTGATAAAAATTTAACGCAGCGTGCACTCATAGAATCACCAGCTTTAAGTTATGGTTTTATTGGCTGCACTAAGAATGAACAAGGTGCGAAGGATATAACGATCCTTAATGAGCGACTTAAAGTAATTAAAAAAACGCAAGCTTATAATGACGTGCTTATGCGTTGGTTACCTGAGCATTTAAGGCCGCTATTGCAATCACGTATAAATGGCACAAAATAAGCGGAGTTAAAGCCGCTTAATTTGAGTTTCTGCTAAGCAAAAAACGCCACACAAGTGGCGTTTTTTATTTAATAACGATATTACTGACGAATCCCTTCTATAAATAAACCTATATCTACATACGTAGATGCTGGCCCTAAGTTGTAATCAATACCGTAATCGGCAAGCTTTAAACTCGTTTCACCTTCAAAACCTACACGATAACCACCCCATGGATCGTTACCTTCACCAATTTTTTCGATTTCGAAAGTAATCGTTTTAGTGACCCCATGTAACGTAAAGTCACCCGTCACTTCGCCAGAATCACTTTCAAATTTAATACTTGTGCTTTTAAAGGTTGCTGTTGGGTACTTATCAACATTTAAAAAGTCTTTACCGCGTAAATGCTTATCACGCTCAGCATGATTCGAATCTAGGCTTGTAGTATCAATGTTAACCATAATTTGCGACGCATTAGGATTTTTAGCATCGTAATTAAATTTACCATCAAATGTATTAAAGCGACCATGCAACCAGCTGTAGCCTAAATGTTTAATTTTAAAGTTTACAAACGCGTGAGCACCCTTTGTATCAACAACATAATCAGCTGCATTGGCGGCTGTTGCCGAAAGTATCATTGCCGCAGAGACTGCCGTGCTTAATAGTAATTTTTTCATTTTAATCATCCTTTATGGTTTGATCATTCTTAGTAAGGTTTTATCTTTGTCGATAAAGTGATGTTTTAACGCCCCAAGTGCATGCAATACTACAAAACCGATTAAAACACATGCACTGTAATAATGTACTTTTCCTGCAATATCGGCTTGGCTGTCAAAAGCAAAATCAAACGCCGGAATATTAAACAAGGTAAAAACTTCAATTGGTCGCCCGTCTGCGGTCGATATTAAGTACCCAGCAGTAACAATAACAGCCACTATAATATACATGGCAATATGCGCCGTATGCGCTAATTGGTTGATGCCTTTACTTTCACCTAATGGTTTAGGCTGTGTAGATAAAGCACGCCATACAATTCTAAATAAAAATACGGCCACAAGTGTAATACCAATACTTTTATGTAGGTCGAGCGAACCTTTATACCAACTGTCGTAATAAGTAAGTTCGACCATATATAAACCTAAGCCAAACAGGCCAAAAATAGTCAGCGCCATGAGCCAATGTAAAATAATGGCGACAAGTCCGTAAGATGAAGGTGTATTTTTAAACATGTGTAACTTCCTATAATGCTATGGCGATACAATATAGTGCATAGCCATAAATGAAAATAACATTTACAAACACTTTACGTGCGTATACGCACAGAACTTTATTATTTAAAGTCAGTTTTGCAAATAATATCAATCTGCTTGTATATGGGGTCTATTTAACATTAAGAAAATTACGCTAGGACGAGGCAGAAATTTTTGTATCTAGTTGTTCTAAATAAAAATTTTTAACAACGTAATAGTGCAATATAATTCGTTAAATTGCTCAAATATTCATGCCGGTTGGTATGAGAGGATTAAACTGATAAGTTTATAGGGTGGATTGCTCGCTTAAGCTTATATAAATCAAGCTCTCAGGGCTTACTTGCAAACAGGTAACAAGCCCTTCTTTAATGAGCTCAAGCATGGCTATAAAACTAACCACCACACCACTTCGCCCTTCATTTGGCGTAAAAAGCGCATTAAATACCACCGCTGAGTTTGCTTGCGATAGTTGCTGTAGTATTTGACTCATCCGCTCTCGGGTTGAAAGTACTTCGGCAGTAATTTGATGATGTTCAAAGGTTTTTGCACGCGCCATTACATCACTCAGCGCCAGCATTAAGTCTTTAAGTTCAATATCGGGGAGATTTTGGCTTGTGTCTTCACTGGTTGGCATCGCGGCATGTGCTATAAAAATGTCACGCCCAACACGAGGAATATCATCGAGATTTTCGGCAGCTTTTTTAAACAGCTCATATTCTTGCAGGCGTTTAATAAGCTCAGCGCGAGGATCTTCCTCTTCTTCAAGCTCTTCGTGTACAGGGAGTAATAAGCGTGATTTAATTTGTGCAAGTAACGCAGCCATAACTAAATATTCACCGGCAAGTTCGAGTTGAAACTCGGTCATCATTTCAACGTAACTTACATACTGCTCTGTAATACTAAATATAGAAAGTTCGAGCACATCAAGCTTATGCTTTTTAATTAAATAAAGCAGTAAATCGAGTGGACCTTCAAAGGTTTCTAATATAATTTCGAGCGCATCGGGTGGAATGTATAAATCTTCAGGTTTATCTACAACTGCTTTACCATGCAAAAAAGCCAGTGGCAGCTTTTGCTGTACTGGCTTTTCACTATTTTTTGTATCGGCAGTACTTTCGCTCACTACTTACAACTCAAATGGGCTTGTATCACCACAACCAACACGTAATATTTTAACTTCATCTTCTGATAAATCTATTACTGTAGTCGCTTGCTCTGCTAAGTAACCACCGTGAATAATTAAATCAACGTGTTTATCTAATCGCTCTAGAATTTCATCAGGATCGGATTCAGTAAACTGCTGCCCTGGTAAAATTAGTGAACACGACATTAGCGGCTCGCCAAGCTCGGCAAGCAACGCACACGCAATTGGGTGTTCAATGACACGCATGCCAATGGTTTTTTTCTTGTCGTTTAATAAACGTTTAGGGACTTCTTTTGTGCCTTTAAAAATAAAGGTATAAGGCCCTGGCGTATTATTTTTAATAAGTCTGAATAACTGATTATCTACACGTGCGTAAGTAGATAGCTCCGATAAATCTCGACAAACAAGCGTAAAGTTATCGTTTTTATCTATATCACGAATGCGCTCTATGCGCTCTTTGGCTTGCTTATTACCAATGTTACAACCGATGGCGTAGCCCGAATCTGTTGGGTAAACAACAACGCCGCCTTGTTTAATAATATCAACGGCTTGACTAATCAGTCTTGGTTGCGGGTTATCAGGATGAATATGAAATAATTGACTCATGTTAATGCCCCTTCTTGTCCTTCCCAAACTTGCCAAACACCTTGGCAATCTTTTGGTAGGTATAAATTTTTACCAAGCTCTAGATAGCTTGTCGGAAAATGAAAATCAGATCCTTGTGAGCAAAGCAATCCGTACTCTCGGCTAAGTTCACCTAAAAATTGACGCTCGCTTGGCGCTTGTTGAGGTTGCGCAACTTCCATTGCGTCCCCCCCTGCACTTTTAAATTCTACTAATAATTTGCGTAGCCACTTGTTTGACATTTGATAGCTACTTGGGTGCGCAAGTACCGCAACACCACCAGCGGCATGTATTGCCTCTATAGCGGTTTGCATAGTGCACCAGCAACTTGGCACGTAGCCTGTTTTTCCACGCCCTAAGTACTTTTTAAATACACCCGGAAAATTTTTGGCAACGCCGCGCTCAATAAGGGCGCGTGCAAAATGTGCTCGTGTAATTTGCGCGTCTTTTGCCAGCTCTTTAGCTTGCTCGTATATGCCATCAAAGCCATTTTTTGCAAGGCGAACACCAATCTCTAGTGCACGCTCTTCTCGCTTTTGCTGCTGAGCCGATAATAAAGAGGTAAGGTCAATATTATTAATATCAATATTTAAACCTACAATATGAATTTCGAAGCTTTCCCATTTGGTAGACACTTCGGTACCCGTTATTAATGAAAGCGGTAAGTTTTCTGCTTCAATAAATTGCTGCGCAGGCTTAATAGCCGCCACAGTGTCGTGATCGGTAATAGCAAACACATCAATATTTTTATCAACAGCGCGATGCAATAATTCTTCAACCGTTAAACGCCCGTCTGAATGTGTGGTATGACTATGTAAATCGTATTTTATCAAAAGAAAACTGCTTAAAATTAAGGGTTACTGGTGTTTATGTAAGTATAACAACTTTTTTGACTAAATTGTTTTAAATAAACACTTGACACAAAAGCATAAGATACGTTTTACTGTAGCCACTTTAAGACACATTAAGAATTAACAATAATGATCAATTCAAACTTAAACACTATTTGGTGGTGGCACTCGTAATTTTCGGGTGATGAATTGTCGTGTCTAGCAAAAATTCAAAACCCGCAACTATGCGGGTTTTTTTATAACTAAATTTTACGAAACGTTTACGTTAAAAATATTTAATAAATTTTGAGGCAGAAAAACATGAATAACGGTCTTACTCATACACATCGTTGGTGGTGGCGCCTGATATAGCGGGACGGTAATGATCTGTTTGTAATTTAGATATCGTTATTCAAACCCCGCATTGCTAAAGCATTGCGGGGTTTAATTTTTTGAGGGAATGAGGTTTGATTTTTAGTCATATAACTACCACACCAGGCGAAGTAACAAGCATAACGCAAGTACGCGACTATATTAGTAGTCCTCTTGCAGTATACGCGGCACTTGATAAGCCTAACTCACTACTGCTTGAATCGGCTGAGATTGATTCTAAAGACAGTGTAAAAAGTTTAATTTTAGTTGACTGTGCCCTACGCATCGTATGCCAAGGTAAAACAGTTACTATTACTGCTCAATCTAATAATGGGCAACAGCTTCTAAGCTACTTGCAGGCAAATGTTAAGAGCTGTGACGCAACTTTAGACGGCGCAATACTTACCCTTTGTTATTTAGATACAAGCGGCGATACTGACGAAGCAAGTAAACTAATTGCAGATAATGCATTTAGTGCTTTACGTACGTGTATTAACAGTATTAAAAGCACAACTAACAATCCATTTTCGTTATTTTTAGGCGGTGTATTTGCCTACGATATGGTAGCAAACTTTGAGCAGTTAAGTGATGTACCAGACGGCGAAAATACATGCCCTGATTACGTATTTTATTTAGCCGAAACCTTAGTTGTTATTGATCATCAAAAACAAACAACCGAACTCATTGGTAATGTATTTAACGGCCCAAACGTACACGCTAATTGCTTTGAAGTAGGTAAAGAATTAGAGCGATTAAATACACTGTGCGATAACGCAACAGAATTTAGTGCGGATATGCAAAGTGGCGAGTGTGAGGTAAGCGTTGATATAGACGATGATACTTACTGCGAGCAAGTTGTTAAGCTTAAAAAGAATATTGTAGATGGTGATATTTTTCAGGTAGTGCCGTCGCGTACATTTTCACTACCTTGCCCTGATTCTTTACATGCATATAGCCAGCTTAAAAAGCAAAACCCAAGTCCGTATATGTTTTATATGCGCGATGAAGACTTTGCATTATTTGGCGCATCGCCTGAATCAGCACTTAAATACACAGTGCAATCTCAGCAAGTTGAAGTATACCCAATTGCGGGCACTCGCCCACGTGGCAAATTTGCTAATGGGCAAATAAACCCAGACCTAGACAGCCGCATTGAGCTTGAACTTAGAAACGATAAAAAAGAGCGCGCCGAGCATTTAATGCTGGTTGATTTAGCCCGTAACGACGTAGCACGTATTAGCGTTGCAGGTACTCGTTTTGCTAAAGAGCTATTAAAAGTAGACCGCTATTCACAAGTAATGCATTTGGTGTCACGCGTTGTTGGCACGTTAAAACCAGAGCTTGATGCACTGCACGCTTACCAAGCATGTATGAACATGGGCACGCTTGTTGGTGCACCAAAGGTTCGTGCTGCTGAGCTTGTTCGTCAAACAGAAGGTAAACGTCGTGGCAGTTATGGCGGCGCAGTCGGTTACTTAACCGGTGATGGCGCAATGGATAGCTGTATTGTTATTCGCTCAGCTTTTGTTAAAAATAACAAAGCCTATGTGCAAGCCGGTGCCGGTGTGGTGTTTGACTCAGATCCTATTTCAGAAGCAAACGAAACACGCGCCAAAGCACAAGCGGTTATTACCGCCATTAAATCTACGTATAAGGCGGTATAAAATGAGCAAAGCGAACCCTATTAAAATCTATTTTTTAGATAATTTTGACTCATTTACGTACAACCTTGTTGATGAGCTGACGATGCTTGGCTGTGAACTCGTTGTTTACAGAAACAACATTAGCGCTGAGGTTATTTTTAACAAAATGCGCCAAGAGCAAGGCCAAGTGCTATTAGTACTTTCCCCAGGTCCTGGCACACCAAGCGACGCAGGCTGTTTAATGGAGCTTATTGAGCTCTCTAAAGGTCACTTCCCAATGCTAGGCATTTGTTTAGGCCAACAAGCATTAACACAAAGTTACGGTGGAGTAATCGGTCACGCGGGTGAAACCGTACATGGTAAGTCTTCAATTATTAATTTAGGCGATCATCCTGTATTTGATGGTATGGGCAATACAATGCCTGTGGCGCGTTACCATTCATTAATGGCAACAAAAGTGCCTGACAATATTGAGGTAATTGCCCAGTACGAAGATATCCCTATGGCTATATATCATCATGATGACAACGCATTGGGTTATCAGTTTCATCCAGAATCAATACTGACGCCAAACGGCGCAATGCTACTTCAGCAAAGTGTCGCTTACTTAACACGCGCTAAATAAAAGAGGACATTATGAGTACACAACCAGAACAACCCATAAATGTTCAACACGCTATTGAGCAACTAATTACGGGGCAATCATTAAGCTACGCAGACGCCAAAGCGCTTTTTGATGAAATAATGCAAGGTAATATGAGTGAAATTGAGCTAACTGCCCTACTTATAAGCCTTAAAATTAAAGGCGAAGTAAGCGACGAAATTGCAGGCGCTGCAGCCTCAATGCGCGAAAACGCTGTTGCTTTTACTACCAGCAGTACACAACTTGCTGATAGCTGTGGCACTGGCGGCGATGGCTCAAACACAATTAATATAAGCACAACTGCAGCCATAGTTGCCGCTGCTGCCGGCATTAGCATGGTAAAACATGGTAATCGCAGTGTATCGAGTAATTCAGGCTCTGCCGACTTACTAAAAGCGCTGGGCATTAATATAGATATGAGCCCAGAGCAGGCAGCAAAATGCCTTGAGCAAACCAATTTTACCTTTTTGTTTGCACCGCACTATCACAGTGGCGTACGCCATGCGATGGGCGTGCGTACAGCGCTTAAAACACGCACTATTTTTAATATTTTAGGCCCGCTTGCTAACCCAGCAGCACCTGATGTGCAATTGTTAGGTGTGTACAACGAAGCGTTATGTATGCCAATGGCACAAACACTTAAAACCCTTGGCACAAAGCGCGCTATGATTGTTCACGGCTCGGGCACTGACGAAATAGCTCTACACGGCCCAACAACGGTAGTTGAGCTAAATAATGGCGAGATTACGCAGTACACACTAAACCCTAGCGACTTTGACCTTGCAAACTATTCACTTGAACAGCTCGCTGGTGAAGGTCCACAATACAACGCAAATGCTAGCCTCGCTATTTTACAAGGCAGAGGTACAGATGCACATAATGCTGCTATTGTGGTTAACGTAGCTGCCCTTTTATACCTAACAGGTAAAGCAGAAACGTTAAAAGAAGGGGCAAAACAAGTACACACATTATTAAGTTCAGGGCAAGCCATGAACACACTAAATGCAATTATTGAGGTAAGTAATGGCTAATGTATTAGACAAGATTGTTGCTGATAAAAAATTAGAGCTCGTTGAGAGAAAAGCTGCACGTCCGCTTGAAAGCTTTAAGCACCTTGCAATGCCTACGAGTCGTAGCTTTTATAAAGCACTTGCAGCGCCGGGTACACAGTTTATTTTAGAGTGTAAAAAAGCATCGCCTTCGAAAGGCTTAATTAGAGAGCCTTTTGATTTAACTGAAATTACCTCAGTTTATAAAAAATATGCCACCTGCATGAGCGTGTTAACTGATGCTAAATATTTTCAAGGCAGTTTTGATTATCTTGAATTTGTGCGCAGCCAAGTAGAACAACCGCTTATCTGCAAAGACTTTTTTATAGATGAGTACCAAGTATATATGGCACGTATTTATGGCGGTGACGCTATATTACTGATGCTTTCGGTCCTTGATGACGAGAGCTATAAAGCACTGAATGCAGTTGCCGATTCACTTAATATGTCGGTACTAACCGAAGTAAGCAACGAAGAAGAAGTGCACCGTGCACTTGCGCTTGATGCACAAATTATTGGGATTAATAACCGCGACTTACGCGATTTAAGCACCGATTTAGCCACAACCGAAAAGCTACGCAAACTTATTCCAGCAGATAAAGTGGTTATCTCGGAATCGGGTATTTACACCCATCAAGACGTAAAACGTTTAGCTCCATTATGTGATGGCTTTTTAATTGGCAGCTCTCTTATGAGTGAGCGCAATTTAGAGCAAGCATGTCGCCGTGTTATTTTAGGTGACAATAAAGTATGTGGTTTAACACGAACTCAAGATGTACAAGCGGCATATCAAAACGGTGCTGTTTATGGTGGTTTAATTTTTCATCCTAAATCGCCGCGCTATGTTGATTTAGATTGCGCAAGAGAGCTAAGCCAAAGTGCCCCACTTAATTTTGTGGGTGTATTTGTCGATGCCCCAATTGCGCAAGTTGCTCAATACGCAAGTGTGTTAAAATTAGCGGCAGTTCAATTACATGGACAAGAAAGTGACGATTACATTGCTGAGTTGCGTACACAGTTACCAAACGGCTGCGAGATTTGGAAAGCACAAGCAATAAAAGATGCATTGCCCACACCTGTAAGTGGAGTTGATCGTCATCTTTACGATACGCACAGCGATACTCAAGCCGGCGGTACAGGTAAAGCATTCGATTGGTCAGTGCTAAGCGATGCAGCTACACCGTTTATGCTCGCTGGAGGCTTAAATCCAGACAATATTAAAGATGCGCTTTTAAAAGGTGCCTTAGGCCTTGATTTAAACTCAGGCGTTGAAGAATCTGCGGGTAAAAAGTGCCCTAACAAATTACATAATGCTTTTACGAGCATCAGAAATTATTGAGGTTAAAATGCAAAATCCAGCTTATTTTGGCGAGTTTGGCGGTATGTTTGTACCCGAGTTACTTGTCCCTGCACTTAAGCAGTTAGAAAACGAATTTAACAAAGCACAAAAAGATCCTGAGTTTCAGGCAGAGCTAAGTAAACTATTAAATGAGTATGCGGGTCGTCCTACGCCACTTACTTTAACGCGCAATTTAGTTAAAAACCCAAAAGTAAAACTGTATCTAAAGCGTGAAGACTTACTACACGGCGGCGCACACAAAACCAACCAAGTACTTGGCCAAGCGTTACTTACTAAGCGTATGGGTAAAAAACAAGTCATTGCTGAAACCGGTGCCGGTCAACACGGCGTTGCAACCGCGCTTGCATGTGCACTACTGGGTTTAAAATGTCGTATTTATATGGGCGCAAAAGACGTTGAACGTCAGCAACCTAACGTATTTAGAATGAAGTTAATGGGTGCAGAGGTTATTCCTGTTACAGCGGGTTCTGGCACATTAAAAGATGCCGTAAACGAAGCGCTGCGTGACTGGTCAGCAAACTACCAAGACGCGCATTACCTACTAGGTACAGCCGCAGGCCCTCACCCATTCCCAACAATTGTACGCGAGTATCAAAAAATTATTGGTGAAGAAGCCAAGCAACAAGTACTTAAAGCAGAAGGTCGTTTACCTGACGCTGTTATTGCCTGTGTTGGTGGTGGTTCAAACGCGATTGGTATGTTTACCGACTTTATTGACGAGCCAGGCGTTAAATTAATTGGTGTTGAGCCAGCTGGTAAAGGGCTTGATACAAATGAGCACGGTGCAACTATTTGTAAAGGTACTAAAGGTATTCTACATGGTACTTATACGTACATTATGCAAAATGATGATGGTCAAATTGAAGAATCTTACTCTGTATCGGCAGGTCTTGATTACCCTGCGGTTGGTCCTCAGCATGCATTTTTACACGAAACCGGTCGTGCGCAATACGTAGGTATTACGGATACAGAAGCGCTAGACGCGTTTCAATCGCTTGCTAAAAACGAAGGGATTATTCCGGCACTTGAATCAAGCCATGCGCTAGCTTATGCCCTTAAGTACGCAGAAGGGCTAACCGAGGAGAGTGTTATCGTGATTAATTTAAGTGGTCGTGGCGATAAAGATTTAGCACACGTTCACAATGTACTATCTGAAAGAGGTCAGCTATGAGCCAAATAAAAACGGATCGTTACGGCAAAATGTTTGCAGCGCTTAACGAGCAAAAACAAGGTGCGTTTGTACCATTTGTAACAATTGGCGACCCAGGTAAAGAGCAAAGTATTGCGATTATTAAAAGCCTAATTGACGGCGGCGCTGATGCGCTTGAACTTGGTATTCCATTTTCAGATCCAATTGCGGATGGTCCTGTAATTCAAGCTGCTAATATTCGTGCCCTTGATGTGAATATCAACACACAAGATTGCTTTGATATTATTAAAAAAATACGTGAATATAACGCCGATATTCCAATTGGTTTATTGCTTTACTCAAACCTTGTGTTTAAACGCGGTATAGAAGCATTTTACAAAGATGCAAAAGCGGTAGGTGTAGACTCTATTTTAGTGGCTGATGTACCGCTACATGAATCTAAAATGTTTAGAAAATCAGCAATGGATAACGGTGTAGACCCAATTTTTATTGCAACACCGAATGCAGATGACGACACACTTCGTCAATGTGCCTCTTACGGTCGTGGTTACACGTATTTACTATCGCGCGCAGGTGTTACTGGTACAGATACTAAAGCACAAATGCCAGCGGGCAATATTGTGACTCAACTAAAAGAATACCACGCAGCCCCTGCTCTTTTAGGGTTTGGTATTTCAACACCAGATGATGTAAAAGCGGCACTGAATGCAGGCGCAGCCGGTGCTATTTCAGGCTCTGCGGTGGTTAAAATTATCGAAGCTAACCTTGATGATTTACCGGCAATGACTGCGCAGCTAAAAACATTTGTAGCTGATATGAAAGCAGCAACATCGCTTTAAGGTAACTACGTAACTACAAAACTGCGTGTTTTGTACACATTAAAAAAGGGCATTTAAAATGCCCTTTTTTGTTTTTTAAAAATCAAACGCTGTATCAATACCCAAACTTTTTAAAAAGAAAATTAGTGAGCTTGGTGTTTACCCTCTAAAATTTCTTCAATAAACTTAGCATTAAATGCTTCTAAATCGGCGGGGCTTCGGCTAGTTACTAAACCTTTATCTACACATACTTCTTGGTCAACCCAATTAGCGCCGGCATTAATTAAATCACTTTTAATACTTGGAAAAGAGGTAATAGTGCGGTCGCGTAATTTATTAATTTCAGCTAGTAACCACGGTGCATGGCAGATAGCAGCAACAGGTTTATTTTTTTCTGCGCCAAAAAAAACATCAATAAAAGCTTTAGCATCTTTATCTTGGCGTAAGCTGTCTGGGTTAAATAGACCACCAGGGAGCATAAGCGCGTCGTAATCAGCGGGGTCTGCGTTTGTGACTAGTTTATCTACTGTTACATTATCGCGCTGCGTGGAGATAACAGCTCTCTTTGCTCAAATCCATCAGTGGCTAAAATTGCAATTTTTTTGCCCTGTAAACGTGTGCTTGTTTGTAATGTACTCATTGAGATCTCCTTATATTCTTAAAAGATATATTCGAAACACACAGTTAAAAAGCATAATGCATGCCGATAACAAGCAATTGAAAATAAAGAATTTAATCTAAGTGGGATTTATAATGCGATGTAAATCATTTAGAGATTATGAATAATCTACATAGAGTAGATACAAACACAGCTTTGGCACTCGATGGTTAAAATACAGAAGCTTCGCTTCTCGCGTGAGCAAGCTCGACGCCTACAACTAACGCTTGGCATTACGTTTATTTTTGTAGACGCACAACTTGTTGGCGTGATGGGCAAAGCCCATAATTTTTTATGTTTAATAATTTCAATCAAGCCCAGCGTTTTCCCCAACAGTTTAGATTTAAAGTTAACTTGTAAACTCGCTATTTGCTGGCTTTTAAAAACGCAGTTTTTATGATGGGTGGTTAAGCGCTTCTCGCGTGAGCAAGCTCGACGCCTACAACTAACGCTCAGCATTATATTTATTTATGTAGACGCACAACTTGTTGGCGTGATGGGCAAAGCCCATAATTTTTTTGTTTAATAACTCCAATCAAAACTCAATCAACGACCAAGCTAAGTAATGCTATCTAAAGCAGATCTTTTAAGGCCTTAGCGGGTTTAAAAACCGCCTTGTTTGCGCCCTCGATTTCAATAGCGGCACCTGTTTGTGGGTTACGCCCAGTACGCGCTGGATAGTAACTTAGTGCAAATGTACCAAAGCCATTAATTTGTACTTGATCGCCCTCAGAAAGCGATTTTGTAATTACTTTTTGCAAGCTTGAAAGTGCCGCTTGAGCATCTTTTTTTGTTAATTCACTTTTGTGTGCAATGGCAGCAACGAGTTCTGCTTTGTTCATTTTAGGCTCCTAAATACACGCTAAATCAGTGTCGGTTAAGCGTGGGAATATGATGATATAAAAAATACCAAACCAAATTGGCAATAAAGCCACGCAGGCTAAGGCTTACAGGGCAACAAGTCAACCTTGTAGTTGCTAAGCTTTATGTGGTAAAAAGCCTTTGACTCTTTTTTGTATAATTTAGGTAGACTATGCACGCATTAATTGAATACATCCCGCTAATACTATTTTTTGCAGTATTTAAACTCGTTGATATTTATTGGGCCACTGGTTTATTAATGGTAACTACGCTCATTCAAGTTGCTTATAGCTATTTTAAGCATGGCACTGTGCCTACTCGCCAGTGGATATTTTTTGGCATTGCTGCCGTGTTTGGTACGCTTACGCTGATACTTCATGATGAGCAATACATTAAATGGAAAGCAACACTAATATACGCAGGTTTAAGTTTCACGTTACTTATTAGCCGTTATGTACTTAATAAAAATCTCGTTAAAAAAGCGCTAAGCTCAATCCTCGAAAATGCTAATGATACAAAACAAGCCATTGTAGTCCCAGAACCGTTATGGGATAAGCTTAACCTAATGTGGGTTGCTATAACTGCTGGCATAGCAGCACTAAACATTTATATTGCGTATAATTTTTCGCTCGACTTTTGGGTTAACTTTAAAGTGTTTGGTTTAATGGGTATTACTTTTGTAAGCATTTTTGCCACCATTATCGTCTTATATAAATACTTCCCTGATGAAGAAGAGCCTGCAAAGTAAGTTCTTTTCGTCATAAAAGTGTCGTCTTAGCTTGTTAGTTTGGTAAAAAACGCAACCTGAGACGACCTTGAACGCCAATCAATACCGCTGGTTTGAATTTACCCTCATTTTTGTATTGCTGCCCTTGTTGGGTTTTGGATTACGCGAGCATTTAGCTAACTGGCTTATTCCTGCGCTTATTATACTTATGAGTGTGTGCTGTATGTTGCTGCTTGGCGACCCCCATTTTAAACGTTTTAGACTCACAAGCCTTGGGCAATTTTCTGCTGTGAAAAGACGCCTATTTAGCTTCTTTTTTTTAGGCGCACTGTTCTCGGGGATGTTTTACGGCATAATCCATCAAGGTAACTGGTTTACCCTTCCCCGTAATTCTTTCAATGATTGGCTTTTATTGTTATTACTCTATCCAGTGCTTTCGGTTATCCCCCAGGAATTAATATTCAGAACGTATTTTTTTCATCGCTATAAACGCATTATGCCAAAAAAAACAGTGCGTATTATAGTCAGTGCGACTGTATTTGCGCTGGCGCACATTGTGTATGCAAATTGGATAGCAGTGGGTTTAGCGTTTTTAGGAGGCTTATTGTTTGCATTTACTTATGCACAAAGCCGCTCAACCTTTGTATGCGTAATTGAGCATAGCTTATGGGGGCTTTGGATGTTTACGCTTGGGATTGGCAGCTACCTCGACTCAGGCGCATTTAATTAAAATTACACACAAAAAAGCCGCAGCAAGTGCGGCTTTTTTAATTGGGGCTGTATTTAAAAGCCAAATATTTTTAAGTCAAAAAACTTAGTCGCGACTGTATTTATAAATATTACAGCTAATATGACTGGAATAAATGTTGAAAGCGAAAAGTTAACGTATTTTTCCATTAAGCTACCAGCATAATTAGGCGAACCTAAGCTTAGCTCTTGTGTTAAACGTGCTTTTTTCCAGCGGTACATTACAAACAAACACACCATTAAGCCATTAAGCGGTAAAATTGTGTCGTAAAATACATCAACAATAATATCGAAAAAGCTCTTATTTACACCGCCATAACTGGTAAATGAGGTAAGGCTGTCAATCATACCAAACGACATAGTACATAAAATAGTGAGCACGCCAGTTGTAAGTGTTAAAATACCTAGTGCTTTTTTACGACTAATCCCTTTGCGATCGCTTAATGTAGCTGTGGGTACTTCAACAATAGATACCAATGATGTAATTGCAGCAAAAAATACCAACAAGAAGAACGAAAACGCGACAACCGATGCACCTACGTATCCGATATCATTTTGCAGTGCTAATAATATTTTCGGCAAATACACAAAAATCATCGAAACTGACGAGTCAGAAAGTGCTGTTGGATCTGTGTTTGGATCAAAACTAAATATAGCCGGTAACACCATAAGACCTGCGACAAATGCGACTAACGAGTCAGTAATTGCTACCATTTTTGCACTACTAACAATGTCATCCTTTTTAGAGATGTACGACGCGTAAGTCATTAATATACCCATACCTAACGACAGCGAGAAAAATGCTTGGCTTAACGCCCCATTAAGAACGCTTGCACTCATTTTAGAAAAATCAGGGATAATATAATATTTAACACCCGCCATTGCATTATCAAGTGTTAATACATAGATAACCAAAGCAAGCAGCATGACTAGAAGCGCTGGCATCAGAAATTTAGCGGCTTTTTCTATACCTTGCTTAACACCCCCTAATAAAATTAAGTTAACAATAATAACCACCACCGCCATGTAACCAAAAACAGTGTAGCTATTAATAAAAACACCAAAATGACTAGGTTCAGCGAGTAAATCTAAATTCCCCAGACCTGTTTGCATTAAGTAGCCAAAAATCCACACTGTAATTACCATGTAAAATACAGCAATCATAAATGGAGTAAGTACAGCTAAAAAGCCTGCAAACTTCCATTTTTTATCGTTATTTGCTAACAACTTGTACGATCCAAGAGGATCTTTTTGAGCATTTCGACCCATTGCCATTTCAGCCATCATGACAGGTAAGCAAATGAATACGACAAATAAAGCATAAATTAATAAAAATGCGCCACCACCATTTTTGGTAGCAGAGACAGGAAAACCTACTAAATTACCAATACCAACAGCAGAACCTGCCGCCGCTAAAATAAATCCGAGACGGGAGCTAAATCGCTCTCTATTATCGCTCATGTATAAAACCTTTTTATTATTTTGTATATTCCAGCGACTCTACCAGTGTTACACAGCGATTTTCAAGCAATTACAGCGTAAAAATAAAATCCAAGTGTAAACATGCGTAAATACGCTTTTAATTCACCAATTTTCAACGCTGTGGTAGTATTCGATTAATCAAATTTAACAAATTTAATGAGACTCCTTATGTTGTACATGATTCACTCAACTGACGTTGAAAACAGCTTAGAGTTAAGAAAAGCTGCACGCCCAGCACATTTAGAACGCCTAAGTAAGCTTGACGCGCAAAATCGTTTATTTACTGCAGGTCCACTTCCAGCAGTAGACAGTGACGATCCTCAAGAGGCAGGTTTTACCGGTTCTTTAGTCGTTGCCGAGTTTGATTCACTTGAAGCGGCGCGAGAGTGGGCAGCAGCTGATCCGTATATTGCTGCCGGCGTATATGAAAACACGGTTGTTAAACCATTTAAAAAAGTGTTTCCTGCTTAAGGTGTATTTGGCCCTGTAAGCGAGTATTGCAGGCTAATTCAGGGTTTGTTCACAGGATTGTAATTAAAATTACTATGATAAAAACGAATTTAACGTTTTTACTTGAATTTTAGTAACTTACTTAATTAAACTAAGTGGGTCTGGTCTAGGAGTTCTCTATTATGCGCGTATTATTAAGCCTTTGTTTTATTGCTAGTGCGAGTGTTTCCAACTTTGCCCAAGCAACAACGGCCAAGCAAACATCTCATGCTGAGATGGACAAAAAGAAAGCCGTAATACTTGCAAAGCAAACTATAGATGGTAAGACCTTAAAAATCACCGAAAAAACAGATTTTTATACCGTACGAATACTCAAATCTGACGGCCACGTCGTTGATTTACATATTAATAAAAAAACCGGCGAAGTGAAAAAGGATTAACAAATGCGAATTTTAGTTATAGAAGATGATTTACATTTAGCAGATAACCTACGTAATGCATTAGAAAAAGAGCGTTACAGCGTGGATTTATGTCACGATGGCGAAGCGGGTCTTTTCCATATTACAGAATACCCGCTTGATATGGCTGTGGTTGATTTAGGCTTACCAAAAATAGATGGTATTGAACTCATTAATAAGGCGCGTGCACAGGGGATCACTATCCCTATTTTAATCTTAACCGCGCGTGATCGCTGGCAAGACAAAGTTGAAGGTTTAGATGCAGGTGCAGATGATTACCTCACAAAGCCATTTCATGTAGAAGAATTAATTGCACGCTGTAACGCACTTATTCGTCGCAGTGCTGGCAAAGCAAACCCAGAAATGACTGCTGGCCCAATTAAAATCCACACCCGCTCTCAGCAGGTTTGGGTTGATGATAAAGAGCTTAGTCTTACAGCATACGAATATAAAGTACTTGAGTACTTGATGGTAAATCCACAAAAAGTAATTTCTAAATCAGAACTTACTGAGCATATTTACGACCAAGATTTTGACCTTGATTCAAACGTAATTGAAGTATTTGTATTGCGTTTACGTAAAAAACTTGACCCTGAAGGCACATTAAACCCTGTAGAGACTCTGCGTGGGCGCGGCTACAGGCTCAAAAGCCAGTGGTAATACCGCAAATATCGTTAAAAATAAGACAAGGATTTATCCTTGTCTTTGTTTTATTGCTCGCACTGCCTATTTTATTCTATTCAATTGGTAAAGCGTATTATGCTTCACTTGTTGATGCGACAGAAAAAACCCTCGAAGCACAGCTCTACTCGCTTATATCCGAAGTCGACTTTACTGAACACGGCATTATCATGCCAAGTACGATTTTAGCGCCTGAATTGAACCGATTAAACTCTGATACTTACGCAATGATCTACCGAGACGATGAGCCTATTTGGCATTCTGAGTCAGCCGTAAATGTTAGTTTTGTTCCTCAAACAATCGAAACAAAAGCGGGAGCTGCCGACTTTAGACTGGTGAAACACAAAAATACAGCGTACTGGCAACTTAGCCTAACTGTTATTTTGAACAACATAGATCAATCAGAGCAAGCTCGCTTTATACTACTAAAGCGTAACGATGCCCTGCTACGTTTAATGGACGGCTTTAAGCAAACACTTGTAGAGTGGATGTTTATTATGGGGATTGCCATTGCAGGACTCATGGCTGTTGGTTTTATCTGGAGCGCTCGCCCATTGCAACGTCTGGATAAAGAAATAAAAGCGATTGAATCTGGTGATATTCAGGAAATTAAAGGCCTTTATCCAGTAGAGTTACAAACAATCAAAGCTGACCTAAATTTACTCCTTGAGTCGCAGCAACGCCAAAAAGAACGTTATAGAGCGTCACTGAGCGATCTTGCTCATGCGTTGAAAACTCCCCTAGCAGTTTTAAAATCAAGCCCACTTGCAAACGACGCCGATGCTCAAGAGCAACTTGACCGTATTAATGTGATGATCGAACATCAGTTAAAGCGAGCAGCCACTGGGGCCTCCGATACATGGAAAAAACAAACACCGGTTAAGCCCATACTTGATTCAATTTTAAGTGCAATGGCGAAAGTTTATCGCGATAAAGATATTATTTTTAATTGTTCGATCACTGAAAAGGATTACTTTTTAGGCGATCAAACAGACTTGATGGAATTACTTGGCAATTTAATCGATAACGCCTGTAAAGCGTGTCGTTCACAAGTAGAAATACAAGTTGTTCAAAGTAAAACATTACGTATTGCAATTAGCGATGACGGCCCTGGTGTGCCAAAGGATAAACGCGAGGCTTTACTCACTCGTGGTACTCGTCTCGATACATACGAAAGCGGACACGGTGTTGGTATGGCAATCGTGTCTGATTTAGTTAAGTCGTACCATGGTACACTTACTATTACCGAAGCTGATAACCTTGGCGGCGCTCAATTTATTTTAGAGTTTAATTATAATGACAAAAAATAAGTATTTATTTAATTCACTTTGGCTACTTCTGTTGAGTATCAGTCCATTAAGCTTTGCTGCTGATGAGTGTAATTTACCCGCTAAAGCAAACCTTGAAACAACCAAACGCTATATTCAATGCCTTGATACCGTGATTGTTAAAGCAAAACAAGTGCAAAATACCTGGATAATGAAGCGACAATATGAGCTATCTAAAATAGAAGAAGAAACAGGTAATACGCAAGTATCTCTTTTATTTAACCGCAGCATAACTGATCATGAAACGTACACTGATAGCAGTTGTCAGTTGCGTTACATGCTACAGTCACCTAATGCAACGCAAGCTGCAATTAACTATAAACTCTGCGAAATTACATTAATCAATCAATTTACCAACGTATTAAAAGCAGCACTGTAAAAATAACAATTATAGAGCGCTCAAATGTAGACTAATACCAACCGAGTCAAGTATGGCGTCTGTTTAATCGTTTGTTGAGCGACTTTTATATCTAAACATCAATAACTTAACATTTAACTACCACGCCCTAGTATTTACATTGCTTGGTAGTTAAAGCCATCAATTAGTTTTTGGCAACATCATCTTCGCCACTGCCAAGTAAAGTGGCAACCCACTTACCCTCTGCGCTGGCTTCTAGACCTATTTTTACTATCATAGTTAGTGGCACTGATAAAAGCATACCTACAGTGCCAAGTAACCACCCCCAAAATATTAAGGATAAAAATACGACGAGTGTAGAAAGGCCAAGCCCCTTACCTAAAAATTTAGGCTCTACAATATTACCCATCACCGTATTAATAGTTAAGTAACCTGCAGCCACAAGCCCCGCAACCAAGGGACCTTGAGTCACAAGCGCTAATAAGATAGCAGGTACGGCGGCAATAATTGAACCAATATTAGGAATGTAATTGAACATAAAAGCCAATACGCCCCATAACACAAAGTAATCCACATCCAATATCCATAAGTAGAATGCGGCAACAACACCGGTGGCTAAACTCACTAACGTTTTAATCGCTAAATATGAATTTATTGATTCTAAAAAACGATCTATTTGCTTCATTTTACGATCGGGATCATCCAGTGCCATATGTATTTTTCTGCTTAGCATTGGCCCTTCAAATAGCATAAAAACAACCGTTAAAATGATTAAAAACATATTAGCCATAACCCCACCTAATCCGGTGAGCATATTTGTGGCAACATCAACCATTTTTCCAGGATCAAACATATTGATCAGCTGCTCTTTATTGATCAATATGTTGTACTTAGATGCTAAGTCAACCAACCAAACAAATTCTTCTTTAAGCTGTACTTTATATTCTGGGAGCTGCTGCGAAAAATCGTTTATAGACTGGCCAACAAGCCCACCAAGGCTTACACCTAAGCCAACAATAATGAGCACAACCAAAACAACAGCAATCCCTTTAGGGATTTTATAGCGAGCAAAAAACTTGATAAATGGATTACAAACGATGGCAATAAACGCCGCTAAAATAAAGGGAATAATAATTACACTCGCTGCTTTTATACCTGCGAGCACAACCACTAATGCAGCAAAAACGATTAGACTTTTATTTACCCCAGTTAAACCTGCCAACTCATTAATCCTTTTTATAAAATATTTTGCCCCAGTGTAAGGCAAATGCCAATAAAATGAAATAATTACCAAGTGATCATAAAAGCTTGCTGAACGTATAAATTTGCAAAACGGCTTACTAGCGAGTATATGTTTTAACCACTTGCTATCACCTTAATTATAAGGATCAATAATGCATATATTTATCACTGGCGCGACGGGGCTAATTGGGCAGCATTTATGCCCTTTGTTACTTGATGACAATACTGTTACAGTACTTAGTCGTAACCCTGCTAAAGCAAGCGCACTATTGGGCAATAGTGTTAAGGCCGTAAAGAATATCAGCTCTGTGGATTTTAATGGCGTTGATATTGTAATTAATCTAGCTGGCGAACCCATAGTTAATAAACGTTGGAGCGACAAACAAAAGCAAATAATACGCGACAGCCGTATTGTTATCACACAACAAATTAGTGCTGCTATTCAAGTATGTAGTACTCCCCCACATACGTTTATATCAGGCAGTGCTGTGGGCTTTTATGGTCGACAAAAGTGTACCCTTATCGATGAAAATTTTGACAATCCACACCCAGAATTCAGTCATCAACTTTGTAAAGATTGGGAAGAAGCCGCACTGCTGGCACAATCAGAACTCACGAGGGTCTGTTTATTACGCACTGGTATCGTACTAGCTAAAGATGGCGGTGCATTAAGCAAAATGTTACCCGCTTTTAAGCTGTGTTTGGGTGGTCCAATTGGAAGCGGCGATCAAGGTATGTCTTGGATACATATTGACGATATGACTCAGCTGATACTTTTTATTATCAGCCATCCTGAACTATCAGGTCCGATAAACGCCACTGCTCCTAATCCAGTCAGTAATTCTGAATTTAGTAAAAGCTTAGGTGATGCGTTATCGCGACCCGCGTTCATCCCTATGCCAAGCATTGCGTTGAAGTTACTAATGGGTGAAATGTCAGATTTGCTAACAACAGGACAATTTGTTGTCCCTCATAAGACACTCGCGAATGACTATCGTTTTCACTATCCCGATATCAAATCAGCTTTAGAGAGTTTGGTTTAGCTGGCATAAAACACTTAAAAACTGATGATATGGGTGAATAATTATTTTGCCCATATGAGCGTTTAACCCGTGAATTTAATTCGGTAAACCTTAAATCTTTGTCGGGAGTGCCAAAGTAAATTTAGATCCTCCGTACTCACTATCCGTCACGGACACTTGTGCATTGTGTAAAATCATAATTTCGTTAACAATAGCCAATCCTAGGCCAAAACCTAAGCTCTTGTCTTTATTAGTAAGCTGATGAAAAGGCTGAAAAATACTAGAACGATATTCAATATCAATACCTTCACCATTATCTTCAACACAAAATAAAAGTGTATTTTTAGCTACACTCGCCGAGAGATAAATTTTAGTTCCCCCATACTTGTCTGCATTTTTCACAAGATTTGTGATGCAGCGTTCAATCAAAGTATTATCTATCAATGCATTAAATGTTGGAGCAGTGTTATGAGTCAACTTCAAGTGATGTTTACATTCAATTAAAAGTTTCTCATGCAGTCCCTGCAAATACGCTCCAATCGGAGTTTCTTCTAATTGTAATTTAAGCTCCGCACGCTCCATTTTCGCGTAACTTAATAGCTCATCAACTAAATCCTCTAAAGCAAATATTTCATCTTCTAATGCCTTTATATGTACCGTATTATTTTCGCTTTTAGCGGTTAACAGCATCTCTAAAATCATTTGCATACGAAAAAGTGGTGAACGGAACTCGTGTGCTATAACATGAGTTAACTGCTTATGGCTGCCTAGAATTTTTTGCATTTGATCTGCCATTTCATTTAAACAAGTATTAACACGCCCAACCTGAAAGCGCTTTTTGGTTGGCGCCCTTGCTGACAAATCGCCCTGACTAATATTAACTAATGTAGACTCTATTTTTTTTAATTTTTGGTGTAAACCAAACAGCCAAGTAAAACAGCTAAAGGCTATTAAACTGACTAAGGTCAATAAAGTAATATCACTAACCTTTTCATCAATTTGCAATAACGTGTGATTAATGTTTTCTTTTACTTGAAAATAGCGCACAGGTGTAAACGCCTTAAAGTAATCAAACTCTTCATCATCAAACCAAGCTTGCTGACTTTGAAGCGCCAATTGAATATGTTCTGGGATAGTATCTAACTCAACGGCAGTGATAATACTTTGATTATATTCTGCAATCTTATCTAATAAGATTTGACGCCTTTGCGGTGTTATATGTGCATCTAACTCTTCAAGTAGCGCAACTTCCGAGATGAAATTTTCGGCTCTGATAATGTTTTCAACATCAACATAAAGATACGTATTAATTAAATGCGCGATAATAAAAAATACAAAAATTGCGCTTAAAAGACCTAAATATAAAGAAACAAATAATCGTGTCATGTAATCTAATTTCCTGAAATATAAATGAGAGCGTAACCTAAATCAGAAATGTGTAATGTACGCGATTTTATAGATACAACTTACCAAAAATCAGGAACAAACATATAACCCTTACCCCGCACGGTAATTAAACCTTGTGGTCGGTTAGCATCGTCTTTTAGCTTTTTTCGTATTTGAGCTATTTTATTATCTATGGATCTATCTAAACCATCGTATTCAACACTTCTAAGCGATTTCAACAACTCTTCTCTGCTTAAGACTTGCTCTGCATGCTGCGCAAGTTGCCAAAGCAGCGAAAACTCAGAAGGCGTTAAAGGCACCAGCTCATCCGCTAACTTACAACGTTGCAACGAATTATTTAGCCATAACGCACCAAAAACTTTCTCTTTGCTTGTGCTTTGAGTAGTTTCAATCTGTTTAGGGTTCTCAATGCTTTGACTCCTTCGTAACAGATTCTTAATTCTAGCGAGTAACACTCTAGGTTGAATCGGTTTTTGAACAAAGTCATCTGCTCCTATTTCCAATGCTGCCACTTGGTCCATATCATCACCGCTGGCAGTTAACATTAAAATCTGTCCTGAATATTGACTTCTTACCTCACGACACACAGCTAAACCGTCAATACCCGGTAACATTAAATCAAGAATAACCAAGGTTGGTGATGTGTGTAATATTTTTTCAACAGCACTTAATCCCGAATTAACGACGTAAACATCAAAATTAAAATTTGAAAGGTAATCTTGTAATAAAGATGCGAGCTTTTCGTCATCTTCGACCAACAGAATACTCTGATTATTTAACATTTTATAAAGATAGGTTATTCAAGTAAAACATAAGCATCAATATAACAGACAAATGAAAAAGAGACATTATTAGGGGGATTACCAGGGCATGTTTATCTTTGTGGATTGAAATTTGTAGCCGTATCGTTCTTTCCTATACATAGTCGATACCATACAAAAAGCTAAACATACGCTGCTAAGTAAGTTTTAGGGGCGCTTAGTCTAATTAGATAAAGCCGCCCCGAGACAATACTGAAAAATTAATACATTCAGATGCCTCTTTGCTTACTTAGATTTATGGTTGTAGCAAGTATTTATCTAACTCCGCTTTTGTCATTTCGTGTGCGCCATCAAACGGTGCTGCTTCAATAGTAAAAAAGTAAAATTCAGGTCCTAACTCAGCGCCTAACATTTCACGAAAATACGTTAATTGCGCTCCGTGACCAGCATGATCTCGACCTAACTTATCGGCCGTTACGCCATTAACACAACACCACGAATGAACGCCTACTTTAGCACCTTCGGTGTATACGCGTTTTGCACCTGATGCGAATAAATCAACTCCACCTGAATATATTGCAGAGTCACTTTCTACCATAGTGGTTAATTGCGCATTACGGACTAATCGGCCTGTATGCATATTAATTTCGTCATTAACCGAACCGCTGATCTGCTGTAATATTAATGTATCAACCGCTGGGTTGTTATTAATCAAATCACTCATTTGTATATAGGTGTTAGTTCCTAAATCACCATTCACGGTGGCCTTTGTTCCTGTAACTTCAATAGTGCTGCTACCGCCATTAACAAGGGATTCATTGAACACTAAGCGAACATTAAATATTCCTTTGGTTTGACGATCAGTCACTGTACCACTGTAAATGATATTATCGCTGTCCTCTTGAATATCAATAGAGGTACTATCTAATGCACGAGCAGGGTTTGCGACTGCTTGCTCAAAAGGTAGATCACTTTCCAGTACGGTTAGTGAGCTGACTGGCTCTTCTTTATCAAAGTTAAACCCTATCATCAAATAGCCATTTTTATACTTAGCCGCAATTATGTTGTCCCCGGTATAAATTTCTACAAGACTAATGTCAAACTTAACACCTTCAATTTGTAATTCTAACTCTGCTTGATTTTGCTTAAATGTTTCGACATATTTAGACACATCTTCTGGTTGGATCAAGTGTACAGCCGCAGGCGAAGTCGGATTGGTAGGAGTCGTTGTTTTTACTGGTGCCACAGGGGTTATGACTTTTTTTGAGTTACTTCCGCACCCTTGCAATACAAGTGTTGTCGCGACGGTTAATGCCATAATAGTTAATTTATTCATAATACTGCCCGTTTATCTTTAAGTGGGGCCAGTATAAATATAAGGTTACACATACAATAGTGAGAGTTTGTCGTGCGAATGTATGTAAAATCATTACAAACAGAGTTATAGCGATTAGTTTAAGGGTTGTTGACCTTTTTGGATTAAAACTTGTTCAATCTAAGGGGCGATTTAATCGCGACGTGAAGTTTGTAACTTAGTGGGCTCGGTAACTGCTCCTGCGTTACTTTAATGACTTACATCCTTGTAAGAATAAATCAAAACCGAACAAAGCTTCCATGTTTTGCTCGGTTTTACTTATGTAAATCAGGCTATTTTACAATCCATGGTGTTACTTTTAAAACCTGCGATATATCACCAAGCACTGCGTTATCATCTTCCCAGCTATTTTCAACTGCAAAGTAACACACTGACTTTTCGCACGTAATGTTCTTATCATCAAATTGTACTGGGCTTTTAAATGTAACAGCAACGCCCTTTTGCTCCGGTAGTAAAAACCACATTAACTTACTGACAAAAAAGCCGGACAAATCAGTTAACAGCTCATCAAGTTCTTCGTTAATGATATACAGCGATTGCTTTGAAAACGCTAAACCCTCTAGTTCGTTTGCTTCTATTTGTAGCTTTAATTGGCAATCATGAGAAGGGTTCTGTGGCTCCACTACAATCACGGCTTTATCGCTATCAAGCTGCTTATCAAACGGTAATAATAGCTGGGCTTTATCGGTAAAGTTAAGCGGATACTCGTTTTTTTCGGTTAAAATAGTGCCGCTTTTTATTGCACACGACTCGTTTGTGCCAATGTCACTAATATAAAAATTTACGCGCGCATATTGAAAATCGCCTTTATTAACGACCTTTAATCTGTCGTAAAAACCGTCGTACGACATTACAAACTCTCTCGCATTGGCGTTAAATACAGTCGCACTGAGCAACAACAACGAGAAAAAATTCGCGCAAGTTAGAATACGTTTATTCATCAAAGTAAGCTCTATTTTGGTTGATCATGGTGTTCAATTCTTCAATGTACGCTTCACCACGTTCTGAATACGACATTAAACCCTGCGTTAGTTTTGTAGCCTTGATCTGCTTTTTTTCAAGGCGTAGGTTCTCGCGAATAACGCGTAAATCTTTATATGCCGAATGCGTGTTTATATTTTTAAAATAAGAATTTATAGCCGCTCTTACCGATTTAAACGCAGCCACTTCATGCGCTGCACCGCTATTACGGCGTCTTGGCACCATTCCACAGCCTTTTGAATAGCACCACTGGCCAAAAAAGTTAAGCCCTATGCGTGCAAAACGCGATGTGCCCCATGCAGATTCGTTAGCCGCTTGCATCAACGCTAATTCTTTAGGAATAACATCAACACGACGTAAAGCATGCGCTAGCGTTAATGTATCAAGTGTTGTTGGCAGACCGTACGTTTTTAAAATTTTAACAATATCTTTGCTTTGCTTTTGTTCTAATGACAAATCATTTTGCAGCATCATTCTAGCTATTTCGAGCTTAGCTCGCTGCTGCAGTATTTTTTTATTTTCGGCTTCTACATGTGGGCGAATAAAATCAAAGAAGGCTCGTTTTTTTTCTTTTACATCACTAAACTCAGAAAACTTTGGTAATTTTACATTGTGCAGTGGTTTTTCTTTTTTCTTAATTTTTTTAGGTTGTTCAGTCGTTTTTTGATCCGATACAACACCGTCACTTTGTATAAATGGATACGCAAGCGCCCATATAAAAAAGACGGTTAACAAAAACTGAAAAATAATTTTTAGCATGTACTCTCTCTTTCAAACAACTAATTATGCATGGTTAATACACAAGCATACGAAACACTATTATACCTAAGCCACTTTATAAACGCGAATAACTAATGTTGTGTGTTAATTCGCAATTTATAAGTGCATGGGTATACTGCTAGCGTTACTAATTATTTTTGAGCGAGCAGTATGGATAAACAATGGCAAAGCCGAATAATAGATCAATACAAACACCGTCCTAACGATAATCGCTCACCGTGGCAGGTTGACCGTTCTCGTATTATTCACGCAGCAGCATTTCGGCGTCTACAAGCCAAGACCCAGATTATGGGCATTGGTTTAAACGACTTTTACCGTACTCGCCTTACCCACTCTTTAGAAGTATCACAAATTGGTACCGGCATACTGCGTCATTTAAAAGCGCAACATAGCGACTTTACGCACTTTCCATCAAGCGGACTACTAGAAACACTCTGTTTAGCGCACGATATTGGCCATCCACCTTTTGGTCATGGTGGAGAAATAGCCTTAAATTATATGATGCGTAACCACGGTGGCTTTGAAGGCAATGCACAAACATTACGAATTGTCGCCAAACTTGAGCCCTACAGTAATGGGCACGGTATGAACCTAACTCGCCGCACGTTATTGGGCTTTATAAAATACCCTGCCTTTATTGATACGCTTTGGCACACAATTCCTGATTCAACAATGCCTCGAGCGTTTATAAAAGCCGATGACTGGCGACCAGCAAAAGGAGTGTACAACGACGACAGTGCCATATTCAATTGGATAGTAGAGCCGCTAAGTGAAAACGATAAAGCACTGCTCGGTAACCACGCTACAAGTGATAAGTATCGCGCTAAAACAACGTATAAATCACTCGACAGCGCTATCATGGAACATGCCGACGACATCGCTTATGCCGTGCACGACCTTGAAGATGCAATTGCAACTCATGTACTCACTTTAGATGACTGGCAAACGCATGCATTGCCTCAATTAAAGACACTTAACTTTGAGTGGTTAAATAATATGCTGGATTCGCTCACTAAGCGTTTATTTTCAAAACATGACTATGAGCGTAAAGATGCTATTGGTGAGCTAGTTAATACCTTTATTATTCATATACATTTGGATATTCAAAACGATGACTTTGAATGCCCTATTTTAAAGTACACCGCTAAATTGGATGTGCAATACGACAGTGTATTACAAATACTTAAGCATTTTGTATTTCAACGTTTAATACGTGATCCTGAAATGCAGCAAATCGAGTTTAAAGGACAAAACTTACTGATAGAGTTATTTACTGCGTTTGCCAGCGATCCGCTGCGTTTATTGCCTGAAACAACACAAGCGCAATACATAGAGGCTGAAAAACAAAATCAAGGCATGCGCATAATTTGTGATTACTTAAGTGGAATGAGCGACGAATACGCCTATAAAACATATCAACGATTGTTTTCACCTATCCAATAGCTAACACTAAAAAGGCTGAGTAAATTAAACTTACTCAGCCTTTTTCATTTTTTAAAGTGTTTTTATAATGGCTTTACACCCATGTTGTATAACGTAAAGCCATACATATCAGCGTATAAATCAATTATTTTACTCGTCGGTGTACCTGCACCATGCCATGCATTCGTTTCTATACGAATAAGCGTAGGATTACTGCCCGTTTGTTTTGCTTGAAGCTCAGCTGCGAACTTAAACGAATGAGAAGGAACTACACGGTCATCGTGATCGCCGGTGGTGATCATGGTTGCAGGGTACTCAACGCCTGCTTTTACATTGTGAAGCGGTGAGTAACCTTTAATGTATTCAAACATTTCTTTGCTTTGATCACTGGTACCATAGTCGAACGCCCAACCGGCGCCAGCAGTAAATGTATGGTAGCGCAGCATATCAAGTACACCTACTGCAGGTAATGCAACTTGAAATAAACCAGGACGCTGCGTCATAACTGCACCAACGAGTAATCCACCATTAGAGCCACCACGAAGCGCTAAGCGATTTTTCGACGTGTACTTTTTATCTTGTAAATACTCAGCTGCCGCAATAAAGTCGTCAAACACATTTTGCTTTTGCAACTTAGTCCCTGCGTTATGCCAGTCTTTACCGTATTCACTACCGCCGCGAATATTAGCTACAGCATATATTCCACCTTGCTCAAGCCATACTGCGGTAGTTGAACTAAAACTTGGCGTTAAACTAATATTAAACCCACCATAACCATATAAAATGGTTGGATTTGAGCCATCAAGCTTAATACCTGTTTTATAGGTAATAATCATTGGCACTTTCGTACCATCTTTTGATGTGTAAAAACTTGTTCTGAGGTGTAATCATCGCTATTAAAGTCTATTGCTGATTTGCGATATAGCCCCGACTCACCAGTAGTTACATCAAACGTGTAGGTAGTCCCTGGAGTTTTATAATTCGTGAATGAATAATATAGCGTTGTTTGAGCTCTTTTACCGCCAAAACCACGTGCAGTCCCCACGCCTGGTAAGGTAATATCGCGAATTAACTCGCCTTTTATTGTTGTACTGTTTTACCTGCGAAATAGCATCAACCATTGTAGTTGGCAAAAAAGGTATCGCCACCTTTTGTAAGGTTTAGCACGTTTTTCGTCTCTGGGAAAATAACTGAATTTACTTGCTTCATTAGTGCTTGTACTTCTTTTTTGGCTGCTCAGCACTTTTGTCTATTTAGATGCGGTCAATGCCATTTATCGTTGTAAACAAATGTAAATTTAGGCTTTAATAGCCCATGATCCTCATTAAAATAATAAACGAGCTATATATGGAAAATCCACACCCTAAGTTCAAAAACTTTAACGCTTTTTATCCTTATTATTTAAAAGAACACCGTAATGTTATTTGCCGCCGTTTGCACTTTATTGGCAGTACATTGGTAATTGTCGTAATAGCAATCGCCTTAATAAAATCACAATATACTTTATTATGGTTATTACCTTTAATCGGCTATGGATTTGCTTGGGTAGGACACTTCTTTTTTGAAAAAAATCGCCCTGCTACTTTTAAACACCCTTTTTACAGTTTGTGGGGAGATTGGGTTATGTTTAAAGACATACTGATTGGTAGAATTAAATTTTAGCCATATTGTTATACTGATTTACTTATAAGAAATGCACTGTTTCACTGTTTAAAATACAAACTAAAAGTATTCAATTATTTGTAGCATCACCATTAAATATTAATTAACTTAACACTTAATGGTTTTAGATCTTTGAGTTCATTTATAATTTTTTTTACAATTACCTACCGACTCAAAACAAGCAGCTTCTATTGTTTCCTTAGTAGTTTCCCCTCCATTATTTGTTAACTAAAGATTGCTTAAATATAGTTATAAAAGCACCTAGATTAATTGAATGCGATTGACACACTTTGTTAATCAAGTATATGTTCAAAGTAACAAAGAGGTTTACTCGCTTTCTTGTAAACAATTAGAATAATTTAATGGATTTTCAAATAAGGGAAATAAAACATGAATAAAAAGCCATTATTTAACTTGCAACAATCTGCGCCACGGATACTACTTGCAATGAGCGCATCTGCAGCACTACTAGGCTCGCTTAATGTAAGCGCCGCTGAGCAAAATATTAAAGCAGAGGAAAACATTGAGCAAATAAGTGTGATAGGTTCAAGGCGATTAGGTCGTACAGTCGAAGATAGCGCCGTGCCTATTGATATCATAGGAGCTGATGCACTTAATCGTTCAGGTCAAACAGAAACAAATGCCCTGCTAAGCAGCTTATTACCAAGCTTTAACTTTCCGCAAGCATCCCTTACTGATGGTAGCGACCATGTACGTCCAGCGCAACTACGTGGTTTAGCCCCCGATCATACATTAGTGCTTGTGAATGGCAAACGTAGACACAGCAACGCGTTGCTGAACTTAAATGGTTCAACAGGCCGTGGGTCATCATCCGTTGATTTAAATGCGATACCGGCAAATGCAATTGCCCGAATTGAAGTCTTACGTGATGGCGCAGCAGCACAATACGGCTCTGATGCAATAGCTGGTGTTATTAATATTGTGCTTAAAAGTGCCAGCAGCGGTGGCTCGTTTTCAGCAAACTACGGCGCTAACGTTACTGAAATGGATGGTGTACCACAGCTAAAATCAGTATCTGAAGGCAGTGATGGTGATTTAGCCTTTACCGAGGGTAGCGATCGCTCGTTAACCGACGGTCAAACATTAACCCTACAAGGTAATATGGGTTTTGAACTAGGCGAAAACGGCTTTTTAAATATCTCAACAGAATACCGAGACCGCCATTCAACTAATCGCTCAGACTACGACCAACGTGAAAACTACGCACGATTAGATGATGGTTCAGACAATGGTGTGCTCGACCGACGCGAATTTACCGTCAATCGCTACAACCATAATTTTGGTAATGGTGATGTTGAAGATTTTTCTGTTTTTTATAACGCAGGTTACCAGTTAACAAACGATGCCGATTTATATTCATTTGGCTCTTACAGTAAACGAGAAGGCGAAGGCAGTGGTTTTTATCGCCGTGCAATTGATAGCCGTAACGTAAAAGAAATTTACCCCGATGGTTTTTTACCGGTTATTACCTCCGATATAAATGACTTTTCATTAGCTCTGGGTGTTAAAGGCTTCGTAAGCGAATGGAATTACGATGTATCGGCCGTATATGGTCAAGATGCATTTGAATTTGGTGTTACCAACAGCTTAAATACTTCATACGGCCCTACTAGCCAAACCACATTTGACGCAGGTACACTTACGTACGATCAACTCACTTTCAACGTTGATTTTAGTCGTGAAGTAAACATAAGCTTTTTAGAAAACTCTGTAAACGTAGCCATAGGTGCTGAGTATCGCCGAGAAGGTTACCAAATAGATGCCGGCGAAGAAGCCTCATATGCACAAGGCCCATTTGGGGCTGCGGGTTCACAAGTATTTCCTGGTTTTACACCAGAATCAGAAGGGGACAACAGCCGTCACAATGTGAGCTTATATGTGGATCTCGAAACTTACCTTACTGATGATTGGAACATAACCGTTGCCGCTCGTTTTGAGGATTACTCAGACTTTGGCGATACTATTAATGGTAAAATTGCTACTCGTTATTCGTTAACTGAGGATTTTGCACTGCGGGCTTCTGTTTCTACTGGCTTTAGAGCGCCTTCTTTGCAGCAGCAATACTTTACCTCAGTAGCCACTGTATTTGTTGATGGCGAACCAACCGAAACTGGCACGTTTGCACCAAGCAGTAATGTAGCAAAAGCACTTGGCTCCCCAGGTCTTGATGCTGAAGAAGCAACCAACTATGGCGCTGGTTTTACGTGGTCTACCGACTTTAACTTCAGCTTATCGGTTGATTACTACCAAATATTAATTGATGATCGAATCGTGCTATCAAACAACTTATCAGGTACTGCTATAGAGCAACTACTTGAAGGCACAGGCGCTAACCAAGGTCGTTTTTTCTTAAACGCAATTGACAGTAAAACACGCGGTGTTGATGTTGTAGCATCGTACAACCTAGCAACCGACGGTTATGGTGATGTTGCTTTTAACTTAGGTTACAACTACGGCAAAAATGAAGTAACAAACATTATCGACCCACCAGCAGAGCTACAAGGTGCAGGATTCGATCAAGACAACTTATTCTCTGGTAACGAACTACGTCGTTTTGAAGTAAGCACACCGCGTAATAAGTACAATTTAAGTGCTACATGGAATATGGAACAGTGGCGCACCACGCTTAGAACAACGCGTTATGGCGAAACACAAGACCCTTCAGATAACCCTGAACGTAATGAAGTACTCAAGCCTAAATGGATAACTGACTTAGATGTCGCCTATTCGCTTACTGAGAACGTATCGCTTAGCTTAGGTGCTAATAACATTCTTGATGTTTACCCAGATGCAACCCGTGAAAATGTTGACGATTTAACAACCTTCTCACGATTATTTGCATACTCTAGCTTCTCAGCGTATGGATTTAACGGACGCTACGTGTACGGAAAAATAGAAATGAAGTTCTAAGCGCCAAACACGGAGCTTAAAGTAGTTAAAAATACAAAAGCCACCGATTAGGTGGCTTTTTAATGCAAGTTGCTATTAAATCTATAATTAGATTTTAGTTAACCAGCCGTGCTTGTCTTCACTTTTACCCCATTGAATATCGTTCAATGCTTGGCGAAGACGCGCAGTCGTTGGGCCTGGCTCGCCAGTGCCTACTTTGTATTCTTTATCGTTATGAATAAACGTCCCCACAGCAGTTAGTACAGCTGCAGTGCCCGAAAGCGCCGCTTCAGTACCCGGTTTGGCAGCACGCTCTAGTAGCTCAGTTACGCTAAAGTTACGCTCACTTACCGTCATACCTAAATCTTTAGCAATCGTTAAAATACTATTACGCGTAACACCATGTAAAAACGTGCTATCCAGCGCTTTAGTAATAATTTCGTTGCCATCAATTAAAATAAAGTTAGCCGCGCCGGTTTCCTGCACGTCGCCACCTGGACAAAACAAAATTTGGTCAGCTTGATACTTAGTACGCGCAGCGCTAATGGGTGCTAGTGCACTGGCGTAGTTACCACCACTTTTTACCATGCCCATGTGCGGGGCACAGCGCATACCATCTTCTTCAAGCAGTACGCGAAGTGCAGTTGCACCACCTGAAAAGTAATCTCCTACTGGCGAAAGCAATGTATATAAAAGTGAGCTCATCGATGGCGCTGCCGCTTTACCAATGGCAGCTTCAGTACCAATGTGTGTTGGGCGAATATACATAGAGCCCGGTGGTAATGGCGTTTCATCAGCGTATTGACGAACAATATCAATAATCATGGTTTTTAGCATATCGCTATCAAAACTCGGTAAGCTTAAAAGCGCTGAGCTTTGTTGCATACGCGCAATGTTTGCATCCATTCTAAAAAGATAAACAGAACCATCTTCATGGCGAAAAGCTTTTAATCCCTCAAAACATGTACTTGAATAATGAAGAACGTGCGCACCAGCATGAAGTTCAAGTTTATCGCAAGGGACAATTGAGCTTTCGCTCCATTTATTATCAGAAAAACGAGCTTGAATCATCTGCGGCATAAACACAGTACCAAATGCGGCCATTTTAATCTCTCTTGTGTGGTCTATTTTTCTCCATTGTATGACATTCATGCATCATTTAACCATAGCTAAAGTAAGGCTTTTTTAATTAACCAGAAAAATTTTTTGCATACGCTGTTCACAAATCAACCATATTCGGCACTATAAACAAAAATCCAATGCACAATTGCGCATTGGATTATTTTATTTGCTAAATTTATTTAAACGAGTATTTAATAATACGTTTTAATACCGAGGTATACTGCCTAAAAAAACCACCCGTATGGTAATCAATACCGTGTTTTTGCAAAACAGCTTGTACTTGCGGTGCAACTTCTTGATAGCGCGAAGACGGCATATCTGGAAATAAGTGATGCTCTATTTGGCAGCTCAAATGCCCTGTTAAAACATGAAACCAATGCGACCCTTTAATATTAGACGAGCCCAGTACTTGGCGGTAATACCACTGCCCTTGGGTTTCGTTTACGCAGTCTTCTTGTTTAAAAGTTTGCGTTTCTTCAGTAAAGTGACCACAAAATATTATGGTCGACGTCCATAAATTACGGATTAAGTTTGCCACTAAATTCCCCGCCAATACCCATAAAAATAAAGGCCCTGCAAGTAACGGAAATATCACATAATCTTTAATTAACTGGCGAGCGCCTTTACTAAAAAAGCGTTGTTTTAATGTAGAGTGTGAAACAAGCCCTTCGCGGTTTTCTTTCTTTTTACCAATAAAAACACGCTCTGCAGCTAACTCGTGATACGACACGCCCCACTGAAATAACACACTTAAATTAATATACGTAAAAAACTGCCATACATTTTTAAAACGCCATTTAAAATCATCGCTCAGGCGTAATAATCCATAACCAAAGTCTCTGTCTTTACCAATAATATTAGTATACGTGTGGTGCTCAAAGTTATGAACGCGGTGCCAACTTTGTCCATCGCACGCAATGTCCCACTCATAATGTTGTGAATTAAGTTGCTTGTCGTTCATCCAATCGTATTGACCATGCATTACATTGTGGCCAATTTCCATATTGTCTAAAATTTTAGCCAGCGCTAGTAATAACACGCCTGCAACCCACAATAATGGCTGAATAAAACCAAGCATTAGCAAAATTCGCCCGCTCCATTCACACACTCGCTGTTTGCGCACAACAGAGCGAATATAGTCAGCATCTTGTTGGCCTACTTTGCCAAGGGTGTCAATTTTAATGGCATCTAGCTCGCTTGCGAGCATGTCATAGTTAATGTTTTTCATAATTGTAACTCCAAATCACTAACAGGTTGGCTTACGCAAAGTTGGATTAACTGCTCGCCGTTGTCACTCAATTCACCTGTTTTTAAATTACGTACCACGCCTGATTTTTTAATACATTGGCATTGATGGCAAATACCAATACCGCAACCGCGTTTAACGGGTAGCTTTTTTTCTTCAAACTGAGGTAGTAAAACATCATTGCCCGATACAACATGGGCACTTGCGTTAATTTTTACATTAAATTGGCTGTCGCCGTTTAAGCTAGGCAGCGCCAAACCAAAGGCTTCTTGGTAGTAATTTAGCTTATGCGTTTTAGCAAAATCGCTCACCGTTTGCATAAATGCAGCAGGGCCACAGCAGTAAATGTCTGGGTTTTTCCACGGCTTAATATTGCTGGTTATATCGCTTGATTGCTCACGCGTTAATAATAAAAACGAAAAATGCTCAAAACGCGCTGCCAACTCACTTAGCTCATCAACACATTGATGCTCAGTGGCTTTTGCGTAATACACCAACGACACTTTTTGCGTTGTTTGGTTTAAGTAATCATCAAGCATGGCCAGCATAGGTGTTATACCCGACCCACCGGCAACAAAAGTAGCCGGTGTATGTGTATTTTTAAATACAAAGTCGCCGCTTGGCGCAGAAATATTGCACCATAAATCCGCTTTTAATGCGCTACTGAGTAAACCTGTAAAGCGCCCTTGCGCATTTATTTTGATTAGTAAGCGCACCAAACCTGTATTTTTAAATTGCTGAGCGCTTGAAGCCACGGTAAAAACGCGTGTTAATAATCGCCCATTAATTTCAAGCGTTAAACTTATATGCTGCCCTGACGTATGTGCCTGCCATTGTTTGCTTGGCTTAAGCTGCACACTTAAAAAACCGCCATCAAGCACAACTGTATTAACTACTTGCGCTCTAAACTGCCCTGCACGCCACGCAGGTTTAAACACCTGCATTATTGGCTCTATATAGCCTGCAAAACTTTGATGGTGTAAAAACCATTTTGAAAATTGGTTTAATACTTTAATTATCATCACTATTAATCTCTTGGATCGTAAAATACTTAACGTTTTAACTTACACGTGTACGCTCAAACTTCAGCGCACAAGTGTACGCTGAAATTTTTAGTTTTCAACCCCAATAGAGTAATTATTCAATTTTTTATTAGCGCTAATTACTAAAACAATTTTCTGTTTAAAGGTCATCGTATAAAAATATAAGTGTGTGTTTTTCATTCAACTCAACGCTTAACAAATTTATTTATGCCATGTTAAGGTTATGTAAGATTGGATTAATTTTGGAAGCCATAATGATAAATTTAATGTCACATAACACACTCCCTAAAATAATAAGTGCAGGCTTAACCGTTGCTATGTTTGCTATTAATGCACCCGCGCATGCAAAAAGCGATTACGTAAAAAACTATAAACAGCTCGATACTTTATCGCTTAACGTTAACGCAGTAACAGCGGCAGATGGTGTGGTTATACCTTGGGCTATTGAGCCTTTAGCTAATGGTGATTTACTAATATCTGAGCGCAGTGGAACGTTATTTTTATTACCTAAAAATACAACTAAATTAACTAAGGTCTCTGGGCTGCCCAACATTGACGCTAATGGCCAAGGTGGGTTGCTTGATTTATCACTACACACCGATAGTAAGCAAAACCAATGGCTGTACTTTAGTTACTCAAGTAGTGAGGGAAAAGGAAGCGGAAGTAACACCGCCTTAATGCGCGCTAAGCTAAATAGCGATTATACGCAGTTGTCTGATCAGCAATTGCTATACAAAGGGGAGCATAATAGTACCAAAGGCCAGCACTACGGCAGCCGTACTGTGTTTGATGATGAAGGTTATGTTTATTTTTCAATTGGCGATCGCGGCGCACGCACTATAAACCCGCAAGATCTCACCCGTGATGGCGGTAAAATTTATCGCTTACACGAAGATGGCCGTATCCCAAGCGACAATCCGTTTGTTAAACTAAAAGATGCAAAACATGCGGTATGGTCTTATGGGCACCGTAATCCACAAGGCATGTGGTTTGATAATCAAAACAATATTTTATGGTCTCACGAGCACGGACCACGCGGCGGCGATGAACTTAATATTATAAAAAAAGGCGCTAACTACGGATGGCCTTTAGTAAGTTATGGCGTTAACTACAGCGGTACCAAGTTTACAGACCTTAAAGAAAAAGACGGCATGCAATCGCCCGTATTACATTGGACCCCTTCAATTGCCCCTTCCGATATGTTGTATGTAACGAGTGATAAATACCCAAAGCTTAAAGGTAAGCTATTATTAGCATCAATGAAATTTGCATTTATTAGCGCACTGGAACTCTCAAAGGGTAAGGTTGTTAAGCAATATAAAATACTCGATGGAATAGGCAGAGTACGCAGCCTAGCCCAAGGCAGTGATGGTTTTATTTATTTAGGTATTGATGGTCAAGGTATTAAACGCCTAGAGCCAGAAACGTAAGCACTAGCACTAGCACACAGTACGTTAATAATTACACCGTGTTTACTGTGCGCTTTAAAAGCGCAAAGTAAACATTTTCACCAAACAAAGAACTATTAAGCCCATTAATGCGTACACTAACTAAATATAATTTAATAAATTAAGAGAATAATAATGTTTTCATTTTTAAAGCCTGACCCAATAAAAAAACTGCGTAAAGAATACGACGTAAAACTAGAGCAAGGCATGCAGGCACAAAGAAAAGGCGACATTAAAAGCTTCGCTATGTTAAGTGCAGAAGCCGAAAAAATCTGGAGTGAAATAGAAACTCTAGAAGCTAAAAAAGCCAAATAATACCAATCGTGTTAAGTTATTAGACATTTATAGCGACGGATAAATAGAGTGATAACAAGGCATAAATTTCGACATATAGTTGTTCTACATGAGAAATTTATAACGCCGTTAACGCTTTATTTAGCACGCTAGAAAGGCTAAATATTTAAGTCGATTGGTATAAGTACATCGTGTCTGCCCTGTTTTAAAATAGGTAGATGCGTTTAGTAAATAATTCATAACCTCGTTTTTTACAGCTTCCACCATCCGTAAACCACCTTTTATAATATGCTTACACAAACAAGTGTGCTTAAAGCGGTTACTTACGTTATCGCTGCTACTTTTTAAATGACCGTTAAATGATTTACAAGGTTGGCATTTTACGATTTATTGGTCTATCAGCGTCGGAAACAGCAATTCTTACAACAGAGCGAACGAGTTAGCGGGCGACCCTGCTGAATATAATCAATGAGTTAACCTGCTTAATTGCTCAGGCTAGTAGCGACTGTGCGTGGTGAAAATATCGTTGCTTAACAGTTAAATATTAGGTTTAATAGGGACATAATAAACGCTGAGTAACGCAGGGATAGCTTAGATACGATATACACGTCAATGAAATTGGCTAGATATCGGTTAGGCCATAAAAAGCAAATTCCCATAGCATAAACAATACCAACGCGAACACACCGAGCAGGTAGCGCCTCAGTCCAACAAGCGATTATGCAACACAAACTGCGTGTTGCATAAATACTAAAGTGTTAAGTGCCAATATAGGCTGGTTGCTATGGATACATATCTGACTAAATTCTTAGTGGAACCTAGAAAGTCCTCTTCTATATATATTACAGCAGAAAAAATTACTGCAATAGGCTGGTTAAAGTCAATTGAATCCAAGGAAATATTGCCTATTGCACAATTTGAAATTGAAAAAGATGGCTGGAAAGTGCTCGAATTACTTATGCCACCAACAAAGGTGACTGAAGAGAACTTTGTTGACAAGGATATAGGGGCTGAACAATTTCAAAAAGCACAAAAATTTGGAAGAGCATTTATATATATAGCGGTTGATGACAGGGTATCTGAAGTTACAGTGGAAGAGCTAACAGATAGAGATGAAGTTGATATAGGTTCATTTCATTCTTCTCGCAATAGTTTAGCTAAAAGAGGAAAATGTTTCCACTTTAATTCTGGTTCAGAATGTGACTCTGTGATAAATGCGCACTCTGTTCAAAAAGGGCAATCATTGACAGTTATTGCCCAAGATAACCATGTATACGCTCTAGCTGATAAAGTGGAAAAAGATGGTAGGATTTTAATTAAGAAAAAGAGTATACATAAATTTTCAACTTTTAAAGGTTTTTGTAAATATCATGATAATTTGGTTTTTGAACCAATTGATAATTACCCGTTAGAACCTAACCCAAAACAAGCAACACTTTATGCCTATAGATCAATATGCAGGGAAGTATACGTAAAAGAAAACTCTCTTAGACTTTTATCTAAACAACTTTCTATGTTTACGGAAGAAAACAGAACGAAAGAATTTATTTCAGACCTAAAGAAAGGTACTGAAAATGGCTTGATTCCTTTGCTGAAGAAAAAAAAGGCGTTTGATTCTGTATTGAGAAATGAAGAATACCAAAAGATTAGATATGTTGTTTTAGAGTGTGAAAACCACCCTAACATTTCCTTTTCTGGACTTCTTTATCCAGAATTTGATTTTCAAGGAAGAGTATTACAAGACATATCTAAAATAGGCACAAATTTTTCGCTTATCACTTTTTGTTCAGCCCCAACAAAATCAGGTTGGGCTGTCATTTTTTCATGGCACGAAAGCGACGATTACATTTGTTCCAGATTTATCGATTCCATAAAAGAAGTATTACGCTCAGGAAAAAATGTAGGGGACGCAATCTTTAGGCTAGTTATTGCAACGTGCGAGAATGTAGCGTATTCACCTGTGTGGTGGGATTCATTATGCCAACATAAAAAAGATGAACTCTCAAAGTATATTAGATTTAATGCTGACCCATGGATCCCGATTAATTCTGACTATTTGGTGAGCGGTTTATCTAGTATAGTTTCATGGGATTTCACAAACGTTTACTCATCGTATTAGTAGGCACTTAATCGGGTAGCCGGAGGTCTCTAACCTCCAGCCCCCACACCACCTATCATGCGGGTCCGCAATGGGCGGTTCACCTCCCATAATGAATATTGATCCAAATATCTCTCAATGACACTAAACCTTGTGACGCTAAATAGTCATTGCCTAGCGCAATGTTAATTCCTTTTATTTTCGAGCTTCTGCAAAGGCCTTTACTGGTGATACCACAGGCTATGGCGAGTCGTTCGCTAACACCCAATTTCATTAAACTGCGCACTTTGGTGCGAGGTTTACGCCATTGCCGCCAGTAGCACATTCTTATCCTATGGCGGATCCAATGATCTAAATCCACCGTTAACTGATAAGCGTTGGCTATTAGGTAATAGTGTCCCCAGCCCCGTAAATACTGCCTGAGTTTATGAATCTGTAATTAGAATCTAGGTGGATTGACTTTATTTATTTGGAGTAGCTGTCTAGTTTAAGCTTGTTAAACAAAAAGATGCAAAACATGCGGTATGGTCTTATGGGCATCGTAACCCTCAATGGAGAATTATAGTGACACCCATCCTAAATTTCTTCTTTCGTAATACGCAACTAAAAAATTGAACTTTTTAGTCACAATAGTAAATTTACTATCACAGCTTTGTTTATTTAATTTAAGTAGACGACTAATTGAGTTTGTAATATATGAGGCATTTACATAATAAAACATTAACTATAAACTAAATTATCAAGGAATTAGATGCGACTATAATTTGTTAGATCCAAAAAATAGCCCAAAAGATTGGGAAAACTACTTCAAAGACATTGTCAGGCTTCATTATTTACCCGCTAATTACAGAGATGTGCCGGATAAGCATATAGGTGATTTCGGTATCGAATGTTTTAGTTTATCTGGACATGTTTTTCAATGTTACTTGCCAGAACAAACCTCAGATGTAAAAAAATTAGTTGAAGCTCAGCGAAAAAAAATTAATGCAGACATTAAAAAATTTACACATACCAATGTTGATGAGCTTAAAAAATTATTTGGTCAAAGAGTTATGGATCGTTGGATTTTAGCAACTTCAGCTAATGACTCTGCGGCTCTAGCACAGTTTTGTGCTCAAAAATCTATAGAAGTTAGAGAGTTAGGGCTTTCTTATGTCAGTGATGATTTTGAAATATTAGTGCATACGGAATATGACTACCCTAATGAAGTTAGCCATTTAAGAAAAGAGGCTTACCAAATAGCTTTTGATTTTAATAGCGCTAGTGTTGGTGATGCGGCTTCCTGGATTAGCGACAATATTGATTTTTTAGCTAAGCTTGATTTAAAGCTGCCAAAAATAGAAGAAAACCAAGATAGAATGCTCCATATTAAAGGATATATAATACAAAAGTATTTAGACTATCAGAACTTAATGGATCAACTTAAATTAGAATGGAGTGATATTTATGGATCCGTTTCTAATTGTATTCAAGATAGAGAAGATAGCTTAATAGAGCGTTTTATTATTGAAACTGATGATATTTTACCTGGGCAAGTAATTAAAGATGAAATGCTAAAGCTTCATAACAATATAATTGAAGAAGTAAAATCTTTTAAAGGTGCCGATTTAGAGAAAATTAAATGGGGGGTTATTGCTGATTGGTTAATTAGATGCCCTTTGGATTTTTAAATGGATATTAATCAAATACTAGATAAACCCTTTACATTTACCCGTCGTCAAAAGCTAATTCCTAGCGACTTAAGGCCTATTTGGAAAGCCTCATTAGTTCTTTTAATCTTCGGTATTTTGAATAAAAAAAACAAATGCAGCTTAAAAAAGGTACATATCGCTAATTGGATAAGTAAGAGTGAAAGTCACTTGGATGATTTCCTTTATTGGATTAACGATACAAGTGGTATTAGACCTGATATTAGAATGGAACCTGCGCTAGATAGAGTATTGGAAATGTTGGTTGGTGACGCTTTACTGATTAAATCAAATGGTAGGCTTGAAATAACTGAAAGTGGATATAATGTCTTTAATAAATTGAATGAATCGGCAACATTTGAAGTTGAAAAAAAATATTTTATGGCTGTCAAAAAATATATGACGGAAGCCAATGTTGAACGTATTTTCAAGGTGGTTTAGTAATGGCATTATCAATATCTAGATTAAAAATTATAGCAAAAACAATCGATGGTGATTATGGCGTAGATATACCTTTTGAAAAAGGACTGTTTATTCTTAGGTTAGATAATTCACATGGAAAATCTACGTGTATTAACGCTATTGCTTATGCATTAGGTATGGAGAAATCTTTAGGTTTGGGGAGTGCTAAGTTACCTTTCCCTCCATCATTAACTAAAGCTATTGAAGATAAAAATGGTAGTGAGCATTTAATTATTAAATCCTCTGTACTATTAGAAATAGAAAATAAATCAGGTGATGTAAGTACTTTATCAAGACAAATAATTGGATCTGATGAAGAGAACATTATACATCAATACGACTCAAAAATTGATGAGATAAATCAACATTCACACCAAAAATTATTTTTGCATAGAGAAGGTGATACAACTAGACCATTAGGCTTTTTTAAATGGTTGGATACTTTTATTAGTTGGAATCTTCCGTTGGTGCCAAATTTTGACGGTAAGGAAATTCCACTTTATCCGTCTACATTTTTCCCTACGTGGTTTATCGAACAAAAAAAGGGCTGGTCATCAATTCAATCAACTACACCTACATTTTTAAAAATCAAAGAAGTAAAAAAAAGAGCCTTAGAATTCATTTTGAACCTTGATGTTAATGATAATGTTAAGAAAAGGGCAAAATTAAAAGTTGATATTGATTCCGCGTTAAATACATGGCGAATAACATATAAAAAGTCTGAGTTATTAGCAGCTAGAGTGTTAGGGCAAATTCGAGGTGTTACAGAGCTACCTGAAGCAAAGTTTGATCAATATAAAGTCGATATTGCTGTTAAAAACAACGATAAGTGGCTTTCTATTCAAGATGTCGCTGAAACTGTTGAAAATGAATTGTTCGAATTTAATAAAAAAATAGAAACTATCAGTTCAACATTAGATGATAATGTTCAAGACAAAATAGATAGAAAAGAACTTAAATTGAGAGAGTTTGATGGCAAATATACTGAATTAGATACTGAAATTTCCTTTTTAAATCAACAAATTTATTCAACGGAAATCCGTATATCGAGCCTTATTGAAGATCAACGGAAATATGAAGATTTAAAAAAAGTTGGTGAACTAAATGTTTTTGGTAATACGAAACTAAATGATGCAGACTGCCCAACGTGTGGTCAAGAGTATTCTCAAAACCTTATCGATTTAGATTCGTCGTCTTCTGTTATGAGTGTTGATGAAAGTCTTGAATTTATTAAGCAACAAATTAAAGCATTCAAAAATGTATCAGACAGTTATAAATTTCAAAAAAGAACGAAATCTGTTGAGCTAGGTTCAATTAAATCAAATTTAAATGAAATAAGAAAATCCTTGCGTAAACTTAGAGAGTCAGTAGTTCAGCCTGACATCTCTCTTTATGAAGAGAATTTAAGATATAAAATTAAATTAGAAAATGACGTTGAATTATATAAAGATACTATTAAGTCTTTAGTCGAACTTAGGCTTGAATTAGATGCAATACATCGGAAGCACTCATCTTTATGTAAGCAGCGACGAAACTTACCTGAAAGTGTTCTATCTCCAGAAGATACTAAAAAAATTAAAACATTAGAGACTTACTTAAGAAGTCTCTTAACCGATTATGGCTTTTCAAGTTTTAAGCCTGAGAAGCTTGATATATCGAGAGAAACTTATTTACCTACTCGTGAAGGGTTTGATATTGGTTTTGATACATCGGCAAGTGATGGGATCAGAATTATTTGGAGTTATTTACTAAGTTTATTTAAGTTAAGTAACGAATTTGATACTAATCATCCGAAACTAGTAGTTTTTGATGAACCTCGTCAACAAGAAGCTAATAAGTTTAGTTTTACTACTTTACTTAAGTCAGCATCGGATATTTGTAATAATGGAGGGCAAGTCATACTTGCAACATCTGAAGAATCTTCCGTTATTATAGAGTCATTACAAGGTGTTAATTTCAACATGTTCTCGTCTGAAAAAGAAGACGGTAAGATCATTCGAAAACTTAAGATAAAATAAAAATTTAATTTTTATTTTATCTATTAAACTATGTGTTAAAGCACATTGAGTTATCAATAGCCGATTGCATCACGCTTTTAGGAATGCCTTTGGCCCAATAGCTATTAGCAATAAAGTTATAAATAACATTAAAGTTAAGTTTGCTTTTGTCTGTGCTAATTGAGTAATCACTAATGTTTACTGTCATAAGTTAATAGTCTTTTTATCAATGTTTTTATAAGCGTTTCTATAAATAGTCTTTAACGTTCCTATAGCCTATAAATAATCTTTAACGTTTTTTAACTGTTTATCGTGTACTCTTGAAAGTACTAATAGCGAGCAAATAGCCCCAAATAACGCCAGTCCCATATCTGATTGGGTATCCCACACGTAACCTTGCGTACCTAAAAATGCCTCTGCGTTTTCGCCGCTTAACACTGCAACCCACCACTCTATTAATTCGTAAAACGCGCTAAATGCTAAACATACCGAAATAACAAAAGTGATTAACCAGCCTCGACCATTTACTACCTTTTTGCGCAGTAAAATTTCGCGTGCTAGTAGTGCAGGTACAAACCCTTGAAAAAAGTGCCCTACTTTGTCGTAGTTATTACGCTCGCTATGTAGTGGTCAACTAATTTTGGCCACAGTTTTAGAATCTTGATATCTAACCTCAGATTCATTTGGCGCTAAACCAGCATTATAATGATGTGGCCTAACATTATTGTAATATCCATTTATGTAATCGCTCACGCTATATTTAGAGTCTATAAAGTTTCCATATCCAACCTTTGGCATCCATTCTGTCTTAAAACTTCTAAAAAATCGCTCCATTGGCGCATTATCCCAACAATTTCCACGTCTACTCATACTTTGTGTGATTTTATAGCGCCATAAACGTTGGCGGTACTTCAAGCTTGTATAGTGGCTTCCTTGGTCTGAGTGAAACATCAATCCACTTGGCTTACCTCTGCTTTCATACGCGAGTTCAAGCGCTTTTAGCGTTAAATTAGTATCTGGCGACAACGACATTGCCCAGCCAACCACTTTACGTGCAAATAAATCAATAACGACGGCTAAATAAGCCCAGCGATTGCCTGTCCAAATATACGTCACATCACCGCACCACACGGTATCTGGTTCAACAACATCAAACTGTCTATCAAGCAGATTTGGGATTTCAAGGTGTTCATTACCACCGCGTTTATATGAATGTTGAGGTACTTGGCAGCTTTCAAGCTTTAATTTAACCATTAGCTTAGCTGCACGATAACGGCTCAATTCAAAATCATTGTTCGTTGCTATCGCTGCGATTGTCCGTGCACCTGCTGAACCACCACTCATCGCATGTATTGCTTTTACTTCAGCCTCTAACCTTACTTGCTCAGGTGTCGGCGTTGTATCGCGTATGGCCCAGTATTTATAGCTGCTGCGATGCACATTGAATACGCTGCATAGCACACTAATTGGATAACGCTCTCGTTGATTCAATTTCTCAATTAATGAGAATTGTTCAGGGAGTCGGACATCAAGAGAGCGGTAGCCTTTTTTAATATATCCTTTTCTAATTCAATGCGTTGGATTTGTTTTTTAAGTTCACGGATTTCAATTTGTTCGGGCGTCATTGGTGAAGCTAAAGGTGTCTGACCATTACGTTCTAGCTTTAATTGAGTAACCCACTTACTGACGGTTGATTTACCCACCCCCATCGCTTTTGCTGCGTCTTCTTGCGTATAACCTTGGTCTACTACAAGCTGAGCCGTTTCTAATTTAATTGCCGCTGAATATGTTGCGCGTTTTAATTTCGTCATTTTTTTACCCAAATTTGTATGCTTATTAGCATAACATTTCTTTCTTAATGGGTGGCCAAAATCACTGTACCACTACACTACCAAATAGGTTATCGAAAAAAGGGACTTCGGCGTAGGTGTAATGCCCGCCAATCATCAGCAAAATGCAATGCGCTAAAATAAATGTATATAAAATAGGGGTAAGTTTAAAGTGGCTATAGGTACTTGCTAGCAGCACTACACCAATAATTGCAGGGATAACTTCAAGCAGCCATGTAAATTGATCTTTTGGGTTAATACCAGAGTAAATTAATGCAATAAAAAACAGGCTCAGCCATAAATACTTCATTTAGAATCCTTTTCTAAATTGATCAAATTTACGGCATTTACGCCTTTGAAATAAACGACGCTACCTATAGTTTGTTTTTGCCGTTAAGCGGTTAAACAGAGTTGGAAAAAAGCGCTTAATTGTGGGCGCCCAACCACTTAAACCTTTGCCAATAATCACTTCGTCTTTTTTATTACTAATGGCACGAATCATTTTTGTAGCAGCCACGCTTACATCCATGCCATTTTCTATCGACTTTTCTGGTTTATTTTGCGCGATGCCTTGCTCGTTTAGTGAGTTATGTGCAATCGCTGTTTTAATAGAACCTGGGCAAATTGTTAAACAATGAATGTTATGTTGTGCTACTTCTGCACGTAGGCAATCCATAAAACCAACAACCGCATATTTAGAGCCCGAATAACCCGTTCTAAATTTTGAACCTACTTTACCCGCCACACTACTAATAGACACAATTGAGCCACTGCGCCTTGCCACCATAGCAGGCAATACAGCTTTAGTAAGTGCAATTAAACCAAAGTAATTAACCTCCATTAATTGGCGATACACGTTAAAGTCGTTTTCTAAAAATAAGCTACGCTGCGATACGCCGCCGTTATTAATTAAAATATCAATTGCAGGAAGCTCGCTCATTTTTACTGTTACTGTACTCAGTACATGCTCTGGCTGGGCTAAGTCCAGCGGTACAACCAAGTGCCCCCCGCCTTTAAGGGTTGCTTTTAAATCGTTTAGTTTATCTACATTGCGCGCCGATAAAATTACGCGCGCTCCAAGCTCGGCAAATTGTATAGCAAGCTCTTTACCAATACCTGATGATGCGCCGGTGATCCACACGGTTTTATTATTATATTGCATATGTTATTTGCCCTTTTATTGTTATTTATTAGCTTTTAATAAGGTCTGGTAAAATACTCTACGCCTTTGTAGGCCCTGCTATTGCGTTTACTTCATCTTCTAATTTTTTATAAAAACCCATTAAAAATAGTAGCTCAACAGTTACGTACAAAGGGCCAATAATTAAACCAATTAGGTCATCTACAAACGCCGGTTTTTTACCTTCGTAATAATGTCCAATAAACTGCAGTACCCAGCCAAATACAAACACACCGACACCAATACCCAACCAAGGCCAAAACGCCATTGCCGCGATAGGCTGAGCACCAATAAGGAGTAAAGTGAGTATCACGGCCATAATAAAGCCAAGCGAAAAGCTCAGCATAAAATAATAAACAACTGACGCTAATACAAAAAGTTGTGCACCATCAATGACAAAATTATCAATTAGAAAACTTCCCACAGGTATTTGGATACGTGCAAGTAGGCACAGTGCAGCAAATACAATGAGCGGAATACCAAAAAAGTGGGTCAATACATTGCGTTTAGAACGATGGTATAAACCATATTTACCAAGTTGTTGTTGAAGTGTTTTCATTGTTGAACCCTGCTTTATTTTTATATAAAGTTAACTTTAGCAAATATCAGTACAACAACAATGTCAGGTACCCGACATTAAGTAACCTGAACTCTGGATAATAAATCTATCTCCAGCAGCTATTATCAGCGCTAACTGCGTTGAACTTACTTGCAATAGGCTAGGTTAAATAAATTAAACCAATGCAGAAATTATCTTACCCCGTTCATGCTGCGGTTGCATATCCATTCGGTCCCTACCCTGCTTATATTCTTGCTCAAGCATTTTTTCAAGTTCGTTGATTTTATCGTTAATTATGTCAAGATCAGCGCCTTGCCCTTGTAATTCTTTAGAAAGATCTTCTATTGCTTCTTTTAATTTATCTATTTTTTCTTTATTTATACCCAAACGCTGGTAAACAATTGCTTCTTGCGCACGTTCTAAAAACGTTTGCTCTTTAGGTGTAGCGTTCATTCCGTTAACATCACTTGCTTTTTTACTAGTAGGGCCATTAATTGCCGCTACTTCGCTTGGGCTTGCCGTTTTAGTTATACTAGCGTAGCTATTGTTACTGTACTGATTTGCAAAGGTTATAGATGTCATTAGCCAAATCCATTGTTGCGTTTCAGCTTGTGTAGCAATTTTGGTTCCAACTAATAAAAATACTAAACCTATTTAAGCTTGCCAGTGCGCACGTGTAATTTTTGCTTATCTAAAATGGTAATGCGTTGATACCCTAAACTAATGGCTTGTAGATCAACGAGTCGTTGCAGTATTTGATTAATAGTTTGGCGAGTTAGATAGGTCATATCAGCAAGTTGCTGCTGGGATAATACAAGCGGCGTTAAATGCTCTGTATGCTCACTCAGCATTAAAAGTCGATTGCATACCTTTTGCTCAGCGCTTAATAATGCGTGATCTTCCATAGAGGTAAACATAAGGCGTAACTTTTGCGCCAGCAATAAACCAAACTCTTGCCAATATTGTGGCTGTTCATTTAACAATTGTTCAAGCGCACGCTGGGGTACATAAAAAAGTACCACATCGGTTTGCGCATATACGTCGTGCGTACGTAGGCCGCCATCAAACAACGTGACTTCGCCAAACCACAGCGGTGTTTCAATAAAGCTGAGTACAGCTTCCTTTCCTTCATTGCTTACACCACTAATACGAACCACGCCGCTCAGTACGGCATAAATACCGTTATGCTTATCGCCTCGCAAAAATAGTGACTGTTGGGCTTTAAGTGAACGCGTTTTGCCTTGAGTTAATAAAAAGTTTTTTAAATACTGGCTGCGGCTTTTAAACCAATGCCCTTGTTCAATAACGCTTTGCTGTTGTGGAGTCATAATTTTAAATCTCTTAACCAGAGTGCCAGTTACTCTACTTTAAATTTAACTTATGTAATTCATTACGTACCCATTGCGTATCTAAATATTGTTCTACGTGCTGCTGCGCAAACTTTAAAAAATTACGTGCCGCATGCGATATGTGCCTGTCGGTGCGCATTACAAAATACCAATGACTCGCTAAATGGGTGTCGGTTACGTTTAAAATTTTAAAGCTTGTATCATCTTTTGCAAGTACATGGCGTGATAAAACTGCAATACCCATGCCTGACGCTACCGCTACCCGTATTGCTTCATTACTGGCCATTTGTACGGAGTCATTTAGCACTAATCCTCGGCTTTGTAACTCGCTTTCAAATAACATCCGTGTTGCTGAACCATTTTCTCGTAGTAAAAAGCGATACTGCATTAGCTCAGCTAATTTAACAGCTTTTACGTGAGCTAATGGATGACTTAAGGGCACTATAAATTCCAGCGGATTATGCAAAAAACGAGCAGCTTGTGCGTGTTCAAGCGACGGCGGATGACTAAATACATAAATATCATCCTCCCCTCGCTCAAATCTATCAAGTACCTCTGCCCTGTTGCCTATTTCAAGAGGGAGTTCAACATGCGGATGTAAATTACTATAAGGACCTAGCAATTTTGGTAAAATATATTGCGCTGTATTAACCATGGCAATTTTACAACGGCCGCGCGATCCACCATTAAGCTCGGTTAAGAAGTCTTGATAGTCTTCAAAATGCCCAAACACCTGCTGGCAGGTTTTAAATAACGCAAACCCAGCATCAGTAACATGTAACTTTTGTTGCTGCATAAGCACTAGTGGCTCACCCACGGCCTCTTGTAATCGTTTTATTTGCAGCGATACGGTTGGCTGCGTTAAATGTAAACGCCTTGCGCTTTCGCTAATTGAGCCAGTTTTTACTACGCTCATAAATACTTCAAGTAACCTAAATGAGATATGCCGTAAATCCAAAATCACCTCCATAGATATTTATCTATACATGTGCATTGTTTATTTTATTATTTACTATACAAAGTTTTATCTACAATAGCGCCTCTTAATTTATGATTTAGTAAGGAACACCTGTGCCAGATATTGTTGTTATGTTTTTTATTTTAGGATTAGTAGCGGGTATTTTACGTTCTGATCTTGCTATTCCAAAAGCAACCTACGAAACCTTAAGCCTATTGCTCATGTTAACAATCGGTCTTAAAGGCGGTATGGTACTGCACGGTAATCTAAGCTGGCAACTGCTACCCGAAATGGGCTCGGTAATGTTACTTGGTGCACTTATTCCTCTTATGCTTTATCCAATTTTAAAATACGTAATTAAACTCTCTGTTGCTAATAGCGCAAGTATTGCCGCACATTACGGCTCAGTAAGTGCAGGTACCTTTGCGGTAGCGCTTGCGTATGCCGAGACAGCTCAATTAGTAGTCGGTGCAGAAGTAACTCTGTATTTAGTGATGCTAGAACTCCCTGCAATCATCGTTGGTTTACTGCTTTACAGAAGGCTTGATAAAGAAAACAGCCAAAAGAGTGAACTGTCGTTAAAAGCGCTTTGGCATGAAACACTTACTAACAAAAGTGTCATTTTGCTCGTAGGCGGTGTCGTTATCGGCATGATGTACGGCACGGTGCAAGGCAGCCAAGTAACCAGCCTCTTAACCAGCAGCTTTAAGGTCGTACTTGCGTTATTTTTACTGGAGATGGGTTTAGTCGCAGCACAAACTCTACGCCCTATTCCCTGGAAACAGTGGAAACTAGCAGTATTTGCTATTATCACGCCATTATTTTTAGGCACGATTGGCGTAATGGTAGGCACACTTTTAAATTTAGAGTTAGGGTCGGTAGTTATATTGGGAAGTTTGGTAGCAAGCGCTTCTTATATAGCAGCTCCCGCTGCTATAAAGGCAGCCATTCCTAAAGCCGATATTGGCCTTGCTATGCTCAGTTCTCTAGGCGTTACTTTTCCGTTTAATGTTATTGTTGGTATTGGTTTATACCACCAGCTCGCAGTAGCAATGCAGTAAACGAACAAATCAGTATTAACAATTAAAATTTATTACTTTAAAGCTGTTAAGCCCATTTTATACGGAATTAACAGCGAAATTTAAAAGGTCATTTATAGTCAATACAATGGTTACTTAATCGTTAATTTTTTATGCGGGCTTAAAAAAAACATCTTTTTCCAGCCTTGATTTTGCGTTGTAAAAAGCCACGGCATGGGCACTAATGATAAAATAGAATAATGCACATGGGGCTGTTTCCCCGCAGCATTTCCAGTATCGCCAAGTAAACCAATTTGACTGTTTATGCTCACTGTATCGCCAGCACTTACACTGTACTCATTTAAATGTGCAAAATAATGCACGCGCCATTTAGGCCCAAGTACAGCAACCGCTTTACCTCCTCGGCTTAACTCACCTGCAAATATAACAACACCGCTTGTAGAGGCAACTACGGGTGTATTTTTTGTACCAAAAATATCAATCCCTTTATGCACACCCGATTTACCCCAAGGCTCATACCAAAACGTATTATGGTTCCAATCTTTAGCGGTTGCCCCTTGTACCGGTATCATTATTTTTTCAGGAATTAGTAAGCCTATAATTAGTAAAGCTACAGCTCCAATTAAAATCCACTTAAGTACTTTCAATGTTCTCTCCCTGATATTTAAATCGCTAATACATTTAGTATACAGTGGCAAATTATTAACCATCATAGCTGAACGCATTCTGAGTACAATTTAACCTGAACTCTGGTTAGAGAAAAAAATTAAAATATCACCATGGTTCAATAGTTTAGAAAATAAATTAACCAAAGTTTAGGTTAATTTAAAGTATGTTATATGAGTTAGATGTGCAAAATAAAAACGCTGGCTAATGTTTATCAGCCAGCGTTTTATTGTTTATATAATATTTAAAGGCTAAGCCTCAATATTGTTTATATATTTAGTAATTATTTATTTTTTATCTTTTTCTAAACGTTTTTTAAGACTCAGCGCAGCATCAGCGGCTAATAAACGCATAAATTCAGAACCATTACTTTGCTCGCCTTGGCCTGCACCTATTACAATTTCAGGCACTAAACGGCTATTGCCTAAACTTGTAAATAAAGCAGTTTGAATTTTAACTTCTGCTTTTAGCGTTTCATCAAATACATACTTAGGATCAAGTGCCGCAGACTTAGCTCTTAAACGAGCTTCAGCTAAAACGTCCATACCTAATGCTTCTAAGCGTTGTTGTTTTAAAATTTCTTCTTGCTCTTTTGCCAACTCGGCTTTAACAGCAACACGTTGTTGCGCAGAAATAATGGCATTTGCCTTAATTCGTTCAGCATCAATTTGCTCTTTAATTTTTAGCTTTTCAGATTCAGCACGTTGCTTAGCGATGGCTTGCTCACCTAAAGCAACTTCGGTACGTGCTTGTTGCTCTGCTTTTTTAAGGTTTTGACGCGCTAGCGCTTCATCAGCAGCAGCTTGCTTTTGCGCCTCAAGGCGAGCATTTACTTTGCTCTCATAATCAATATCAATAATGCTGGCATCAACAACGGTAATACCGTAAGCGCCCAAAATAGGGGCATTGCGAAGTGTGTTACCTTCATCGTCCATTTTAATATTAATAGTGACACGTTGTTGCTTACTTAAATTACCCAAATCATCAGATTTATCACGCTCACCCGTGCTAATAATTTGTTCGGTAACAAAAATACCGTTAGTTAATTGATCAGCAAAATCTTGGCTTAATTGACCATTACCACCAGAGTAGTGTTGCTCTACCGACATCATACGCGCCGATGCTTTTACGTTTTCTGTAGTTGCACGCATTAATAAATTAGAGATTAACGTTTCTTGTGAACCAAATTCTTCATGAATTTTAAGTAAACCACGCAAAGCACCTGATTCAGCTGCAGGCACATTACCTGGTAATCTAAAACGCGATACACCGCGTGCGCCACCTGTTGTGGTATCTAAAAACCGAATAGGAATGAGCGGGACAATTGCACTTGCTGTTGCATTTGCGTCACCGGTAAAGTTAATCGAAATCACTTTTTTATAGGCCGATGTAGTACCAAACGCTTTTAAATAAGGGCCAGCCTGATTTATTACTGTTAAATTGCCAGTAAAAGCCGACTGATGAACTAAGCGTTCATCGGCTTCATTCCATGAAATAACTTGCGATGTGAGTGTTGCGATTACCGCTAACACAATAACAATTGATGAAACTAAAATTACATTTCGACGACCAAATCGACTCATAAATGAATCACTTTTTACTGCTGGAACCGCTTTTTTCTCGCTATCCATTTTTATTACTCTCCATGTTTAATTTCTTTTTAACAAAGTAAATGATTTCCTGCTCACTCAAGTGCGCGCAAAAACTGCCTGAACGATGTAGTTCAACAAATGTTGCGAGGATTTCTTCTTTACTTTTAATGGTTTTATCTTGGTTTTCTTGCGTTTGATTTTTTTCTGTTAGCTGAGTGATTAGCTCATCCACTATCGTATCTTTATCAAACAGTACATTGTATTCTTTTGATTTTCTTACTCGGCTTTTACATGTATTACTGTAGATTACATAAAGCGCCACGCACAAAATAATAACAAGTGTACTCAAGCTAATAATATAAAAAATCATAAGATCTACTTAAATTGGTTGAAATATTTAGCTATCCATAACATGTGTAAACATACACAAGTGTTAAGCTAATAATTTTACAGTAAAGTTAAGTAAAAAGCAGATTAAAGAGCGTTTAATATATAAAGTGGAGTTTAGGGCGTAATTTAAAGCCGAAATAAACGAATGTTCTTGGTTATATTAAACGACTTACCTTTCTTGATGCGCACCTCAAATTTAATAGCACTATTTTCATAAATGTATGGCTTGTGCTTTGATTAAATGTCTACTGAGCATATTTTTAATAAGTGATAATCTTTGTCTAACTATTTAAACAAAAAATAAAAACATTTGTTTAAAACGCTATTTTAATAAGCCACTTTCAGTAATCCGTGCGCAATAGCACTTGGAAGCCAAAACATCAAACGCGCCAATAAGTCGCCTTTGTCTAAGCCACTTACTCTTGAAGTAATATCAATACAGTTTGATAAAAGCGGCTCTTGCTGACACACCTTTAAAAACTCAAACTGCCAAGATTCGAGCGCTAATGAACTTAACGTGTAATTAATCCGTGAAAAAGCAATAAAACTTAGCTCAGCCATAGGCATAGCGTATTCATCGTTTGATTCTAGTTTTTGCATCAGTGGTAAAAGTGGGTACGCTAACTTAACTAACCGTAAACATGATGGTGTGCGTACAGTAAGCGATTGCTGTAATAGTGAAAAAAAATCTAATGTTACGTTTTCTTCTTGCTCCACTTCAAATCCCTTGGCTAAAGAGACTTCTGCTTTCGCTCTTTCAATACGAGCAATTTCTGCAGGTAAAGAATAAAACGCTTCCTCCTCAATACTGCAAAATCCGCCTGGCCGTGTTTTTTCAAGGAACAGAGCAAAACCACCGCCTAAATCATACAGACTCGAATTTTTAGAAGGGAGCGTAACAATGTAAGCTTTTGCAAAATCTGCAAAAACAGTTTCTCCCATGAACTTCTCAAGGAATGGGTATTCGGCTTTAAGGCATTCTACTAAACGCATAACGTAACCAGCTGCGTATATATTTAATCGCCGGTAAAAAGTCGATTTTTCGTTATTTTGATTCAACAAATTCAATGGTAAATTAGCTTGTTGTGAAGCCTTTATAACTTTCTGTTTAAGGTTTCCACGAACAACTAACATCGTCATCATCCATTGTTGTGTTTGTTTTAATGTTACTTCATTCATATTAATGGCTTAACTCTGTATCGTTAACGAACAATAGGTGTTGAAAGCACCATAGCGTTGTCTGTTGCACTATAAAGCTCTCCGTTACTCGGTATAACACCCGCCAATACCGAACGAGCTTTGTTCAGCTCCGTTATCAATGTTGGAAAATCAGGTATATTTGCATCCCATTCGAGTAATGTAGCTACATTATTACCAGCAAGAGACTGGGCAAGCTGATATAGATGCCATACTTTTTCAGGAACGGGGCTGTCGTGTGTATCAATAAGGCAATCCCCCATTAATGTAGGCCCAGCAAGGTGCATTTGCACTATATGCTTGTGAGGAAGGTTTTTAATAAATGTTTCGGGATCATAACCATGATTATAAGATGACACGTACACATTATTCACATCCAACAATAAACCACAGCCAGTTTGACTTACGATCGCTGATAAAAAATCCCACTCAGTGAAAGTGTTTTGTTCAAATTCTAAGTAACTAGAAGGATTTTCGAGTATTAACGGGCGTTGCAAAAAATCTTGCACGTAATGTATTCTCGACACAACATGTTGCAAACTTTCTGCGGTTAACGGCATTGGCAAAAGGTCATGGCTATTAACACCCATTGCGCCTGTCCAGCAAAGATGATCGGAAACCCATTCGGGCTCTATTTCATGAGCAAGTATTTTTAGTTTTTCAAGGTATGACAAATTTAAAGGATCTGTACTGCCAATATTCATTGACACGCCATGCATGACTATCGGCTTTTTAGCGCGTATTTTTTCTAATACATGGCGAGCATAGCCATAGTTATCTATAAAGTTTTCACTAATGACTTCAAACCAATCAAGTGCCCAGTCATCTTCATTCATAAGATAAGGAAAGTGCTGTGTCCTTAATCCAACTCCAAACCCCAACGGCTCTAAATTAAGCATGTTTTTCGTCAAAATATTCGATCCTTATAAAAGTAGTAATACCTATATGCTTAAATATAAGGTCTATTTAACAATAAGAAAGTTGCACTATAACAAGACAAAATTTTATACCTATTTGTTCTAAATAAGAATTTTAACAGCCTTATGGAGTGATTTAATTCGTTAAATTGTTCAAATACTTATGTAAATTGGTATTAGGCCCCATAAAGGAGCCTACGGTTTATAACTGTATAATAGTGTACTTAAGCGATTGCACTAATTTTGTTATTGCAAAAATGGCTTAAGTTGAAGGCGGTAATACCAAACGAATATCAGATGGTGTCGGCGGTGAAGGGATATGAATAGATTTATTATGGCCACTGCCCTGCGCTTTCACTAAACCTTTTGCTGCACAGTAGCTACGCCACGCAACGTCGTAAACGGCTTCACCAGGTTGATAAGGCATAGAGTTTTTTTCAACAACTGCAGGAGGTAACATATCTCTGGCAACTAATTCCGGCCATTTGATTTTTTCTGCATGAAAGTTTGGTGCATCACCAAATTTATACAGTTGCATTTCGTAATTTTCATCACTTTGCGTAGGGTAAAGTTGTGATGCTGAAATTGGCACTGCACAGCCCCCGAAACTACCGCATAAATTATCGGCTGGTGCACTTTTAAGCCCCGCTGCTGCAGAACTACTGCAATTGCCACCACCCGTCGCGCTTTGTACAAAACCACAACCACCTTGTGTTTTACAGTCATTCGATCCTTTACAACTATGGTATGCCAATTCACTAGCACACGCATTCTTATCATCACCACTACTTTCATCTATCGCCATGCCTTGACACGCATGATATAACTGATGTTTTTGTTGATTTTCAATGCCTGTAACTAGATCAGGACAACGGCCCGTAACAGCCCAGCAAATCGAAACACGATCTCCTGAACCACCCATCGCAGGCGATGGGAATTGTGACTTAGGATCAGCCCAATATTTGTTCAGTGATGTTGTAATGCCTTTAATGGTACCCACAGCAGAAGAGCTAAAAATAGTAAACGTATTATCTATTTCTGACGCTGATCCTAGTCGATTTAAGGCCTCTGCAATATCAGTAGTTTTAGGTAAATTAGGCGCTTCGTCACTACCAAGCATGGAAGCTTTCCAAGGTTTGTTTAAGTTATTTTTATGCCATACATCCCAAGTAATATAATCATCTTTAGCAATCAAGCTTTTAACCTCGTCGAATAGTTCAAAATGGTCTTTACCACCATTGTCAAAGCGTGCTTGAGCCGAACCTGATGCAGCCATTGTAGGGTTTCCTTGATCATCATAGCCTGGATAATCTTTAATTAAGCCCTCTTTACTCGGCTGAAACTTAGATTGCACGGTACCAAGCATACCCGCTTTTTTTATTTGAGCTTTTTGAAACGAAACCGCCCAAGGCTCAGTTACCCAACGCTCTATAATCGTTTTAACCACATCATCACCTTCACCTTGGTCGGTAATCGCATTAATGTTATTAATGAGCTGTAGTTTTACGTTATTCAAATCTTTAGTTGCACTTTCTATCTCAGTTTGAATACCTGGATACTGCTTAGCTTCTCTAGGTGGGGCATTATTAAATTGATCTCGCTGTAAACTATTATCTTCTGGAGATGAAATTAAATGCGATAATAAATGACTCCCATCAGAATACGTTATTTCTAAATAATCCCAATAACACAAATACATATGACCAATAGAGCCAAATAATGGTAAATCAGTTTCTCCCATACTCGATGAAAACCAATTAAATGGCGCAGCTTCAAAATACTTAGTTCCCACATCACCGTTTTTTCGCTTTACTGAGGGATTAGATAACATCTCACGACCACGCTCTGCTTTTTCTTCAATCGCTAGAAAAAGATCGACCTGCGCCTCGTTCATTGCTCTGAGTTCTACAGTTAACTTACTTAAATCAGGGTCTTTGCCTTTCCAATCTGTAAAATCTAGAATATGCGGTATTTGTGTTGAACTGGGTTTATAACAATGCCAACCATAATCGTCGCTTTGCAGTGCTTTACTTGTAAAAATAGGCGTGACACCTATCGTGCTAGCCATATTAGAAGCTAACTGTAAATGCAACATCTCTTCAATAAAAACGCTATATACCTTATTAAATACATTTTCATTGGTTGTAAGTGGTTTTTTTTCAGTTGCTGGCGTTGCACCAGAGCCAGGCCACCAGCGCCCAGTGTAGAGTTTACTTCCGGCACTGTTAATTTGATGCATTCCCTGTATCGAATAAAGCGATACCATATAAAGCGGAATAGTGAATAGCTCAACATTTACAGTCGCCTGAGCAATTGCTTTTACGCAGGCTAAATCGGCTTCGAGGTAACTAATGTCACGGTTTTTAAGTTTGAGTGTAGCTTCTTGCTGCATTGTAGTTTTCTCCTAGGTATTAATACCTCAAACATTCTAAAACTTAAACTATGTGGTTATAAAATGTCATAGCAAGGCATATTAATTAAAGATAACGGTAAGATAGTTAAATACAAAAAACACATAAACACGGATCATCTAAGTATTTTTAAATATGTTCCTTCTAAAATACTTTAGCGTACGGGATAAAATCTTACTATTACACCAATATTACAAGTGTTTCAGCTGAGACTTAACGCACATATAGCCATGATTTATAAACACTTTTAGTTAAAAACAAAAAACCACGGTAGGTATTAACCTAACGTGGTTTTTAATGTTGAACATTTCGCTGTTTTATTCAAAGCGCTGAAAATAGCCGCTTTAGATAGACTTATTATCCAGAGTTCAGGTTAATTAGCATTCATACTTTAAGGAAAAAACTAATTACATGCAGTCCAATCAGCGCCATTATCACTACATTCATGCAACATTGTTCCATCTTCTCTGCGAGTATCTCTAACCCATTGCCCTTCAATTGTCTTTGAAATGCGTACGTTATCTGTAGTTTTGTATTTACGCCAAAAGCTAGCATCAATAGATGTTTCGTCATCAAACTTATAAGGCATAGCAGCGAGTACGGTAACTAAATCTTGAGTGTCTAAATCAGCAGCTTTGTCTTTAACATTTACCCAATTAGATAATGTTTGAAAATCGGCATTTTCCTCTCTAAAGGCAAAGTCAGTTTGGTAAAACGCTCCCGACTCAGTATAGCTAATGCTAAAACCTCGCTCGAACGGTGTATCTAAATTAGAACTAACGCATTCATCAGCTGTTGGAAAGTTAACGGATGGGCTTGTATTATCAACGCTATAAAGCACATTACTGTTCTCAAAACTAACTTTCTCTATGCTAGAGCATCGGTAAGTACGATCGGCGTTAATGTATACATCGTCTCTAATTCTTAATTTTCCATTTAACGACTCTTCACCCCAAGGCGTATCTATTGATTGAAGTTGAGTTAAAATAAAATCAATTTTATCGAGTGCGTCTGTATTTTGAAGCTTTACTTGCTCATAAAAAAACTCAGCGCCTGCAAAAATAACTTTATCGCGGTACCATGCATTTTCAAACCCATACTCATCATCTTTTGCTGTGTCTTGGTAAATCACTGCTCTTACTTCTTCTGCGTCAGGAAACTGAGCATCTAGTTCCTGCTTATATTTATAGGCCGCTTTTAATCCCTTAACAATTGCTTGTGCTCTGTCGTAAGCCTCGCTATCGTTATTGGCGATAAAATCTGAGTAAATTTGCTCTGTCGACAAATTATAATGCGCAACCAAATTTTGCATAACATTTGTTATTTCGCTTTGAAGATTTGCAAGTAGCTCAATATTCTCTTTAAGTGCATCACAACTTAAATTATTGTTGCCACTTTTTTGTAATTGAAGGCTCAACTGCTCCCAAATAACGGTTGTTAAAGGTGATATATTGCGAATATCTTCACCAGTTAAAACCTCAATTGAGGGCGGAAATGACATTTGATACGCTTCGGTAACTTCACCTAAATCCTCATCCATAGCACCCACAGGCACATCAACATACATCGTTGAATATGGCACACACAACGCCTGCTCTTGTGTAAAGTTAAAACTGTAATCGCCTGATTCAGTAGATACAACTGATGGCTCACTCTCCTCATTAAGGCTACCATCTCCATTAATATCTAGCCAAACGGTTGCACCCGACACATATCCATCAATCACCTTACCAGTGAGTGCAATGGTCGTTTTTTTAACTGGATCAGGCTTTGCAGCAACCGGCTTAGGTTTTACTGCTGCCGTCTTTTCTACTGTTGCACTGCTTCCACCGCCGCCACAACCACCTAGTGCAAATGCCATAACCAATGAGATAGCAAGCTTACTTTTTTTAACCAACATATAAGTACTTCCATTTTTGTATTGTAGGATTTCCAATCTGTCTAATACCAATTCGCTTAATTAAGTGATCTATTTTGAGGTAGTAAAACCTTGCCGATAGCAAGGCAAAAATTTAGTTACTTAGTTGTTCTAAATGAGAAATTATTAACTAAGCTAGCGCCAGGTTTGGCCCCTTAAAATAATTAAGTATTATTGCGGATCGGTATAAATATCAAGCAATTAAGTTCAATGAAATAACCAATCGCTGAGCAGTTTTTTTATATCTAATTGTTGTAAAATTTTTATTAACGATTAATTACTTATGCAATAGCCACTTTTATTATTTTAGGGAATGACATACGACCACACAGTTAATACCTTTACGATGTTCATGATCATACTTACCGTCAGTGAATTCGTACCACATTATGATACAAAGTGTTAATTAAACAACCTAAATTGTTAATTTAATATTCATTTTTAGATTTTAGCTCTAAATCGTAAATAGTTTAAAAACGTTAAATACAAAAAAGCCGATGTTTGGGGTTAACCCAACATCGGCTTTTTTGTATTATTTTATAAAGTGCTTTAGTTAAGCGCCTTATAAAACGTCATGTAATAATTTTATAACGACAATTCTTCTTTAGCGCGAGTTAAATTGTGCGATACCATAGTGCTGCTAGACATTTTTGCAGCTTCATATAAATCAGCAAGGGCACCTGTGTCATTATTCGCTTTTAAACGTGCAACACCACGGTTGCTTAATGCGAATGACGTAAGCTGGCGTACTTTAAATTTAGGGCCATCAGCGTCTTTTAAAAGCGCAATTGCTTGTGTACAAATTGCTTCAGCTTCTGCATAATTTTTCGACTTAACATTCAGTGCGCAGCTGTTAAATGATTGCTCAAGTGGCTGTGGCGCAGTTGCAGTTTCAATAACCATTAATTTGTAATCACTTTGCTCAGCCATTGCAGCAGCTGAACATGTAAGTAGTGAGCTAAGAGCGATAGTTTTGATAAGTGTTTTCATGGTCGTAGTCCTGTTGGTGAAGTCGTGCTTGTTGCCGACAACTGAACTTTAGAGAATTAACACAAAAACGACAAACGATTAAAACAAACCTAATGAGTGAATAAATCTAACCTATAGACTTTAGTCTAATGCCAAACTACTCATTTACAGTAATTGGTATTTATACAATCAACAACCAAACCCACACCTCATTTAGTACGTTCAAGCAGTTTAACTACTTGGGCTACAACCATTTCTGGCTCATCATTTTGTGGGTAGTGATAACTTTTATTTGTTATTACTATTTCACCTTGAGGAAAGGCATTAGCCCACTTTGAGTGTAAGTCGCCCCACATTTCACGCGCTTTGTCGGTAAAAAATAATACCGATGGATTTTTATACTTTTTAACTGAGGCGATAACAGTTACGGGTATATCAACAATTAGTGGATAATCTGGCAGCGGGCGTTTTGCCCAAAAATCTAAATACTGATTCGACATTCCATTTTTCATATCGTCGAGCTTTATGGCTGCAATTTCTTTTTCAGCGCGTGGCAAATCAATCGCGCGCATAATATCTACATCGTGCTCCGATCCAGGCTCAATCAACATCAACGCTTTAACCTGATTAGGGTATGTTGCAGCAAATACACGTGCAATATAAGCACCATAAGAATGCGCAACATACACAACAGGCTCTTCTATTTTCAGTGTTTTGAGTAATAATAAAGCTTCTGCTGCATATTCTTCTGAGCTATAGTTTTTCTTTATTTGTGCAGAGCCGCCATTACCGATACGAGAATACCGTATAACTCTAGCGTGTTGAATCAGTGATTCAAAAACCGGATCCCAATCACTTAAACCAGCAGAACCGCCCGCTTCAAGTAAAATAGTATGTTTACCTTTACCAGCTAGCTCGTATTCAACGTCAAAGCCATTTACTTGAACTTTAGCCAGTTCAGCTAAAGCACTAGTAGATATAAAAAGTGAGTAGAGTAATGTTATTTTTAACTTTAATTTCATTGTATTAGGTAGATTTTTCTTTTATTAAATTAACTGATTTTTTAAGTTAGTACATGCCTTTAGTATCTGCCTTAAATATTCTTGGCTATTAACTCTGCTTTTAGCAAACCACCTTTAGTAAGTAACTTAGGAGCGAAACTTGGGTTACGTTTAGATTTGTAAGCATCAAGTATTAACTTAAGACCATGCGCTTCTAACAATGAGATATTTACTTCAGTATCCATTTCGGCGGACTCAATGAAATCATCTGAAAAGCTGGGCGCGATTATCAACACTTGTGCAACTCGTTTACCCTGGTTTTCTGCGCGAGTTACATAGGCTTTTACTTGCCGCGACGTTGTTGAATATTTGGCGAAATCTCCATTTTTACAGGTTTTTGCTTCACCTATAATTATGTCGTTATCACTTAGTGAAATTACGATATCTGCTTTATCTTTAGCAGTATTTAAATCTTTACGAAGGTCCTCGTCGATATTTAGCTCTAGTAGTTCAAAAATTGCTTTTGTGACTTCTTCAAACTTAACACCAATATCTGCTTCTGTTACATCTGCACCAACTTCCCTAAGAGTATTGATATCACGACGCGCTAATGCGTCGTAATTTTCAATTAGTTTATCGGTCGCATTAGCAAAGCTTTCTAAAATAGCAAAACGCGCATTACCACGTTTAGATAGCCCCATACTATCTCGAACTTCTCTTACTTCATCATTTGAAAGTAAATATAAAATATCATGAGGTGTGATACTCAAGGCACGTAATTTTTCAGTATCTATTATTTCATTAGCTTCAAGCTCAAATGCTTCTTTAAGCACTACTTGCATTGTTGGAAAATGTTCTTCTAATGTTTTTAGAAGCTGCTTAAATCCACTAGCGCTGAGGGAATCAAACTCCTTTTCTGTTGCACCTGATAGCGATGATAGTATTAAACTAATACGCTCATCTAAAGTAGTGCCAAGTTTTTCAGTGTCAATTTCTAAGTCTTGAATTAACTGTTTTAAGCGCTCTTTACGTTGATTTTGATTATCTTCAAGACTGTGAATATCATCTGATAGTAATCTAGCTGCGCTAAGCCCTGAATGAATAATTGTTTGAATCTTATCAGTTCGGCTTACGCCTCTTATTTTACGACCATGCGCTTTAAGTGCATTTGAAAGCTCAGCGTCAGTAAGAGTTCTGAGGATTCTTAATATATATTTATCGGCTAAATCTTTCCCTTGAATTTCATTAAGTAAAGTTACTATTTCATCTGGAATGAACACTTCTTGGCGTTTTTTACTTATAAACAATAACCCCATGTCCCTCAGACTATTTAAAGCATCCAGCACTCCATTTTTAGGAATAACATCGACTAAATGCTCTACAGCAGCGCATTCATCTGTTGTTAAATTCAACTCATCTGCAAGCACATTCAGAATGCTGCGCTCATCGTCAGTTACTTTAGCATCGCGATTATTCTTTTCATCATTAAAGTATGCTTCTTTCATGCATGCATGATAAATTTTCAAGGCCCGATTTCTTTCTAAAATGCTTTCAGTTGAATTTTGTTGAATATAATCTTTAAGCTCTTTTGAGAGCCTTGATAACTCAGCCCACTCTTTCTCATAAAGCGATTCAATCCAGCTAATTCGAGCAACTCCATTCCCGTCACGACTCAAAATATTAACTAGCAAGTTGAGTTGTGCTGTACTCATTAATATTTGATCTTTTACAGAGCATTTAAAAAAATCTCTGACCGTATGGAATAATTGGGTAATTTCGCTACCAGATGCGTTTTTAATTTGACCGTCAATGTTGTCTATTGTTTTAGCTAGTTTTTTATTATTCTTAGCAGCATCAGAACAAAGGCGGTCGAGACACGAAATGAATTTAGATTTTTCGACTTGGTTAACAATTGATAAAACTTGATTGAGTTTCATTTTTACAGAGTCCTTTCATATAATATGATTACAAATGTAACAGTTAATTTTATTCGCAGCAATAAAGCCCACTTTTGAATTACTTAATTAAGTATAGGTAAGCTCTAGCCCTCAAAATTCAAAAAGCCTAACTAACACCTCATTTCTCACCCAAACCTATAAACTCCCTCGCCCATATGCCATAATCTAAATAATTCATTATTTTAGTAACTTGGCGCGTATTTAGACGCTTTTAAGTTAACTACTCAGGGTTTTCAGCATGGCATATCAAGAGCAAAATCAAGCAACAATCTACTGGTACGACTTTGAGACTTGGGGGGCGACCCCCCAAAAAGATAAACCCAGCCAGTTTGCGGGTCTTCGTACCGATCTTGATTTAAATATTATTGGCGAGCCGCTTATTGAATATTGTAAGCCGCAAGCGGATTACTTGCCTCACCCTGAGGCGTGTTTAATTACGGGTATTACGCCACAAGTGGCGATGAAAAAAGGCTTGGTTGAGGCTGAGTTTATAGCAAAAATTCATGCCGAATTTAGCGTGCCAAACACCTGTGTTGCCGGTTATAACAGTATTCGGTTTGATGACGAAGTAAGCCGTTATAGCTTTTACCGTAATTTTTACGACCCATACGAGCGCGAATACAAAAATAACAATAGCCGCTGGGATATTATTGATTTGGTCCGTGCTTGTTACGCACTGCGCCCTGAAGGCATTGAATGGCCGTTAAAAGAAGACGGCAGCCCAAGCTTTAAGCTAGAGCATTTAACTGTCGCCAATGGTATTGAACACGCCGCTGCGCACGACGCGCTAAGCGATGTAACCGCCACTATTGCACTGGCTAAACTAATAAAAGAAAAGCAGCCAAAGCTGTATAACTTCTTTTTTGGGCTGCGTGGCAAAAAAGCCCTTGCTGAATTGGTTGATGTATTTAACATGACGCCGCTGGTGCATACCACGTCGCGCATACCTGCAACACAAGGCTGTACAAGCTGGGTTGCACCTATGAGCTTTCATCCGGTAAATAAAAACGCGGTTATTTGTTTTGATTTAACCCAAAATCCGCAAGTACTCATTGATTTAAACGTAGAAGAATTACGCAAACGCTTATACACCAAACGTGTAGATTTAGCCGAGGACGACTTACCTGTTGGCTTAAAACTAGTGCATTTAAACAAGTGCCCTATTTTAGCCCCAGCTAAAACATTATTGCCTGAAAACGCCGCCCGTTTGGGGATTGATCGCGAGCAGTGCTTAGCTAACTTAGCTATTTTAAAAGCCAATACCGACCTTCGCGATAAAGTAACCGAAGTGTTTAACGAGCAAGGTGATTACAGCGCAACCACTAACGTTGACTACTTACTTTACGATGGATTTACAAGCCATGCCGACAAGGCTAAGTTTGCAATTATTCGTGATGCAAAACCAGATGAGTTAGCCGGATTGAACTTAGACTTTGAAGATAAAAAGTTTAATACGTTGTTGTTTAGATACCGCGCCCGTAACTGGCCTGAAACGCTAAACCAGCAAGAGCTTGACCAATGGCGCCAGTATTGCCAAAACAAGTTAATGCACGGGGAAGATCAACCGTCGATTAATGCACAAGATTTTATGATCACCCTTGAAAACCTAGCGCATGAACATGACGACAGCGAAAAAAATCTTACAATTTTAAAGGCGCTATATAACTACGCACAAAGCATGTAATTCGGTGTAGACGTAGAGCTTGCTCACGTGAAAAGCGCAGCTTTTAATATCTTTATCATTTTAAAAACTACGTTTTTATACGCAAGCAAGCTTTGCGTCTACAAGTAAAAATCACAGCTACACTTTGGCGGTAGACGTCGAGCTTGCTCACGTAAAAAGTGCGGCTTTTAATATCTTTATCATTTTAAAAACTGCGTTTTTATACGCCAGCAAGCTTAGCGTCTACAAGTAAAAATCACAGCTACACTTTGGCGGTAGACGTCGAGCTTGCTCACGTGAAAAGCGCAGCTTTTAATATCTTTATCATTTTAAAAACTGCGTTTTTATACGCCAGCAAGCTTAGCGTCTACAAGTAAAAATCACAGCTACACTTTGGCGGTAGACGTCGAGCTTGCTCACGTGAAAAGCGCAGCTTTTAATATCTTTATCATTTTAAAAACTACGTTTTTATACGCAAGCAAGCTTCGCGTCTACAAGTAAAAATCATAACTACACTTTGGCAGTAGACGTCGAGCTTGCTCACGTGAAAAGCGCGGCTTTTAATATCTTGACCATTTTAAAAACTACGTTTTTATACGCAAGTAAGCTTGGCGTCTACAAGTAAAAATCACAGCTACACTTTGGCGGTAGACGTCGAGCTTGCTCACGTGAAAAGCGCAGCTTTTAATGTCTTTATCATTTTAAAAACTGTGTTTTTATACGCAAGCAAGATCGGCGTCTACAGCGTTACTTTTTATGTAATGCTTCAATACGTGCTAACAAGCTCGAGGTGTCGTATCTGCCGCCGCCAAGTGCTTGCACATCGGCGTAGTATTGATCGACCGTTGCGGTCATTGGCAGTGTTGCGCCGTTGTTTTTAGCTTCATCGAGCGCAATGCCTAAATCTTTACGCATCCAATCTACGGCAAAACCAAACTCATATTCCCCTGCCCACATTGTTTTGTAGCGGTTTTCCATTTGCCACGAACCGGCTGCGCCTTTAGATATTGTCTCTATTACTTTTTCACCATCAAGCCCTGCTTGTTTGGCAAAATGTAAGCCTTCGGCTAACCCTTGCACTGCGCCCGCAATACAAATTTGATTAACCATTTTGCATAATTGACCCGAGCCAACGCCGCCTAGTAATTGACTAAAACGGCTAAACGCCGCCATAAGTGGCTGCACTTTAGCAAATACGGCTTCACTACCACCCGCCATAACCGTTAATACGCCATTTTCGGCGCCAGCTTGCCCGCCCGAAACTGGTGCATCTATAAAGTCGATATTTTGTAGTTCAGCTTTTGCAGCCACTTCGCGTGCTACTTCGGCAGAGGTTGTAGTGTGATCAACCAAAACAGTGTGCGGCAGCATGCCTGCTAACACGCCGTCGTCGCCATACACTACTGAGCGTAAGTCGTCATCGTTACCAACACACATAAATACGATGTCGGCATTGCTGGCAGCTTCGCGCGGGGTGGGTGCAAAGCTTCCTGAATGTTCTGCAGTCCACGCTTGTGCTTTAGCTTGCGTGCGGTTATAAACGCATACGCTGTGCCCTGCTTTTGCTAAATGCCCCGCCATTGGGTAACCCATTACGCCTAAACCTATAAATGCGACTTTCATTGACATAAAAATGACCTATTTAACTGATAACTTAGAAACTAGGCCTCGATTATGTCAACCGGCTGATAAAAAAGCGAATGAAAGTCTTTATAAAATTTCCTTGATTGGAAAGGTAAGCAGGTAACCTATGGACAGTATTTATCAATTCAATGCACCACTTTACAACAGCGAAAATTTTTCTCTTAGCCAGCTACAGGGAAAAACCATCCTTATTGTGAATACAGCAAGTAAATGTAATTTTTCAGTGCAATTAAGTGCGCTTGAAAGGCTGTATCAACAATATAAAAACAGCGGATTTACCGTATTGGCATTTCCATGCAATCAATTTGGTCAAAATGAGCCCCTTGATAACTTAGCGATTAAAGACTTTTATCAAGCACAATTTGGTGTGTCGTTTGAAATATTTGGTAAGGTTATGGTAAACGGACCTGAAACCCATCCGTTGTTTAATTATTTGAAATCGCATACGCGCGGTATTTCACAAAACCGTGCTGTTAAATGGAACTTCACTAAGTTCTTAATTAACTCGCAAGGACAACTTGTAGCACGTTACGCACCCCGCACCAAGCCAGAAACGCTCAAGCAAGTCATCGAAAGCAATTTACATCAAGCAGGGAAATTAAGCGCAGCAAAAAATGAAAAAAAACCATCCGCTTCAATTCCTTTATTCACTTCGCTTAAGGCTTAATACCAACAGAGTTAATTAGGCACATTTTTGTAAAGTAGTTTAATGTTACTATGATCTTTCTTAAGCGCTGGAGCTATTACCATGAATATTGCTTTTTTTAGTACTCAAAAGTACGAACTGCCTTTTTTTGAACAAAGTACACGCGATTACAGCGCTATAAAAATAACGTATTTTGAGCAAGCACTGAGCGAGCAAACGGCTATTTTAGCAAAAGGCTTTGATGCCATATGCGTATTTGTTAACGACTGCGTAAACGCCGCTGTTATTGAGCAGTTGGCAAACTTGGGCATAAATACTATTTTGCTGCGCTGTGCTGGCTTTAATAATGTTGATTTACCAGTAGCAAAAGCACATAACTTAAATGTATTGCGCGTGCCAGCATACAGCCCCGAAGCTGTTGCCGAGCATTGTATCGCGCTCATGCTAACACTTAGCCGCAAAACGCATAAAGCGTATAACCGCGTACGCGAAGACAACTTTGATTTAAACGGATTGCTTGGTTTTAACTTGCACAATAAAACAGTGGGTATTGTTGGCTGCGGAAAAATTGGCCTTGCGTTGTGTAACATATTAAATGGCTTTGGTGCCAAAGTATTAGTGTGCGATCCCTGCGCGCAACCTGGCAATTACACCATTACCGATTTAGATTCGCTGCTAACTCAAAGCGACATTATCTCACTGCACTGCCCACTAACGGATCAAACTCACCATTTAATAAATGATGAAGCATTTAATAAAATGAAGCCCGGCGTTATGCTCATTAACACCTCTCGCGGCGCATTACTAAATAGCAAAGCGTGTATTAATGCGCTAAAAACTAAAAAACTAGGTTACTTAGGACTCGATGTTTACGAGCAAGAATCAGAGCTATTTTTTAAAAATCACAGCGACGAAATAAACCAAGACGATATATTCTCGCGCTTAGTGAGTTTTAAAAATGTTTTAATAACAGGTCATCAGGGCTTTTTTACGCAAGAAGCACTCACCGAAATAGCAAACATAACCCTACTTAACGCGCTTGAAGTAAGTGAGGGTAGGCCTCTAACTAATGAGGTTTTATAAAGTTCTTAGCTGTACCTAAATAACAAGCACAAAAAAAGCGAAGTGCGTTTAAACTCACTTCGCTTTATTAATCTATTTTTAGGGCTTAAATAAAACTAGCCAAACGCGACGTTTGCAAACACTAGAGTCATTAATATTGGGCAAACAAAACGTATATATTGAGCAAACCAATAATGTACACCAGTTGTTGCTTGGTGTAATTTATTGCCACGCTGCCACATCCACCCTACTGTAATAAAGTAAAACAAGCCCATAAGCGGCAATTGGTATTGAGTAAATAGCATAATTACCAAGCCAAATAACCAGTCAAAATTTAATATAATCGCACTTGCACACACAAGCACAACGGCGCTAACTGCCCATGTAGCTTTACTGCGGCTAACGCTGTGATTTTCGACTAAAAATGCTACCGGAATTTCAGTGGTTGAAATAGTTGACGTAACCGATGCTATCGACATTAATACAAAGAATAATAAGCCCACTAATAAGCCAACTTCGCCCATCGCACTGAATAGCTGCGGTAAAATAGCAAAAATAAGTTGCCCTTCGCCAATCAGTTTACCATCGTTAAATACTTCAACGCCGTTACTTTGCGCTACATAAATAGCCGGCACAATTAATAAACCCGCTAAAAACGCGACACTTGTATCAAGCAAAGCAACACTTGCGGTAAGCTTTGGTAAGTTGGCATCTGGCTGTAAATACGAGCCATAAATCATCATGCAACCCACACCTAGTGAGAGCGAAAAGAACGCTTGTCCCATTGCCGCAATAATTAAATCAGGGTCGAATATTTGGCTAAAATCAGGAATTAAATACGCAGCAAAGCCTTCGCTTGCGCCTTCAAGTGTTGCAATGTAAGCAATTAAACTTATAAGTAGCACTAATAAAAGCGGCATTAAACGGCGCGACCAGGTTTCGATTCCCGACTTAACACCTTTTAAAATAATGCTGGCGGTTAAAACAAGCATAAGCGGCGTAAATACAAAATTACGCAGCACTGAATCACTATGTAAAAATTCGCTTGCCCCTGTGAAACCTAAAAAGGTTGTTATGGGTTCAATAGCGTACGAGAGCATCCACCCTGCCACTATTGAGTAAAAACTGAGCATAACAACTGCGCCGGCAAGGCCAATATACCCTGCTGCTGCACCTACTTTGCGATTAGTGTTTTGCCATGCATCGCCCAACGCTCTTACAGGATTAGCTTGCGCGTTATGCCCTAAATACAGTTCGGTATACAGCGCCGGAAGCGCAAGTAAAAATATGACAATAAAGTAAACCAGTAAAAATGCGCCGCCACCATGATTGGCTGCTTGCGTAGGAAAACCCCAAATATTACCTAAACCGACTGCTGCGCCAGCAGCCGCTAAAACAAAACCAAGTCGGCTTTGAAACCCATCACGCACTTGTGCCATACATCTACAAATCTGTTATTATTTTGATTATTGTGAATTAAACCATATTTCATGCCAGCTGAGTAATAAAATTGCTCGTTGTATAAATAAGCACTGTTAACCGCTCATAATTACAGCGGCTCACTCACTTTAAGCATTTATGACCACACATTATTTTGAAAACACATTAAGCATTACCTCAACTCAATTGGCGAAGTTACCGTTAGCTAATCACAGTATTTTACTCTTTAATGCTAAAACACTTGAGCTTAGTGACTTTAATTTGCCTGATTGCTTAAGCTCATTTGAGCTATCAGTTATAAACCGTAGAAAAAGCCCGCAAGCTAAGCAAGAATATTTAGCTTCGCGGTTATTGTTAAAACACCTTATTAAAATAACGCAGCCGCAATATGTGCTCGTAGCGCTTAATAAAATGAGTACAGAATTTGACGAGACAAGCTCAAAACTGAAAATACACGTGGGTGATGATGTTATTAATACCTGTATTTCGCATTCGCATGGTTTAGTTGGGGTCGCGCTTAACCTTGATAAAAGTGAATTTGGTTTTGATGTTGAAAAAGTAAGCTTAAAGCGCCCATTTGAAAAACTCGCCAAGCATTTTTATCATAATGATGAAATTACACTTATCACCAAGCCCACTAATACCCAAGCCCAAGCAGATACATTTTTCAGAATTTGGACATTAAAAGAGTCACTTGCTAAGGCCACCAGCCGCCCCATTGCAAAGCTACTTAGCCCTAATGTGTTTGACGAGTTAAATAGTGCAAAGCTGAGTGCTAGCAGCAATCGCGTTGCGGTAACTAATAGTAGTGAGAGCAATGTTTGTTTTGATGTAAGTGTGGTGCATAAAAAAAGCATCGACTGGCGATGCTTTTTATTAAGTGACTTTGTTAATTAATTTTGTTAACTGATTTTACTAGGTAATTTTACTAGTTGATTTTCCTGAATAACCGTTACTTACGCAGCAAAATCATTTTCTAATAAACGGCTATGAATAGATTGCACTACGTTATCTGACTCAGTTTGCTCTACTAAAAAGCACAAGTTGTGTTTACTCGCACCGTGACAAATTAATCGAATATTAAAGTCTTTTAGTACACTCATTAAGTTCATTTCGTGTTGGCGTAATTGAATCTCAGAGCCAATAAGTGCCACCAATGTTAGGTTATTTTCTACCGACACATGGCAAAACTCTGCAAGCTTATCTAGGCATTCTTGATCAAGCTCTGGGCGCGAGGCGTTTTGCGCGTTATCAAGCGTTATGGCTACGCTGATTTCTGAGGTGGTTACCAAATCTACCGATATATTATATTCGCTTAATAGCGTAAATACGCGGGCTAAAAAGCCGCTTGCTAGTAGCATTTCTGGGCTTTTAAGAGTAAGCAAAATTTGGTTTTTACGTTGTGTTACTGCGCGTATACCTGGTTGTTGCGACTTTTCACGTTCAATCCATGTACCACCACGTTCTGGCTCGCGGCTCGAACCAACAAATACGTTAATGTGACTACGGCTTGCGGGTAAAATAGTTGCGGGGTGCAATACTTTTGCACCAAAGGTCGCCATTTCAGCGGCTTCGTCAAAGCTTAAGCGTGCAATTGGTGTCGCTTTTGCGCACAAACGCGGATCGGTGCTAAAAATACCCACAACGTCAGTCCAAATATGCACGCTTTTAGCATTAATTGCTTCAGCCAATAGTGCTGCACTGTAGTCTGAACCACCTCGTCCTAGCGTTGTGGTTTGGCCGTTCTCGTCACTGCCAATAAAGCCCTGAGTGACAATTACTTGAGCATCTAACAGCGGGATTAAATGTTCTCTAGCGGCTTGCGCTGTGGCTGCAACATTGGGCGTTGCTTTACCAAATTGGCTATCAGTTTTAAGCACCTTGCGCACATCAAAGCGATCTGCGTTTAAACCTTGTGAACGAAGCACCTGAGCAAACAAATACGACGACAAACGCTCACCAAAGCTAAGTAGCTCGTCGTGTTGTTGATCGGTTGTTAGTGACTCTTGAGCTAATGTTTGAAATGCCTTTAGGGTTTCGTTAAAGCCAACCGCTAAATCGGCATCTAGCGATAATTCATCTAAAATAGTGTGTTGAATAGCAAGCACGCCGTTTATGTGCTCTTGGCGCTCACTTGAGGTAATACTTGATTTACACAGTGCAACTAAGTGGTTAGTTACGCCGGCACTGGCGCTCACGGCAACAATACGTACGCTTTTATCTGCAACAATAATTTCGCTACAGCGACTCATCGCTTCAAAGTTTGCAACACTGGTTCCGCCAAATTTGGCAACGATGTAATCTGATTTTGCGCTTAACTCTGTTTGAGGCACTGTTTGTAGCGCTGGTTGGGTAGTCATTTAGTCTCCTTTCGCGATATCCAAATCGCAATAAAACAAGAAGAACTTGGCAAAGGAATGCTTGAAGATAAGTCCACTGCCAGAAGCTCTCCACCTATATTGGTGACAGTTTTGAGGATTCAGCCCCATAAACCGAAAAACAATGACGACGTATCATTATTTTTCTCGGCGAGTACTTCCCTCCTTAATGATCATCGGCTCTCGTCGCCTACCATTAAGTACCTAAGTATCGCACCTCTTCTGAATGTTTTATTAACCAGTGGCTAATAAAACAAAACCCCACTAAGTAGCGGGGCTTTGAAAGTTATCGTTTAGACGTCTAGCTGTCAAGCATTTAATAATTTATGAGTTAAATAAAACTGCCCATATAATACGAGCCCGCATATCCAACCGTGTAACAAATTAATAAATGCAGCGATAAACGCAAGTAGCTCATAAAGGTAAGCGCTTTAACTTTACTCATAGCAATAATGCCCGCAGCCGAGCCAATGATCAGCATTGAACCGCCCACGCCCGTTGCATACGTAAACGACAACCAGTGTTGTTGGCTCATTACTATATCTGCTTTTAATAAAGCAGCAGTAAGCGGTACGTTATCGACCCCTGCTGATAATATGCCCATTAAGTAGTTTGCGTACTCGGGTGCCATTACCGTGTATAGATCGGTAAATTTACTTAGCATACCAATTTCTTTTAGTGCGCCAACAAGCAGCAGTACACCAACAAAAAATAGCAATGTGTCGTATTCTATATCGCGAACAAAGTCGATTATGTCTTTGTTTATGTCTTTTTTCCGCATTAAAAATTGCGCGACTAAAAACATCACTGATAAGCCAAACAAAAAGGTAAGTAAAGGCGGTACGCTGTAAATTACACTCAGGGTAAGTGTGCTCACTACGGTAGATAAAAATATAACAGCAATGGTAATGTCGGTTTTTTCTATTCGGGTTTTACCCGCACCAGCAAACTCAACACGCCCTTTCATACCGATAGACAATAGCGCAGCTAGTAGCATAACACTTGCAAGTGCTGGCGCGATAAGTAGTAGTAAATGACCTATGGTTACTTTGCCATCTAAAAATATCATCAGTGTGGTTACGTCACCGGTTATTAGCGATACCCCACCTGAGTTAACCCCAAACACGATAAGCGTGGCATATTTAATGAGTTTTTTAGGTTCAAGTTTTAACGACATTACAACGGCTAAAGAGATAAGCGTAGCCGTTACATTATCTGAAATCGACGAAAACAAAAACGCAAAGCCACCTACCAAAAACATGAGCTTTTTTTCGCTAATGCTTTTTGGCATAACACGATGAACAATATTTTCTATAAACCCTTTTGAATTTAAATACGCGACAAAGGTCATTGCAGCCATTAAAAATAGCCATAATGAGGCAATTTCTAAAATATTTTCGTTAAGGAGGTGTTGAACTGAATCGGAGCTTTGTCCGTGAAGAGGGTAGATAAAAAGAAGAATCCAGCAAAGCGTACCAAAAAATAATGTAGTTTTAGCTTTGTTGACATGGATTATATCTTCTATAACGATGAGCAAAAATGCAATCGCTATCAGGGTTAGAATAGTCGAGGAAACCATGGTAGATAAACAACCTTTGATATAGTTTTAAAGAACACGCAAAACAGAACCTTTCGCATGTGTCTGTTTTCGGCGCGGATTTTAGCACTGCCGCCGTGCAAAAACTATTATTAAATGGTCTTAAAAACGAATACTATATACAGACAAGGTTAATTAAAAACACGTAATAATGAGTATAAACTCGATACTCAATAATAAAATACTAGGATGTAGTAACGCCTTATGATCCCAGCAAAAAAGCTACTTAATACCTTAACCGAACATTGGGGTGTATTAGAGCTGTTATTTAAACGTTTTAAAATGGCTGACTTTAGCCTAAAAGACGTACAAAACGCGATTAAGCAAAAGCAACCTACGTGGTCAAACGAACGCATTTATAAAGAAACAAATCGTTTATTAAACCAAGATATTTTAATTCCACTGGCTAAATCTTCTCAACTTGAAATAAATCGTGCCATTGCCGATTTTGCTACTTTTTTACTGCAAGAAGAGCACTTAGGCTTAGCGCAAGAAATTAGCGTATTAGTCGACGACCTAGCCCGTTTAGGTAACCGCCTAGATAGCGCTGGCGAAATAGAAGACTTTGACGATTTACGCCGCTACAGCCGTATTATGGATGATCGGGTGCGTAAAATAATGAAGCTATACGCACACAACGAAAATGCGATTTTAAACATTGTTGAACAAGCTAAATCTAACAATGCCGTGCAATCGCTGCAAAAGCGTTATAAAGCGGTAACAGAAGCGTTTGACGAATACATAGAGCCAATGCTTGAAATGGTTGATATTCGCGGTGATTTTCATGCGTGTTTTACCCTCATTGAAGAGCAAATAAGTAAGCAAATACTACACATTGAGCGTTCAGGTAAAGCCTACAACGACAAACGTATGCTTGAGCAACTGCGTACTCGTATACTCGAAATGCATTTAATGGGCAGAGAAAGTTTACGTAAAAGTGCCGACATGCTTATGCCACTGCGCGAAGAGCTACGCCGTAATAACTTAATTACTCGCCAAGCATCAAAAGTACTTGGGCTTGTGCGTAAAAATGGCGTAGACAACATGCTAAGCGCAGTACAGCCACACTTTGTGAGCGATGCACAGCGATACTCGCTTGGTCAGCAACGCCATATTGTGGCTTACATGGCAAGCTTGGTTGAATTTGAGCACGAAGAATACCAGTTACCCGATCAACAAGATGTGCCTGCATTTGTAACGCCTAATATTCCTGACTACAACGATGTTAAAACCAGCTTTGCTAAGCGCTTTAATAAAAAACGCAAAAAGCCGCAGCCCTTGCTGCAATTTTTAGACGAAAGCTATCCAGATCTCGATGCCGACGAAATGCTATTTTTGTATCAAAAATTAGTCAGCGACAGCGATATTAAAATAATTCAAAGCGATGAAAAAGCCCGCGTAAACATTGCCGGTCAGTACTTTTCTTTATATCCATTTAATTCAGAGCCTCAGTTAGATACAAAGGCAGATAAGTAACTCTTATGATAGAAACCACTACAACACACATAAACTTAAACGAGCTAACTCATCTACAAGCCATTAATAAAAAATTAGTAGCGGGTTATCACATTTGCGAGCAAGACAACGTAATGTGGCAAGAGCTTGACCAACACATAGAAGACTACACCGCCCTATTTACCGCCCTAGGTCACGATTTAAAACGCGATAGCCGTGGCTTTTATTATTTTGGTAGCGACGAAAGCACGCCAAATATGGGCAAAATATCTCGTGCTATCGCACTCACCATTTACATTTTAATTGAGCACTACGCCAATACGGGTAAAGACCCAATGCGCGCATTGTTTGACGACGTAAACGATTTAGAGCTTATGCAAACGCTGGTGCAAATTAACAAACATTTGTTTGATCAACTTGAGGTGTTTTCGGGCTCAGATCTGCGCAAAGACGTATACCTGCGCATGGTACGCTTAGGTTTAGCCCGCGAAGTAGAAGGCGGCTTTATGCTACAAGCGCCAATTCACCGTTATATTGATGCACTAATGGAAGTAAATGAAGAAACCTACCTAACAGAGGACGAGGAATGAAAAATCTATATGGACTAAGTAAACTCGCCCTACTTAACACCGCAGGCTATGCAAAATGTGTGATCCCGCTTGATAAAAGTAGCTCTATTTGCGCGCCAAATAACACAGGTAAAAGCTCGGTTATTAACGCCCTGCAGTTTCCGCTTATTAACGATTTACGCTTAACAGAATGGGACGGGCACGATTTAGATGAAACCCGAAAGTTTTATTTTTCATCCGATCAGTCGTACATTTTACTAGAAGCTAACCTGCCCCATGGCTCGGTAGTCATTGGCGTTGCAGGACTTGGTAAAATTGCCGGTTACGCGCATCAGTACTTTTGCTACCAAGGAAAACTTGATTTAGAGCAGTACACGCAAGGTAAAACCATTATTAAATTTACCAAGCTGTTCAACCATTTAAAATCGCTTAACTACAATCCTATTGAGCTTAAAGCACAAGAGCTAAACGCGCTATTGACTGGCGGTGCAACCCCGTTTGACAGCGACATTAACTTAAAAATGATCCCGCTAAATAATGTCCAAGATTCCGCTATTTATAAAGAAATATTTAGACGTATTCTTAACTTACACAAATTAGGCGCAAGCGATGTAAAACGCTTTATGCTACGCGTGTTTGAACGCCATATGTCAAACTCTAAGGTCGACTTTTATGAAGTATGGCGCCGCTCGTTTGATAAAGTAAATCGCTCAAAACGCGAACTAAAAGCCCTTGAGTCAATGCAAGAGCCAATAGCCGCGCTTGAATCAATGCTTGAAAACCAAACCGTGCTTAAAGGTAAATTAGCGGCGTACGCGCCTAAAATTGACCAAGCACTGATTGATTTTGATACCTATCAAGAGTCGCAACTTAACGAGCTCGGTATAGCCCTTGAAGATATAGAGCACGAAAAACACGAGTTTGAGCAAAAGCAAAGCCTATATGTACAGCAATCGCGCGATATAGAGCGCAGACAAACACAAATTGAGCAGTGGTTTTTAGATTACGATGCGCTTAAAAGCGAGTTTGAACTGGTAAATAAAGCCACGCTTAAAACCAGCCTGACTCAGTTAAAGCAAGATTACGAGTCGCTTTCGCACTCTATAACCAGCGCACAAGGGCAAAGCCTGCACACGCTTGACTACCGCATTAGCGAAACACAAAAACAAATTAAGAGCTTAAAGCTACAACTTAAAAACCTTGAGTTTAATTTGTTTACCCGTATGCGCGAAGACCTCTCTTTAAAAGAAGTAGAAGAAATATCGCGCATTTTAAACCCAGATATTCTCTCGTTTGCGACCACCACTAACGGCGATATAACCATTGATGACGAAGACGCGTTTGGGGAATTTTTATCGCTGTTAAGTGAAAACGTTAAAGGCGGCGTATTAACGCTACCAGGCGCGAGCATTAAACTTAAAAAGCTCTCGCCTGTACAAATGCAAAGCGGTGAAAACAAAGAGCAATTAACCGCTCAGCTCAGTGCACTTGAGCATTCACTTAAAGAGTTTAAGCAACAACGTGATGTTGCTGCAAACGTTGCCGACAAACAAAAAGAAAAAGACGCGTTATACGATGAGCTTATGAGCGCAGAAAGCGCGCTAAAACGCTTAGAGCAGTTTGATGTAATGCAGCAGTCAGTTGAAGCGCAAGCCATGCTAAAAGAGCAGTTATTAGCTGAGCGCGAACAAGTTGACGACTACCTACAAGATATTCAAAAAAATAGTGGTTCAATTGCCGATCGCCGCTCGCTAATTAAATCGAAACAAGAGCAAATTAATCGCCAAACTGAGCGCTTACGCCAAGTTAAAAGCGAGCGAATTGACCACACGCTTGACTTATACAGCGGCAAAGTAACCCCGTATATGATTGATATTACAGTCGACTTTGATAACTTAAGCGATCTTGTTCATCACTTTAATAAAGACTGCCAAGAGCTGCGTAATTTTGACATAAACGTGCGTAATACCTATCTGCATGTATATAACGCCGGTATTACTAAATTCGACAACGAAAACGACGAATATACTAAATACCAAAAGCTGATAAGCGCCTTTCATAATATTGATAACGAACGCGACGCAGTTGAGCGCCAAGCACGCGTTGCGCTTACCGAAGTGGCCGCAACTATAAAAGGCTTGCGAGAAGATTTAGACCGACTTCGCCGCGAAATGAACAGCTTTAACAAAGGCATAAGCCAGCACCGAATTTCAAACCTGCAAGCGTTTAAAATTAACGTCATACCGCGCAAAATGCTGGTTGATAGTATCGATACCATTATCAGCACCTCGCATCAGTTTGAGCAAGGTGACACGCTTGATTTACTGAGCCAAGAACCGTACAGCGAAAGTGCGGTAAACGAAGCAAAAGATCATTTAATTAAACTCGCCTCAGACAAAGCTGGCCTAACACTTACTGATTTATTTGATATTCGTTTTGAAGTAGTTAACCGCGCAGGTGAAACTGAGCACTTTGAAAAAATAGATTCGGCGGGTTCGAACGGCACACGTATTACGATTAAGTTATTGTGTGGCATGTTGTTTATTCGCTACTTATTAAGCGATCAGGAACAAAACCTATACCGTATACCTATTTATATAGATGAAGCAGCTGATATCGATCCACAAAATCAAAAAGCAATTATAGAAACCGCACTAAGTTTTGGCTTTGTGCCTATATTTGCCTCAGTTAAGCCACAAATAAGTTGTGACTATATCGTGCCTATTCGTTCAGTAAAAGACGGCGCACAAAACTGGGTAGATGAAAAAGATTGGATTGAAGTTGAACATTAAACAAAGTGATTAGACTAATATTTAGGACGTTTAAATAATACACATTTTTACTATGTGTGTTATTTTAAATTAATGCATTTTATTGGAGCAAACGTAATGAAAAACATACTTATTGTTGCAGCGCTAGCACTACTAACAGCCTGTACACAAACCCCAGATTGGGATTACGATAAATCGGCCAACTTTAGTAATTTTAAAACATTTGCTTGGGTAGAAAACGCCAGCCTAACCAAAGATACAAATAACTATCAAATTAATGGTCTAATGGAAAAACGTGTTCGCACTGCTGTTAATAAAGAGCTGAGCCAAACATTAGGTATGAGCTTAGTGGATGCAGCAAATGCTGATGTACTTGTTAACTATCATGCATCGGTAGATAAAGAGCTTGAAATAGATACCTTTAACGTAGGTTACCGCCACAACTGGGGTTACTGGGGCACTGGATTTGAACGCGATACAACCGCGCGTGAATACGAAGTGGGTACGTTGATTATTGATATTGTAGATCGTGAGTCAAACCAGCTAGTATGGCGCGGCGCAAAAGAAGGCCGTTTAAAGAAAAATCAATCGCCAGAACAGCGTGAAGCATCAATTAATAAAACAGTGAGCGAAATTTTAAGTAACTTCCCGCCACAAAAACAGCAGTAACTTTAAAGTTAGTTTGAAAAAGCTCACAGTATGTGAGTTTTTTTATGGGTGCTTGTTTTTGGGACTTTTGAAATAAAGCGCTCGTTACGTCAGCAAGCTGCACGTCTACAAAAAAAACATCGGATAAACTTTACCTGTAGGCGCTAAGCTTGCTTGCGCGAGAAGCGATAGCTTCTAATTACTTACCTTTACCTAACGCTATATTCAACCTTAAATTACGAGCTGCGCTCGTTACGTCAGCAAGCTGTACGTCTACAAAAACACCGAATTAAACTTTACCTGTAGGCACTAAGCTTGCTTGCGCGAGAAGCGACAGCTTCCAATTAGTTACCTAACTTTATTTCAAGTATCAAATTTACGATTTATACTTATTCAATAGCTCAAGCGGTATATGGCAATAGTCATCAGGATGATTAGTTAAACGGTCTTGATGCTCAGGATCGCTTGGTACGTAATTAGTTAGCGGCTCTACACCTACCACAACTTTATCGGCATCACTTCGCTGGCTTATATAATTGCTAGCAACCTTTAAATGATCTTGGCTTTTGCTATAAATGGCAGTGCGATATTTAGGGCCTACGTCATCCCCTTGTTTGTTAATACTATACGGGTCAATAATTTCAAAAAAGAAGCCAATCAGCTCGTTTAAGCTAACCACTTTTGTACTAAATATTACTTTTACACACTCAGCATAACCGTCGTATTCGCCCTGTGTATTATCATTTGTTCCATTAGCCCGCCCTGCTTCAGTACTTATTACACCAGGTAAGTGCTTTAAAAATTCTTGTACACCCCACAGGCAGCCACCAGCAAAGTAAATAGTATTTTGTTGTGTCGTATCCATTATAAATGTTACCCAATAAATAAAGTGTAAATGGTTATCAAATGCAGTTATTAACAAATTAATGTACAATCGCGCACAAAATGACTGCTGTTACATTTAGTTATTTTATCATGCTCAAATATAAGCTTTGAAATTAATTGTAACCGCAGCTACAAATAAAAAATGATGAGAAACACATGAATCGCACACCACACCTTATAATACCTGCAATATTATGCAGCGTTACTGCATTTGCTAATGCTAATACGCTATCTGATGAGTCGGCAATCGAGAAAATAACGGTTGAGGCCTCACCCACTGCAAATAAGTTGCCAGTAGGTACATTCGACTCGCCTATTTCTAATTTAGAATATGACCCCCGAGTTGACCTTCAATCGCGTAATATGGCTGAGGCGCAAGCTGATGTAACTATACGCGGCGGTATTTTCGAAAACACCGGTTTTAGAGTAGGAAGCGCTACCCTGCTTGACCCGCAATCTGGTCATTATTTTGCTGAAATCCCTATTGCACCGCAAATGCTGACAGGACCTTATATTTTAACAGGCGCCGATAACGCACTGCTCGGTATGAATAGCTCTGTAGGCACGGTTTCATTTGGCTGGAAACCAATTATTACAGGCGGCAGTATATCGCTTGGTACTGGCACAAATGACTTTAATCTTCAAAGCATTCATGCTGCTAAAAACACACAACTTGATAGTTTAACTAACTATACTCTGGGCTTTGAAGGTGAGTATTCTCACTCGCAAAGTGATGGAACCATTGATAATGGTGACCATGACTTTTCGCGCGCCTCAGCTCGCGTGCAATTAGCAAGCGAGGACAGCCAAACCGATTTATTTTATGGCTCGCAAGATAAGTTTTTTGGCTGGCCTAACTTGTACACCCCTTTTGGCGTTAACGAAACTGAAGATTTAGAAACCCGCCTTTGGATGCTTAATCACAAGCAAAGCTACGCTGATAACAGTAACTTTGAAGTATCGGCGTATTATCGTACCCATGACGATCACTATATTTACTCGCGCGAAAATCCTAGTGCATTTGAAGCTTTTCATAAAAGCGACGTTAAATCGCTTGGACTTTCGGGTCGCCATGCACAAAGCGATGCACTGGCAATAAATTACTCAGCACAATTTATTGATGACGCGATTGAATCAACAACACTTGAAAACAACTTTACCTCACGAAAGTATTATAAATTAAGCGTATTGCCTGAATACCAAATGGTGCTTGAGGATAATAAACAACTTACATTTCGTTTAGGTGCTGCGTTTGACGATACAAATAGAGACGACTCTGAACTGTCACTCATTGGTGATGTAACGCTAAATACACAAAACAGCGAAGGTTTTGAGCGCACGTTTTATTTATCTTATGCACAAGCAAGCCAAGTTGCAGGCTATACCGCCATTGGCGGCAGTGATTCTGGTGGATTATTTAGAAGTAATTACAACCTTAAGCGCGAAACCACTTCAAACTTGGAGCTAGGTTTATTACTTGAAGAACAAAGCTGGCAGTTAAACTCGGCTATTTTTTATCGCAAAGATAATAACTTAACCGATTGGACCTTTAACTTTGATTCAACTTCAGCGCGCTTTGCAAACCCAGTTGATATTGATACTGCAGGGGTTGAATTTTTAGCGACTAAGCACTTTGATACGGCAAAACTTATAGCAAGCTACACCTATTTACATAAATCAGAAAACTACGGCGTAGCCGATATTGATGCCAGTTTTTACGCATTAAACTTTCCTGATCACCGTTTAACACTTGGCGCTGTGTACAACCCAACTGATATTTTAGAATTTAGAATAGATAACGAATGGCGTACACAACACAAAAATGCACTTAGAAACGGCAATGACAACGCGTTATTTACCCAGCTAACGCTTAGAATAACTCCGCCACAGTTGAGTAATTTATTTATCACCTTAGCGGCAGATAACTTATGGGATGAGTCGTTTGAAGAAATACCTGGTACACCTGGGCGCGGTGAACAATACACGTTAAGTGCAACGTATAGCTGGTAACTAGTAACGTAAGCAAGCTTCACGTCTACACAAACACTCACACACCTCCACGTTGGCGGTAGACGTGGAGCTTGCTCATGTGAAAAGCGCAGCTTTTAATTACTTAAAAGTGTTCAAGTAAATTGGCATCAAACACACGGTTAAACTTCAATCAAAAGAATGATGCTAAAATAAAAGCAATGCTAGAGAAACCAAAAAGCCATGTATAAATTAGCTGTGCAACGGTAAACATAATAGGGTCTTCAGCAATATCTAAGTTGTCGTTTCCTCCATAAGTCCAGCCACTGTTAAATGAGTGAAATAGTAGCCCGCCTGACATGCTCATTAATAGCAAAGAAACAAACACATCAGAGCCATCGAGTGTATTGGGATCTATGGAAAATCCTACAGGAAAGCCAAAAATTAGGCCAAATAAGAACAAACCAAGGATACGCTCTGCTGTGCAGGTGGTTTTTAAAACAACTTGTTTTGCCGCTATCGCAGATTTAGCCTCACTTTTAAGCGTATTTATTTCAGTTTCTCTACGAGAAAACTCAATCATTAGCGCATTAAAATTCTCTGCGTATTTTACTTTATCAATACTCTTTTTTGCTTCGAGTAGTTCATCTAATGAATACTTTGAATAATCGACTTTGATACAATATTTCCTTATAAAGCTGAATAACTTCGGCAAATCCAGTTATCCAAGAGTTTCCCTACTAAATTAGTTAATTATTTTACAGTACACTTTTTTCATTTGTAAATGTATGTGTATTTTAATAGTTCACTAAGTGAGCTCTTCAAGCTCGGTAATAAGCGCTAGAGCTTGTGCATTTGTTGACCCGCACACATCAAGCGTGGCGCTAAAATCACTACATACTTTTGGGCGACTTTCATCACCAAATAACTTACATAAATTACGTTCATCTAGCTGAATGCAACGTTCTCCGGCTTTTTTGCCATTTGGCATACCTGGAATTGGCGAACTAATACTGGGTGCAATACAACATGCACCACAGCCTAGTCTACACTCCATCGATTCAGTTTTCATAATATCCTCTGTATAAAAAGTAACGTCTTTAATTCTTTTTCAGGAACCTAATTAGTCACACGCTTAGTTGTAATGTACATATGTAATGCTTTGTTACATCTTAAAACAGCTTGTAAACACTTTATTGCGTATTATTACTGT